>CAZRGU010000018.1:0-23665 GCA_964599705.1 uncultured Ectothiorhodospiraceae bacterium | reverse complement strand
GCCATGATAGGATTAGTGGCTTCGCAAAGCGGATGCCGACCGGAAAGGAGTCCCCCATGGCCATCGAGAGAACCCTGTCCATCATCAAGCCCGACGCGGTGGCGGCCAACCACATCGGCGCGATCATCGATCGGCTCGAGCGCGCCGGGCTGCGGGTGGTCGCGGCGCGCATGCTGCACCTCGACCGGGCCCGCGCCGAGGCCTTCTACGCGGTGCACCGCGAGCGGCCGTTCTTCGCCGAGCTGGTCGAGTTCATGACCTCCGGGCCGTGCCTGGTGCAGGTCCTCGAGGGCGAGGACGCGATCGCGCGCAACCGCGAGGTGATGGGGGCGACCAACCCGCGCGAGGCGGCCCCGGGGACCATCCGCGCCGACTTCGCCGAGGAGGTGACCGAGAACGCGGTGCACGGCTCGGACGCGCCCGAGACCGCCGAGCGCGAGATCGCCTTCTTCTTCGCCCCCGACGAGCTCTGCCCGCGAACCCGCTGATGGCCGTGCCCGGCGCGTCGCTGCCCCCCGCCGCTGCGCCGGCCCGCACCAACCTGCTCGGCCTCTCGCGCCCGGCGCTCGAGGCGTTCTTCGCGGCCCTCGGCGAGCGCCCGTTCCGGGCCGTGCAGGTGATCCGCTGGATCCATCAGCTCGGGGTCGACGAGTTCGCGGCGATGACCAACCTCAGCCGGGCGCTGCGTGCCCGGCTCGCCGAGTGCGCCGAGATCCGCGCCCCGCGGGTGGTCGGCGAGCAACGCTCACGCGACGGCACCCGCAAGTGGCTGCTCGAGGTCGACGGCGGCGAGTGCATCGAGACGGTGTTCATCCCCGACGGCGAGCGCGGCACGCTGTGCGTCTCCTCGCAGGTCGGCTGCGCGCTCAACTGCACCTTCTGCGCCACCGCCCGGCAGGGCTTCTCGCGCAACCTCAGCAGCGCCGAGATCATCGGCCAGCTGCACGTGGCGAGCGCCGCGCTCGGCTCGAGCCCCCGTCGCGGACCGCGCCTGATCACCAATGTCGTGCTGATGGGCATGGGCGAGCCGCTGCTCAACCTCGACGCGGTCGTCGAGGCGATGCGCCTGATGATCGAGGACAACGCCTACGGCCTCGCCCGGCGCCGCGTCACCCTGAGCACCGCCGGCCTGGTCCCCGGAATCCGCAAGCTCGCCGAGCGCCTCCCGGTGAGCCTGGCGGTGTCCCTGCACGCCCCGGACGACGCCCTGCGCGAACGCCTCGTGCCGCTCAATCGCAGCTACCCGATCGCCGAGCTGCTGGCCGCCTGCCGTGACTACCTGGCCCACAGCCCGCGCGACAAGATCACCTTCGAGTACGCGATGATCGCGGGCCTCAACGACCACCCCGAGCAGGCCCGCGCGCTCGCCCGGCTGCTCGCCGGGCTGCCCTCCAAGGTCAACCTGATCCCCTGCAACCCGTTCCCCGGCGCAGCCCACCGTCGCTCGCCCGACGAGGCCATCGACGCGTTCCGCGAGGTGCTGCTGGGCGCCGGGATCATGACCATCACCCGCAAGACGCGGGGCAGCGACATCGCTGCCGCCTGCGGGCAGCTCGCCGGGCGGGTCCGCCCGCGCCGCCGCCGCCCCGGCCGGGCCCCGCCGGCGGCACCGAGCGGGCTCCACGCCCCTTGACAACGTCCCCGGCGGCGACCATGTTGCGAGCCGGTTGGAGACGGCTGGGGAGGCCGATGGGGGCACACTGGCTGGTCCGCGCGGGGGCGCTGGCGGCGGCGCTGATGGTGGCGGGATGCGCGTCCACCCCGGTCCAGGAGGTGGGCACGCCGGCGCGTGCCGAGAACAAGCTCGCCGAGCTGCACACCGAGCTCGGGGTCGGCTATCTGCGCGAGGGCAAGCTCGAGCTCGCCTGGCAGCGCCTGCACAAGGCGTTGCTGGCCGATCCCGACTACTCGGCCGCGCACAACGCGATGGGACTGCTCTACGCGCGCATGGGCGAGACGGAGAAGGCCGAGGAGCACCTGCGCCGCGCCGTCGAGCTCGACCCGGTCAACTCCTCGGCGCAGAACAACTACGGCGGCTTCCTGTGCCGCCAGGGACGCTTCGAGGAGGGCGAGCAGCGCTTCCTGCGGGCGGTCAAGAACCCGCTCTACCGCTCGCCCCAGACCGCCTACGCCAATGCGGGGCTCTGCATGCAGCGCGCCGGCAAGCTCGACCGGGCCGAGACCTACCTGCGCAACGCGCTGGCCATCGATCCGCGGCTGCCCCCGGCGCTGCTCGCGATGTCCGAGATCAGCCTCGCCAAGGGCGCCTACCTGTCGGCCCGCGGCTACCTGCAGCGCTACCTCGAGGTCGCCAGCCACAGCCCGCGCACGCTGTGGCTGGGGATCCGCATCGAGCGCCAGCTCGGCGACCGCGACACCGAGGCGAGCTACGCCTTGCTGCTGCGCTCGAAGTATCCTGACTCGCCGGAAGCGGCCCAGCTTCGCGCCGAGGAGCAGCAGTGAACCCCACCCACCAGAGCGAGCCGCCCCCCGCCACCGCCGAGACTGCCAGCCACGGGCCGGGCGAGCGGCTGCGCGCCGCGCGCGAGGCCGCCGGCCTGTCGCTGAGCCAGGTCTCGGCGCGGCTGCGCCTCGACACCCGGACCCTCGAGGCGCTCGAGAGCGGGAGCTACGGCTCGCTGCCGGCCCCGACCTTCGTGCGCGGCTACCTGCGCTCCTATGCGCGGCTGCTCGACCTCGAGCCCGAGCCGATCGTCGACGCCTTCGACCGCTGCGGGCTCGCCCCGCCGCCGCTGGTCGCCGACATCGCCCAGCCCGGCCAGGCCCGCAGCGGCGACGTCCCGGTGCGGGTCGTGACCTACCTGGTGATCATCGGCCTGGTGGTGCTGGTGGCGCTGTGGTGGCAGAGCCGCGAGCAGGAGGCCCCGCTCGGCGAGCCGCTCGCCGCGCTCGGCGAGCGCGCTGGCGAAGTGCTCGCCGAGGGCACCCCGCCGGCGCCCGCGCCGCCTGGCGAGGCCGGGCCGGGCGAGGCGCCGGCCACCGAGCGCCCGGAGAGCACGGCGGCGACGGCCGCGGAGGGCGCGGCCGCGCCCGGCCAGCCGGCCCGCGCCGCGGCCCGCCAGGCCGCCGCCCTCGAGCCCTCCCCGGCGGCCACGGTGCCAGCCGCCGGCGCGCCCGAGGCCGAGGTGGCCTCCGCGGCGCCGCCCCACGCCGAGGGGGCGGGCGCCGAGGCGATCCCGGCGGGCGCGCCGGGTGCCTCGCCCGGGGCCCCCGCCGCGGGCGGCGAGCCCGCGCCGGCCGAGCCGGCGGGCGCCGCCCCCGCAGCGCCGGCCACCGCGCCCGCCGAGGCGCCCGAGCCACCGGCCGAGATCGCCTCGGCCGAGCCCGCGACGGCGCCCGGCGAGCCGCCGGCGACGGCGGCGCAAGGCACCCTCGATCGGCTGCGCCTGAGTTTCACCAACGAGTCGTGGGTCGAGGTCTACGATGCCGGCGGGGAGCGGCTCTACTTCAACCTGGCCCGCGAGGGCAGCGTCCTCGACCTCGAGGGGCGTGCCCCGTTCCGGGTGGTGCTCGGCTACGCGCGCGGGGTCGAGGTGCGCTTCAACGACGTGCCCTTCGACCCGGCGCCGTTCGTATCGCGCGGGATCGCCCGCTTCACGCTCGGCGGCCCGCGCCGCCCGAGCGGCCCCGAGGAGCTGCTCGCCACCCCGACCGGATAGCCGCCCGCGGCAGGCGGCTGCGCGCAGGGATTTCCTGATAGAATGACTTGCTGCCGTGGCTTCGCGGCGGCCAGCGACACCCTTTGAGCCCCCGACGACGATGAATCCGATCCGGGCGATCCGCGGGATGAACGACATCCTGCCGGACGACATCGCGCTCTGGCACGAGCTGGAGGCCTGCGCGCGGCGCGTGCTCGGCGGCTACGGCTACCGCGAGATCCGCCCCCCGCTGGTCGAGCGCACCGAGCTGTTCCGCCGCTCGATCGGCGAGGTCACCGACATCGTCGAGAAGGAGATGTACACCTTCGAGGACCGCAACGGCGAGAGCCTCGCCCTGCGCCCCGAGTGCACCGCGAGCTGCGCGCGGGCGGCCATCGAGCACGGCCTGCTGCGCGGGCGCGGCCTGCGGCTCTGGTACCTGGGGCCGATGTTCCGCTACGAGCGCCCGCAGCGCGGCCGCTACCGCCAGTTCTACCAGGTCGGGGCCGAGGCCTTCGGGCTCGCCGAGCCGGAGACCGACGCCGAGCTGATGCTGATCGGCGCGCGCCTGTGGCGCGAGCTCGGGCTCACCGGGCTGCGCCTCGAGATCAACTCGCTCGGCACCCGCGAGGAGCAGAGCGCCTACCGCGAGCGGCTGGTCGGCTACCTGCGCGCGCACCGCGAGGCGCTCGACGAGGACAGCCTGCGGCGCCTGGAGAGCAATCCGCTGCGGGTCCTCGACAGCAAGGACCCCGCGGTCCGCGAGGTGCTCGCCGGCGCTCCGACGATCGTCGAGATGCTCGGCGCCGAGTCGGCCGCGCACTTCGCCCGGGTCCAGGAGGTGCTGCGCGAGGCGGGGGTGGCCTACCGCATCAACCCCCACCTGGTGCGCGGGCTCGACTACTACACGCGCACCGTGTTCGAGTGGCTGAGCGGCGCGCTGGGCGCCCAGGACGCGGCCTGCGGGGGCGGGCGCTACGACGGGCTGGTGGCCGAGATCGGCGGCCCGCCGACGCCCGCGGTCGGCTTCTCGATCGGGCTCGAGCGGGTCCTCGAGCTGCTCCGCGCGGCCGGGCGCAGCGGTGCCGAGGAGCGCCCGGAGGTGTTCCTCGCCGCGGTCGGGGAGCGCGCGCGGCGCCACGCCCACGCGCTCGCCGAGCGCCTGCGCGACCGCCTCGCGGCGCTGCGCCTGGTGGTCGATGCCGGCGAGGGCAGCTTCAAGGCCAAGCTGCGCCGTGCCGATCGCAGCGGCGCGCGCCTCGCCCTGGTGCTCGGCGACAGCGAGGTCGAGAGCGGCTGCATCGGGGTCAAGCCGCTGCGCGGGGCGGGCGAGCAGCGCAGCGTGGCCGGCGAGCGGATCGCGGCGGTGCTCGAGGAGATGCTCGCCGCAGGCGAGCAGAGCAGGCAAGGGACGGGAACCGATGGCGGATAGCGATCTGGAACAGGTCGAGGAGCTGCAGCGCTGGTGGAAGGAGAACGGGCGCAGCGTGGTCACCGGGATCGTGCTCGGGCTGGCGGCGGTGTTCGGCTGGAATGGCTGGCAGCGCTACCAGCAGGGGCAGCGCGAGGAGGCCTCGGCCCGCTACGAGCAGCTCATGCAGGCGGTCAACGAGGAGCGCTCGGCCCAGGCCCTGGCCCGGGCCAAGAGCATCATCCAGGACTACCCGGGCACCCAGTACGCGGCGCTCGCCGCGCTGCTGGCCGCCCGCGAGGCGCTGGCCGGGGGCGACGCCGCCGAGGCCCAGATGCACCTGCGCTGGGTGATCGACAACGCCGACGGGCAGGCCCTCAAGGACCTGGCGCGGCTGCGCCTGGCGCGGCTGATGCTCGACGCCGGCAAGCCCGCGGAGGCCGAGCGCCTGGCCGCGGCGATCGAGACCCCGAGCTACCGCTCGCTGGCCGCCGAGGTCGAGGGCGACGCGCGGCTGGCCCGCGGCGACAGCCAAGGGGCGCGCAGCGCCTACCGTGCCGCCCTCGACCTGCAGCAGGTCGCCCCGGCAACCCGCCAGCGCATCCAGGTCAAGCTCGACGACCTCGGCGAGGACAGCCAGTGGCCAGGCACGGCCCGCCAGTCCGGCTGAGCGTCCTGCTCCTCGCCACCGTGCTGCTCGCCGGATGCGGCACGGTGCGCGACTACCTCGGCGGCGAGGACAACCTCGAGCCGCCCGCCGAGCTGGTCGAGTTCACCCCCACGGTCCAGGTCCGCAAGCTGTGGAGCCGCCAGATCGGGGCCGGCTTCGATCGCCAGTACCTCAAGCTGGTGCCGGTGGTGCGCGAGGGCCGCATCTACGTGGCCGAGCGCAAGGGCCGGGTCGCGGCCTACGATGCGGCCAGCGGGGAGCGGGTCTGGGAGCGCAGCACCGGGAGCCGGCTGGCCGGCGGCCCGGGGGTCGGCGAGGGGCTGGTGGTGGTCGGCGGCAGCGACGGCGAGGTGATCGCGCTCAAGGCCGAGGACGGCGAGCCGGCCTGGCAGGTCCAGGTCTCGAGCGAGGTCCTCGCCCAGCCCCGGGCCGGCTACGGGGTGGTGGTGGTGCGCACCGTGGACGGCAAGCTCTACGGCCTGGACCCGGCCGACGGCCAGCGCATCTGGGTCTACGACCGCACCGTGCCGGTGCTCTCGCTGCGCGGCACCAGCAGCCCGGTGCTGGCCGCCGGGCTGGTCATCGCCGGCTTCGACAGCGGCCGGCTGGTGGCGCTGTCGGTGCGCAACGCCGAGGTGATCTGGGAGGCGCGGATCGCCGAGCCGCGCGGGCGCTCGGAGCTCGAGCGGCTGGTCGACGTCGATGCCGACCCGGTGGTCGCCGACGACACGGTCTACGCGGTGACCTACAACGGGCGCATCGCGGCCTTCGACCTGCAGACCGGCGCCGGCCTGTGGCGGCGCGACATGTCCTCGCACGAGGGGCTGAGCGTCGGCCCCACCCAGGTCTTCGTCACCGACGCCCGCGACCACGTCTGGGCGCTCAAGCGCAGCAACAGCGTCTCGATGTGGAAGCAGAGCCAGCTCCAGGGGCGGCGCCTGACCGCGCCGGCGGTGTTCCGCGACTGGGTGGTGGTCGGGGACGCCGAGGGCTACGTGCACTGGCTGCGCCGCGAGGACGGGCAGTTCGCGGCCCGGCTGCGGATCGACAGCGACGGCATCATCGCCCAGCCGGTCGCCACCGCGGACGCGCTCTATGTCTACGGAGCCGGCGGCGAGCTGGCGGCGCTGACCACCGTCGCGCCCCAGTAGCCGTCCCCGGCGGTGCCACACCGATGCTTCCCGTGGTCGCCATCATCGGCCGCCCCAACGTCGGCAAGTCGACCCTGTTCAATGCCCTGAGCGGCTCGCGCGCGGCGCTGGTCGCCGACCGGCCGGGCATGACCCGCGATCGCCACTACCGCACCGCGCGGCTCGGCGCCCGGCGGGTGGTGCTGATCGACACCGGAGGGCTCGACGACGATCCCGACCCGGTCGGCCGGCTGATCGGCGAGCAGTCGCTGCGCGCGGTCGAGGAGGCCGACCTGGTGGTGCTGCTGCTCGACGCCCGCGAGGGGCTGATGCCGGGCGACAGCGACATCGCCGCGCTGCTGCGCCGGCGCGGCCGGCCGGCCCTGGCGGTGGTCAACAAGATCGACGGCGTCGAGCCGATCTCGGCCAGCGCCCCCTTTCACGCCCTGGGACTCGGCGAGCCGCTGGCGGTCTCGGCCGCGCAGCGCCGCGGCCTCACCGCCCTCACCCGCGCGCTGCTCGCGCGGCTGCCCGCCGCCGGCCCCGGGGAGGAGGTCGACGAGCGGGCGCGGCGCATCCGGGTGGCGATCGTCGGGCGCCCCAACGTCGGCAAGTCGACCCTGGTCAATCGCCTGGTCGGCGAGCCGCGAGTCCTCGCCCACGACCTCCCCGGCACCACCCGCGACACCATCGACGTGCCCTTCAGCCGCGACGGGCGCGACTACCTGCTGCTCGACACCGCCGGCATCCGCCGCCGCTCCCGGGTCCAGGGGACCGCCGAGCGGCTCAGCGTGGTCCGCTCGCTGCAGGCGATCGGCTCGGCGCACGTCGCGGTGGTGGTGCTCGACGCCCACGCCGGGCTCGGCGAGCAGGACCTGCGCCTGCTCGGGCAGGTGATCGAGGAGGGACGGGCCTGCGTGGTCGCGGTCAACAAGTGGGACGGGCTCGAGAGCGGCGAGCGGCGCCGGGTCCGCGGCGAGCTCGAGCGGCGGCTGCGCTTCGTCGAGTACGCCACCCGCTGCTACTGCTCGGCGCTGCACGGCAGCGGGCTCGGCGAGCTGCTCGGCGCGGTGGCGGCGGCCTGGGAGGCGGCGACCCGCAAGCTCGCCACCCCGGAGCTGACCCGGATCCTCGCCGAGGCCGTCGAGGACAGTCCGCCGCCGCTGCTGCACGGGCGGCGCATCAAGCTGCGCTACGCCCACCAGGGCGGCAGCAATCCGCCGCGGGTGGTGATCCACGGCAACCAGACCGAGCGCCTCCCCGAGCACTACCGCCGCTACCTGGCACGGCGCTTCCGCGAGGCGTTCGGCCTGCACGGCACGCCGCTGGTCATCGAGCTGAGGAGCGGCGAGAACCCCTTCGCGGGACGGCGCAACCGGCTCACCCCGCGCCAGCTCCGCCACCGCCGCCGCCTGATCCGCCACGCCCGGCGCTGAAGGCCCGGCCCGCCGCGCCCAGCGATCCTGGGGCCGCGGGCGCGGCTACTTGAGCAGCGCCTCGACGTCGGCCACCAGGGCCTCGAGCGGCACCGCGCCGGCGCGCACCCGCACCTCGCCGGTGCGGTTGTTGCGCAGCACGTTGCCCGGGGTTCCGTTGATGCCGATCCGCACCCCCTCGTCGAAGTCCGACTTGACGCGGGCCAGCTTGCGGCCGCTGTCGAGGCACTCCTCGAAGGCCGCGCGGTCGAGCCCGAGCTCGGCGGCCAGCGGCGCCAGCCGCTCGATCGGGAAGCCCTTGCCGTTGGAGGTGGTGCGCTCGAAGATCGCGTCGGCGAAGCGCCAGAAGGCCTCGTTGCCGCCGAGCTCGGCGGCGCACTCCGCCCCCTCGGCTTCCTTCTGCGCCCCGGGGTTGTGAAAGGCCAGCGGAAAGTGCCGGTAGACCCAGTTCACCCGCCCCTGGTAGCGCTCGACCAGGGCCCGCGCGGTCGGGTGGAAGCGCTTGCAGAACGGGCACTCGAAGTCCGAGTACTCGATCAGCGAGATCTCGGCGCCGGGGTTGCCGAAGATGTGGTCGCGTCCGGGCGTGGGCGGGCGCACCGCGCGGGCGCGCAGCGCCTCCTGGCGCCGCGCCCGGTTCTGGGCGCGGGCGCGGATCGCACGCTGCTCGCGGATGTAGTCGGCGATCCCCTGCTTGACCTCCTCGTTGAGCACCCCGCTCTCGCGCAGCTCGCGCACCACCTCGCGGGTGACGCGCTCGACCAGGGCCTGCTCGGCCTCGGGGGAGAGCTCACCGGCGGCACGTGCCCCGCTCGCGGGCACGAGGCCGATCAGGGCGGCGGCGAGCACGGCGAGCAGGCGCCGGTTTCGGTCGGTCATCACGGTTCTCCTCCAGGTCGTGCGGGTGGGGCCGGGGCGGGCCGCGGGCGGAGCCGGCGTTCCCCCTTCGAGGGTGCCGGCGCGGGAAAGTTCGCGGCCCGGGAGCGGGCTCCACCCCGCCCGGCGCCGCTCACCCCGAGGGAGCCCCTGCCAGATGAGAGCCTATCGTATCACCAGGCAGGGCCTCGACGCCGGCCGGCAGGTGGTCGCGCACCAGGGCGGCGAAGGCCTGGAGCAGCCCGGCCCGCGGGTAGCGGCGCCGCCAGATCAGCCCGACGATGCGGCGCGGCTCGGGCGCGGCGAAGCGCCGGTAGCGCACCAGCCCGGCCCCGGGGTCGGCCCCGGTGACCGCGAGCTGCGGCAGCAGGGTGCATCCGATCCCGGCCGCCACCATCTGGCGGAGGGTCTCGAGGCTGGTGGCGCGAACCTCCTCGCTGCGCGCCGCATGGGCATGGCGGCACAGCTCGAGGGCCTGGTCGCGCAGGCAGTGGCCCTCCTCGAGCAGCAGCACCCCGGTCGGATCGAGGTCCTCGACCCGCACCCTGGTGCGCTCGGCCAGCGGATGGCCGGCCGGCAGCGCGACCACGAAGCGCTCGGCGAACAGGGTCTCGCCGGCCAGGCCCTCGCCGGGGACCGGCAGCGCCGCGAGCAGCGCGTCGAGCCGCCCGTCGCGCAGCCGCCCGAGCAGCGCCGCGGTCGGCTCCTCGCGCAGCAGCAGGCGCAGCCGCGGGAAGCGCTCGCGCACCCGCGGCAGGAGGTGCGGCAGGAGATACGGTCCGAGCGTCGGGATGACCCCGAGGCGCAGCGGCCCGGCCTCCGGGTCCGCGGCCTCCTCGCCGGCCAGGGCCCGCAGTCGCTCGGCCTCCTCGAGCACCACCCGGGCCTGCGCGATCACCCGCTCGCCGGCCGGGGTCGGGCGAACCCGGCGCTGGCTGCGATCGAGCAGCTCCACGCCGAGCGACTGCTCGAGCTTGCGCAGGCCGGTGCTCAGCGTCGGCTGGCCGACATGACAGGCGGCCGCCGCGCGGGCGAAGTGGCCGTGGTCGGCCAGCGCCACCAGGTAGCGAAGCTCCTGAAGGGTCATGCGGGCTTACCGGTGCGCATCGGGATAATCGATTTATTCAATTGCAGGATTCTGAAAATTCAATTTGATAAATATTCTAGAGTCCGCATAAATACGCGGCAAGCAACCGAACCGGAGGGCATCGAGCCATGAACGTCGATCGTCTCGTCTTCGCCTTCGCAGGCACCATGATCCTGGTCAGCCTGGCGCTCGCCCACTACGTCTCGCCGAACTGGCTGTGGCTGACCGCCTTCGTCGGCGCCAACATGCTCCAGGCCGCCTTCACCGGCTTCTGCCCGCTGGCCCGGATCCTGCGGGCGCTCGGCCGCTGTCCGGGCCCGGCCTTCGAGTAGGCGAGCGCGGTGAGCCGCGCAGCGCACACCCGCCCCGCCTGCCGGGCCACCCTCGCCGCGCTCGGGCTGGCCCTGCTCGCCGCCCCGGTGGGGGCGGCCGAGAAGTGGGTCGTGGGCTGGCGCCAGGTCGAGGACCAGAAGGCGGTCTTCGCCACCGTCGAGAGCGTCGACATCGCCCGCGCGCGAACCCGGATCAGCGGCACCGTGGTCCGGCTGCACGTCGAGGACGGCGACCGGGTCGAGACCGGGCAGGTGATCGCCGAGGTCGACGACCCCAAGCTCGCCCTCGAGCTCGCCTCGCTCGATGCGCGCATCGACGCCCTCGAGGCCCGGCTCTCCCAGGCCACGGTCACCGTCAAGCGCCTGCGCCAGCTGCGCGCCACCGGCTCCGCCTCGCAGAGCCAGCTCGATGCCGCCGAGACCGCCTTCAGCGTCACCACCGGCGAGCTCGCCGCGGCGCGCGCCGATCGCGAGGTGCTGCGCGAGCGCCGCCGCGAGGGCAAGGTGCTGGCGCCCGACTCGGGGCGGGTGCTCGAGACCCACGTGGTCGAGGGCGAGGTGGTGATGCCCGGCGAGCCGGTGGCCACCATCGCCGTCGACCGCTACGTGCTGCGCCTGCGCCTGCCCGAGCGCCACGCCCGCTTCATCCGGGTCGGCGACCCGGTGCGGGTCGGCGCCCGCGGGCTCAGCGAGACACCCGAGTCGGTGCGCGAGGGGCGGATCCGCAAGGTCTACCCCGAGCTGTCCAACGGCCAGGTGATCGCCGACGTCGAGGTCTCCGGCCTCGGTGACTACTTCGTCGGCGAGCGCACCCGGGTGTGGGTCGCAACCGGACGGCGCCAGGCCATCGTCATCCCCCGCCGCTTCCTCAGGACGCGCTTCGGCATCGACACGGTGCGGGTGCGCGGCGCCGACGGCGCCCCCACCGAGGTGGTGGTCCAGCCCGGGCGGGGGATCGACGGCGACGAGCCGGCCATCGAGATCCTCTCCGGGCTGGGGCCCGGTGACGAGCTGATCGAGCCATGAGGCTGGGGCTCTCGGGGCACCTCACCCGGGCCTTCATCGGCTCGCCCCTCACCCCCCTGCTGCTGGTCGCCGCGTTCACCGTCGGCGCGGTGGCGCTGGTCGCGCTGCCGCGCGAGGAGGAGCCCCAGATCCGGGTGCCGATGGTCGACATCCTGCTGCGCGCCGACGGGCTCAAGGCGGTCGACGCCGCCGAGCTGGTCACCAAGCCGCTCGAGGAGATCGTCAAGGGCATCGACGGGGTCGAGCACGTCTACAGCCAGACCCTCGATGACCGGGTGGTGGTGACCGCGCGCTTCTTCGTCGGCACGCCCGAGGACGACGCGGTGGCGCGGGTGCACGAGAAGGTGCGCGCCAACCTCGACCGGATCCCGATCGGCATCCCCGAGCCGCTGATCGTGGGGCGCGGGATCAACGACGTCGCGATCCTGACCCTGACCCTGACCCCGCGCCCCGAGGTCGCCTCGCGCTGGAACGACACCGCCCTCTGGCAGGTCGCCGACGCGCTGCTCGCCGAGCTGGTCAAGGTCGATGACGTCGGGCTGAACTACATCGTCGGCGGCCGCCCGGGACAGATCCGCATCGAGCCCGACCCCGAGCGGCTGGCCCTCTACGGGGTGACCCTCAACCAGCTCGTCGCCAAGCTCTCCGGGGCCAATCGCTCGCTGCTGGCCGGCCGGATCCGCGAGGCCGACCGGAGCCTCGAGGTGCTCGCCGGGCAGACCCTCGGCGGGGCCAAGGACATCGGCCTGCTGCTCCTCACCACCCGCGACGGCCGTCCGGTGTACCTGCGCGACGTCGCCCGGGTGGTCTACGGCGGCAAGCCGCTCGAGCAGCGCGCCTGGGACCTGCTGCCCGATGGGCGCGGCGGGCTGGTGCGGCGCCCCGCGGTGACCATCGCGCTGGCCAAGCGCGCCGGGGCCAACGCGGTGGTGATCGCCGAGCGCCTCCTCGAGCGCCTCGAACTGGTCCGCGGCCGGCTGGTCCCGGCCGACCTCGAGGTGCGGGTGACCCGCAACTACGGCGAGACCGCGAGCCAGAAGGCCGACGAGCTGCTCTCCCACCTCGGTGAGGCCACCCTGACCATCGTCGCCCTGATCGCGCTGGCGATCGGCTGGCGGGCCGGCGCGGTGGTCCTGGTGGTGGTTCCGACCACCATCCTGCTGACCCTGTTCGCGGCCTGGCTGATGGGCTACACGCTCAACCGGGTCAGCCTGTTCGCGCTGATCTTCTCGATCGGCATCCTGGTCGACGATGCCATCGTGGTGGTCGAGAACGTCCACCGGCACTGGGCGGCCGGCGACGGGCGCTCGCGGGTCCAGGCCGCCATCGAGGCGGTGGCCGAGGTCGGCAACCCGACCATCGTCGCCACCCTGACCGTGATCGCGGCGCTGCTGCCGATGATGTTCGTCTCCGGCCTGATGGGCCCCTACATGAGCCCGATCCCGGCCAACGCCTCGGCGGCGATGCTGTTCTCGTTCCTGGTCGCGGTGACCATCACCCCGTGGCTGATGGTCCACCTCGGGGCCGGCCGCGGCCACGACGCGGCGCAGGCCAGCGGCGGGCGCCTGGGGCGGGTCTACCGTGCGGTGGCCGCCCCGCTGCTGGCCAGCCGGGTCCGCGCGGCCCTGTTCCTGGCCGTGGTCGGCGCGGCCACGGTGGGCGCGGCGGCGCTGTTCTACACCCGGGAGGTGACCGTCAAGCTGCTGCCCTTCGACAACAAGTCCGAGCTCCAGGTGGTGGTCGACCTGCCCGAGGGGGCGAGCCTCGAGCGTACCGAGCGGGTGCTGATGGCGCTCGCCGAGCGGATCGCCGACCTGCCCGAGCTGGCCGGCATCCAGGCCTACGCCGGGACCTCGGCGCCGTTCAGCTTCAACGGCCTGGTGCGCCACTACTACCTGCGCAACCTCTCGAGCCAGGGCGACCTGCAGGTCAACCTGCTGCCCAAGGACGAGCGCCAGCGGGCCAGCCACGCCATCGCCCTCGAGGTCCGCCGCCGCCTCGCCGAGGTCGCGGTGCCGACCGGCACCCGGATCAAGGTGGTCGAGGTCCCGCCCGGGCCACCGGTCATCGCCACCCTGCTCGCCGAGGTCTACGGGCCCGACGCCGAGACCCGGCGGGCCGGCGCGGCGCGGGTCCGTGCCGCCTTCGAGCAGGTCCCCTTCGTGGTCGACGTCGACGACAGCCTCGGGGTGCCCGCCGAGCGCATCCGCCTGGCCGTCGACCGCGACGCCCTCGAGTTCTTCGGGGTCGAGGAGGCGGCCGTCTACGACACCGTGCGGGCGCTGCTCGGCGGGGTGCCGATCGGCTACTCGCACCGCGGCGGAGGGCGCAACCCGGTCGAGATCGCGCTCGCCCTGCCCAAGAGCGAGCGCTACCTCTCCGAGCGCCTCCTCGCCACCCCGGTCCCCGGGGCGCGCGGCACCGTCGAGCTCGGTGACCTGGTCAGCCTGCGCCGCGAGCGGGCCTCGTTCCCGATCTTCCGCCACAACGGGCGCGAGGCGGTGATGGTGATGGGCGAGCTGGCCGGTCGCTTCGAGGCCCCGCTCTACGGCATGCTCGCGGTCAACGAGCGGCTCGCCGCCGGGGACGGCGAGCCGCGGCTGGCCGTGCGCCTCCACGGCCAGCCCGAGGACGAGTCCGGCGCCACGCTGCTCTGGGACGGCGAGTGGGAGATCACCTGGGTGACCTTCCGCGACATGGGGGCGGCCTTCGCGGTGGCGATCCTCGCCATCTACATCCTGGTCGTGGCCCAGTTCGGCAGCTTCCGGGTGCCGCTGGTGATCCTGGTGCCGGTACCGCTGACCATCGTCGGCATCGTCCTCGGTCACTGGCTGTTCGCCGCCCCGTTCACCGCGACCTCGATGATCGGCTTCATCGCCCTGGCCGGGATCATCGTCCGCAACTCGATCCTGCTGGTCGACTTCATCCGCCTGCGCCGCAAGCCGGGCTCGGCGCTCACCGAGGTGCTGCTCGAGGCCGGGGCGATCCGCTTCCGCCCGATCCTGCTCACCGCGCTGGCGGCCATGATCGGCGCGGCCTTCATCCTCGCCGACCCGATCTTCCAGGGCCTGGCCATCTCGCTGCTCTTCGGGCTGGCCTCCTCGACCCTGCTCACGGTGCTGGTGATCCCCGCCCTGTACGTGCTGCTGCGCCGCTGAGAGCGGGCAACCGTTCGGGCTACCCTGCCCGCCGGTCGGCCTCCTCCTCGCCCGCCGCGCGCGCCCAGGCGCCGACCTGCTCGACCACCTCTCCCTGGACCCCGCCGATGTCCTCGTGAAGAATGCCGTGGCGCTCGCTCGCCACCTGCACCACCCGGGTGCGGGCCGGATCGAGCAGCGCGGCGATGCGCTCGACGCTCACCGGGTCGACCACCGGGTCGGCGCTGGCCTGGTAGAGCACCACCGGGCACTCGATCCGAGCGATCCGCCGCTCCATCTCCTCGACCAGCAGGCGCAGCTCGTAGAGGGCGCGCACCGGCATGTGGCGGTAGTTGATCGCCGGGTGCTCGGAGTCGTTGACCCGGAACGGCATCACCCCCTCGAGCCCCGGCAGGCGCCGCACCAGGCGGTTGGCGCGATGCACCAGCGGCACCCAGGCCATGCTCGGATCGCGGAACTTGAGCGGCACGCAGGCCGCGATCACCCCGAGCAGCGCCGGCGGGCGGGCGGCCGCGTGGCACAGCGCCAGCGCCCCGCCGGTCGAGAAGCCGACCATGCACACCCGCCCGGCGAGCGCCGCCGCGATCGCGTAGCCGCGGCGCAGCGAGCCGAGCCAGTCCTCCCAGGAGCGCTCGCGCAGGTCCCAGGGCGAGGTTCCGTGACCCTTGAGGCGCACCCCGACCACCGTGTGGCCGGCCGCGTGGAGGCGCTCGCCGAGGCCGCGCAGCTCGGCCGGCGAGGCGAGAAAACCGTGCACCAGGACCACCGCCAGGGCTGTCCCGCCGGGCGCCTCGAGCAGGAACGGCGCGCCGTCCTCGGTGGCGGTCTCGGCGCGGTTGATCTCGGCGTGGCGCTCGCCGCTGAAGGCCTCGCGGTCCCAGGCGTGAGCGATGCGCTCGTCGTCGAAGCGCAGCCGCGCGAGGCGCTCGGGGGCGAGCCCCGGCGCCTCGCGCTCGGCGGCCGCCAGCGCCCGGCGCACGCCGCCGAGCGGCGCCACCTCGTTGGCGTAGACCTCGACCAGGTTCTCGAGCCGGACCTCGTCGAAGCCGTGCTCGACCTCGAGCTTGTCCTCGAGGTGCAGGCGCTCGCCCTCGACCCGCACCAGTCCGGTGCTCTCGGCGGTGCCGAGGAACTGCTCGAGGCCCCGCGAGCGCCCCTCGGGCAGCTCGCCATAGGCGGTCGGGTCGCGCAGGCTGCGGTGCAGCCACACCGAGCGGTCGCGCTGGGCATGCTTGACCGCCAGGTAGAGGGTGCGGCACAGGTGCGCCCGGGCCACGCTGCGCTCGCCGCGCTCGAGCCGGCGCAGGATCAGGCACGAGAGCAGGTGGCTGAGATTGACCGTGACCCCGAGGTACATGCGATGCATGTAGGCGTCGCGCAGGCGCAGCGCGGCGCGGCGCTGGGCGCGGGCCAGGAGGCGGCGCGCGGGGCGCCCGCGGCGCGGGTCGAGCTCGAAGATCTCGCCCGGGTGCACGAAGCCCGGCACCACCCGGGCGAGCAGCGCCCGCTCCCACCAGCGCCAGCAGCGGCTCACATCGAGGGGCTCGCCGAGGCGGATGTCCATGTCGGTGTCCTTGAGCAGGATGTTGCCCTCGATCAGCAGCTCCTCGGTCAGCCGCCGGCTCAGCCCCCGGCTGACCAGCTCGGCGCCGCGGCGCAGCAGATTGTCGCCGACCCGGATCGGGTAGAAGGTGATGTTGGCGGGCACGATCCGGGTCGGACGGGCGGCCGCGGCGAGCAGCGCCGCCCCGTCCTCCATCCCCAGCGCCTCGGCCCAGGCCTCGACCCGGCGTGAGTCGCCGGCCGCGCGCGCGGCGCGCACCGCCGCCTTGACCAGCTCGGCGAGCAGCGCGATGGCCGCCGCCCCGGTGTGGTGCTTGCGGCGGCGCCGGGCGCTGCGCGAGTAGACGCTGTAGCCGCCCGCCGGGTCGAGCACCCGGCGGTCCTTGACCATTCCGCCCTCGGGGAAGATCACCACCTTGCGGCCGCGCAGCAGCTCGGCGGCGAGCAGCGGAAAGAGCGCCGGGAAGTCGTTGGGAACCGCGCCGACCGAGCGCAGGTAGTCGCCGAACGGGTCGTCCTCGCCGAAGAACTCGGGGGCGGCCACCGATCGGCAATAGGCACCGGTCTCGAGAAAGATCAGGTACTGCGGGATGAAGGTCTCGAAGCGGGCGAAGTGGTTGAACAGGAAGACCTCGCCGGCGGCCACCCGCTCGCCGTCGCCGTGCAGCCTGACGTTGACCCGCACCACCTTGCGCAGCAGCCCGAAGAGCCGCACCGACCACTGGTAGGTGGCCTCGTTGATCGCCAGCTCGGCCGGCACCCGCAGCGGATCAGGCTCGTTCACGACGGTACCAGAGCAGCGCCAGGGCGCCGAACAGAGCGGCGGCAAGCCAGCCGGTCACGCCGTCGTAGCCGCTGGCGAGGAACGCCGCCGGCGCCGCCGGCTCGAAATCGGTGAGCTTGCGCAGCGGCCGGATGACCAGCACCCAGCCGGCGTGCAGGCCGATGCAGGCCGCCACCCGCCCGCTGGCCAGGCGGGCCTGGCCGAGCAGCACGCCGGCGGCGGCCAGCCCGGCCAGCGCCCCGGCCACCCCCGGGCGGCCCAGCCGGTCGAGCGCCCCGCCGAGCACCTGCCAGCCGCTGGTCCAGCCGAGCGCCTCGAGCGGGACCGGCTGGTCGGCACGCACGAAGTGGGTCAGCGCCCAGAGCAGTGCGGTGGCCCAGACCGCGCCCCATCGGCCGAGGCCTCGGGCGAGCACCGTGAGCAGGGCGCCGCGAAACCAGATCTCCTCGATCAGGGCGACCGCGGCGGCGCTCAGCGCCGCGCCGGCGAGCAGCGCCGGCAGCGAGACCCCGCCCACCGGCGCGGGGACCCGCACCCCGAGGGCGAGCAGCACGGCGGCGAGCAGCCCCAGGCTGGCCAGCCCCGCGATCAGCCCGGCGCCGAGCTCGCGCGCCGCGCCCGGACCGCGGGCCAGCCCCCACCCGGCCCGGGCGTTGCAGCCGAGCACGGCGAGCAGGGGCCACAGCCCGAGCAGCGCCAGCCCCTTGAGCAGGCGCAGGGTGAGACGGTGGAAGGGCGGGGCTTGCTCGAGCAGCGCATCGAGCAGCCACCACAGCGGGTAGGCCAGGATCGCGGCGAGCACGCAGACGGCAACGACGTAGCCGGCCAGCGCCAGCAGCACCCGGCGGCGCTCACCCCCGGCGGCGCGAGCGCTAGCCGGCACCTTCGGCTCCCCTGCCCGGCCCGCGGGTCGTGACCGGCGACCACGGGCGTGCCTCGCGCGGGGGCGCGCAGCGGGTTGTGGCGCTGCGGCTACCGCCGTGGGTCGAGGAGAGGTACGGGCTGGCCATCTGCGCGCAAGCGTAGCGCGTCGCGCCCGGAGCCGGTATCCCGGCGCCGCGACGGAGGGTCCCTCGCCGGCCGTCGCGCCGCCCTCCCCCTCCCGCCCGCGGCTGCCGGATCCGGGCTATCATCCCCGCCCCGCCTCGCAGGAGACCCGCCATGGACAAGGACCGCCTGCGCGCCCACGTCGAGGCGCGGTGGCGCGACTCGATCCTCGCCGAGCTCGTCGAGTACGTGCGCATCCCCGCCAAGTCACCGGCCTTCGACCCCGACTGGCAGGCCCACGGCCACATCGAGCGGGCCATCGAACAGCTCGAGCGCTGGTGCCGCGCCCAGTCGATCCCGGGCCTCGTGGTCGAGCGCCACCACCTCCCCGGCCGCACCCCGCTGCTGCTCGCCGAGGTGCCGGGCACCGCGCCCGGGACCGTGCTGCTCTACGGGCACCTCGACAAGCAGCCCGAGATGGAGGGCTGGCGCGACGGGCTGGGGCCCTGGGAGCCCGTGATCGAGGACGGCCGCCTCTACGGGCGCGGCGCGGCCGACGACGGCTACGCGGTGTTCGCCGCGCTCGCCGCGATCGGGGCGCTGGCCGAGCAGGGTGCCCGCCATCCGCGCTGCGTGGTGCTGATCGAGGCCAGCGAGGAGAGCGGCAGCCCCGACCTGCCGGCCCACATCGAGGCACTGGCCGGGCGGATCGGTGAGCCCGAGCTGGTGGTCTGCCTCGACTCGGGCTGCGGCGACTACCGGCGCCTCTGGGTCACCACCTCGCTGCGCGGCATGGTCAAGGGCACGCTGCGGGTGCGGGTGATGCGCGAGGGGGTGCACTCGGGCGATGCCGGCGGGGTGGTACCGTCGGCCTTCCGCATCGCCCGCGTCCTGCTCGAGCGCATCGAGGACGGGGCCAGCGGCCGGGTCCGGCTGGATGCGCTGCGCTGCCCGATCCCCGACGAGCGCCGCGCCCAGGCCGCCCGCGCCGCGGAGGTGCTCGGCGAGGCGCTGTGGCGCCGCTTCCCGCTCGCCCCGGGGCTGCAGCCCGAGTCCCCGGACCTCGCCGAGCTGGTGCTGCGGCGCACCTGGGAGCCGGCGCTCGCCGTGATCGGCGCCGACGGCCTGCCGCCGGGGGCGGCGGCCGGCAATGTCGCGCTGCCCGAGCTGGCGCTGCGCCTCTCGCTGCGCCTGGCGCCGCGCTGCGAGGCGGCGGCGGCCAGCGCCGCGCTGGCCGCCGAGCTCGAGCGCGACCCGCCCTGCGGGGCCAGCGTGCGTTTCGAGCCCGGCGAGCACGCCGACGGCTGGGAGGCCCCGCCGCTCGGCCCGGCCCTCGAGGCGGCCCTCGAGGCGGCCTCGCGGAGCTTCTTCGGGGAGTCCGCGGCGGCGATCGGCGAGGGCGGGACCATCCCCTTCATGGGAATGCTCGCCGCGCGCTTCCCGCGGGCCCGGTTCGTGGTCACCGGGGTGCTCGGTCCGCAGGCCAACGCCCACGGCCCCAACGAGTTCCTCGAGCTGGCCACCGCCGAGCGGCTGACCTGCTGCGTGGCCGCGCTGCTCGAGGCCTGCGCCAGCGGCCGGTGAGCCGCCCGGCCCTCCCGGCCGCCTACCGCGCCGCGGCCTGGATGGCGCTGACCATCGGCTCGTTCCTGTCGCTGGCCGCCGCCGCGCGCAGCCTCGCCCCGGTGATGTCGGCCGCCGAGATGCTGTTCTTCCGCAGCCTGGTCGGGGTGCTGGTGCTCGCCGCTCTGCTCGTCCGGCTCGGCCCCGCGCGGGTCGCCACCCGCCGCGCCGGGCTGCACCTGGCTCGCAACCTGGTGCACTTCGCCGGGCAGTGGGGCTGGACGGTCGGGGTCACGCTGCTGCCGCTCGCCGAGGTCTTCGCCATCGAGTTCACCACCCCGGTGTGGCTCGCCCTGATCGCCGTGCTGGTGCTCGGCGAGCGGCTCGCGCCCCACCGGCTGGTGGCCATCGCCGGCGGCCTGCTCGGGGTGCTGCTGGTGGTGCGCCCGGGCTTCGCGACGGTCGGCCCGGCGACCTGGGTCGTGCTCGGGGCGGCGCTGTGCTTCGCCGGCTCGGTGGCGATGGTCAAGGCCCTGACCCGCACCGAGACGGCGACCACGATCATCTTCTACATGAGCCTGATGCAGGCGCCGATGGCGCTGCTGCCGGCGCTCCCGGACTGGGTCTGGCCGGGCGCGGCCGAGCTCCCGGCGCTCCTGGTCATGGGGCTCGCCGGGCTCGGGGCGCACTTCGGGCTGGCCCGGGCGCTGGCCATCGCCGACGCGGCGCTGGTCGCGCCGATGGACTTCGTGCGCCTGCCGGCGGCCGCGCTGCTCGGCCTGCTCGCCTACGGCGAGCCGATCGACGCCTGGACGCTGGCCGGGGCGAGCCTGATCTTCGCGGCCAACTACCACGCCGTGCGCCGCGAGGTGGCGCGGCCGTGAAGGCGGTGGTGGCGATCGCGGCGCGGCTCGCCGAGCGCTGCGCGACGCTCGCCTTCGCCGCGCCAGTTGCCTACGTCTACCACCCGCTCGAGTACGCCTGGGAGCCGCACCGCCGCTACCTCGAGCGCTACGCGTGCCGCGGCGCGACCGACCTGCTGCTGGGGATGAACCCCGGCCCCTTCGGGATGGTCCAGACCGGGGTGCCATTCGGGGATGTCGAGCTGGTGCGCGGCTGGCTGGGGATCGAGGCCCCGGTGGGGCGCCCGGACAACGAGCACCCGCGCCGCCCGGTGCTCGGCTTCCGCTGCCCGCGCGGCGAGGTCAGCGGCCGGCGTCTGTGGGGCTGGGCGCGCGATCGCTTCGGCTCACCGCAGCGCTTCTTCGCCCGATACTTCGTCTGGAACTACTGCCCGCTCGCCTTCCTCGAGGCCGGCGGGCGCAACCGCACGCCCGACAAGCTGCCGGCCGCCGAGCGCGCGGCGCTCTACGCCCCCTGCGACGAGGCGCTGCGCGCCCTGGTGGCCGTCGTCGGGCCCCGCCGGGTGGTCGGCATCGGGCGCTTCGCCGCCGCCCGCGCCGCGGCGGCCCTGGCCGGAAACGCAGTCGAGATCACCGCCGCCCCGCACCCGAGCCCGGCCAACCCGGCGGCCAACCGCGGCTGGCCGGCGATCTTCGAGGAGGCGCTCGGAGGGGGATGGGGTCAGGTCTAGAGGGGAGGGATGGGGTCGGGAGGGATGGGGTCAGGTCTAGAATTGTAGCATCGGCTCTTGCCGATGCTACAATTCTAGACCTGACCCCATCCCTCCCCATCCCTCCCGACCCCATCCCTCCTCTGACCCCATCCCTCGCTACACCACCCGCACGTGCCAGGGCTCGAAGCGCACCCCGAGGCGGTTGCCGCGCGGGTAGCGCATCGGCAGCGCGCCGGCCCGGCTGAGCCGCCGGAAGACCTCGGTGTCGGTGAAGGCTGCGGTGAAGTTGGCCGCGCCGAGGCCGCGCTCGCCGATGTCGAAGTCCCCGATCGCGTGGAACGAGTAGCCCGGCGGAGCCAGCGAGCGGGCCGCCCGCGACAGGTTGCCGCCGCTGCGCGCGGCCTTGCGCAGGAAGAGGTGGATCTGCTTGACCATGCCGCGCACCCCGGAGGTCAGCACCAGCCGATCCCCGACCAGCCGGCGCATGCCCGCCAGGCGGGCCTGGGCCGCGCCGTGGACCAGGCGCTGGGCGCTGCCCGGCACCCGCACCAGCTCGCGATAGGCAAGCTCGGCGCTCAGCGCCGAGAGCACCTTCTCGCCGTAGAAGCCGTAGACCCGGGCGTCGATCGCGAACAGCTCCTCGAGGAAGGCGAGCTCGACGCGCGGGAAGGGACCGACCGCCGAGTAGTCGCGGGCCACGCGCAGCATGCGGTCGAAGCCGAGCAGGTAGAAGTTGCCGTGGCCGACGGTGCGCTGGATGCGCCCGAGCCGCGCGAGCACGGCGTGCAGCAGCGCGCGCCGCGAACCGCGCAGGTACACGTCACCGCCGGGGGCGGTGGCGGCCGGCGCACGGACCGGCAGCAGGGCGCCGAGTGCCCCCCCGGCCCCGGCGGCGAGCAGCGCCCGCCGGGAACTCACCGCCCGCCTTTCCTCGCCCGACCCGGCGCCGCGCGCGGCAAGCGGTCGATGGTCGCTCTGTGCTCTGGCAACTCGGGCGCTACCGTGCGTCCTCGATCGGCGCGCAGTAGACCGATCGCCTCCCTTCCTGTCAACCGCTGCCCGCCACTGTCGTATCATTGCGTTTTTCGGCTCGCGCTTCCGGCCCCGCGCTCGGACGGGCAAGCCTCCCGGGTCTCGCCGCCACGTCCCCCCGGACCAGGCGCGGCGTGCCGACTTTCCTAGAGGGACAGGCGATGGCGGACGTCAACAAGGTCGTGCTGGCCTACTCCGGTGGGCTCGACACCTCGATCATCCTCAAGTGGCTGCAGGACACCTACCGCTGCGAGGTGGTGACCTTCACCGCCGACATCGGCCAGGGCGAGGAGCTCGAGCCGGCGCGGCGCAAGGCCGAGCGCCTCGGGGTGGGCCAGATCTTCATCGAGGACCTGCGCGAGGAGTTCGTCCGTGACTTCGTCTTCCCGATGTTCCGCGCCAACGCCCTCTACGAGGGCGAGTACCTGCTCGGCACCTCGGTGGCCCGCCCGCTGATCGCCAAGCGGCTGGTCGAGATCGCAGCCGAGACCGGCGCCGATGCGATCGCCCACGGTGCCACCGGCAAGGGCAACGACCAGGTCCGCTTCGAGCTCGGCGCCTACGCGCTCTCGCCCGACATCCGCATCATCGCCCCGTGGCGCGAGTGGGAGCTGACCTCGCGCGAGCGCCTGCTCGGCTACGCCGAGACCCACGGCATCCCGATCGAGCACAAGCACGGCAACGAGTCGCCCTACTCGATGGACGCCAACCTGCTGCACATCTCCTACGAGGGCAACGAGCTCGAGGACCCCTGGCAGGAGCCGGCCGAGGGCATGTGGCGCTGGACGGTCGCCCCGGAGGCCGCCCCCGATCGGCCCCGCTACCTCGAGCTCGAGTTCCGCCGCGGCGACCCGGTCGCCATCGACGGGGAGGCGATGAGCCCGGCCGAGCTGCTCGCCACCCTCAACCGCCTCGGCGGCGAGCACGGAGTGGGACGCGCCGACATCGTCGAGAACCGCTACGTGGGGATGAAGAACCGCGGCTGCTACGAGACCCCGGGAGGCACCATCCTGCTCAAGGCCCACCGGGCCATGGAGTCGCTGACCCTCGATCGCGAGGCCGCCCACCTCAAGGACGAGCTCATGCCCCGCTACGCCACCCTGGTCTACAACGGCTACTGGTGGAGCCCCGAGCGGCTCCTGCTCCAGGAGCTGATCGACGCCTCCCAGGCCCCGGTCAACGGCCGGGTGCGCCTCAAGCTCTACAAGGGCAACGTGATCGTGGTCGGGCGGGCTTCCGAGAGCGACGACCTCTTCGATGCCGAGGTGGTCACCTTCGGCGACGACCGCGGCGCCTACGACCAGAAGGACGCCGAGGGCTTCATCCGCCTCAACGCGCTGCGCATGCGCATCGCCGCGCGCCGCGGGCGCAGGCT
>CAZRGU010000017.1:0-24561 GCA_964599705.1 uncultured Ectothiorhodospiraceae bacterium | reverse complement strand
ATGACGAGGCCCCCTCCCCGCGGCGAGGAGGAGAAGGGCCCCGGCATGGCACGCTCAGCCGAGCAGCGGGGCGATCACCAGGCTGATGATCGCCATCACGTTGATGAGGATGTTCATCGACGGACCGGAGGTGTCCTTGAAGGGGTCGCCGATGGTGTCGCCGACCACGCACGCCTTGTGGGTATCCGAGCCCTTGCCGCCCAGGTGACCCTTCTCGACGTACTTCTTGGCGTTGTCCCAGGCCCCGCCGGCGTTGGCCATCATCAGCGCCAGCAGCACGCAGCCGAGCAGCGCCCCGGCCAGCATTCCGCCGAGCGCCTCCGGGCCGATGCCGAAGCCGACCACCCAGGGCGCGGCGACCGCCATCACCCCGGGCGGCACCATGCGCTTGAGCGCGGCGGTGGTGGCGATGTCGATGCAGCGCTCGTTGTCGGGCTTGGCGGTGCCCTGGAGCAGCCCCGGGATCTCACGGAACTGGCGGCGGATCTCGTTGATCATCTCGAAGGCGGCATCACCGACCGCCTCCATGGTCAGGGCCGCGAACAGGAACGGCAGGATCCCGCCGAGGAAGATCCCGATCAGCACCTCGGGGTCGCCGAGGCGCAGCTCGAAGCCGGGCACGTGGCGGACCACGGTGCTGCCGAAGGCGGTGATGATGGCCAGCGCGGCGAGCGCCGCCGCGCCGATCGCGAAGCCCTTGCCGATCGCCGCGGTGGTGTTGCCGAGCTCGTCGAGCTTGTCGGTGATCGCCCGGGTCTCCTCGCCGAGGCCGCCCATCTCGGCGATCCCGCCGGCGTTGTCGGCGACCGGCCCGTAGGCGTCGACCGCCATCGTGATGCCGACGGTGGCCAGCATCCCGACCGCCGCGATGCCCACCCCGTAGAGGCCCACGAGCTGGGTCGAGACCGCGATGATCGCCGTGATCGCCAGGATCGGGATGACCACCGAGCGCATCCCCACGGCGAGCCCGGCGATCACCACCGTGGCCGGGCCGGTCCCGCCGGCCGTGGCGATGTGGCGCACCGGCGCGCCCGAGGTGAAGTACTCGGTCACCAGCCCGATGATGATGCCGCCGATCGCCCCGGAGAGCACCGCCCACCACACCTTGGCGCTGATCCCGGAGGCCACGGTGACGTAGAAGGCGATGATGATGAACAGCACCGCGGCGCCGATGGTGCCGATGCGCAGCGCCACCTCGGGCGACTTGGCCGAGAACTGCTGGACCAGCATGATGCCCCCGATCGAGCACAGGATCCCGGCCGAGGCCAGGGCCAGCGGCAGGAACATCAGCGCCTCGCGAGCGCCGATCCCCGAGATCATCGCCAGCGGCAGGGTCGCGGCCATGGCGATGGTCGCGATCAGGGCGCCGCAGTAGGACTCGAAGATGTCCGACCCCATGCCGGCGACATCGCCGACGTTGTCGCCGACGTTGTCGGCGATGACCCCCGGGTTGCGCGGGTCGTCCTCGGGAATGCCGGCCTCGATCTTGCCGACCAGGTCGGCGCCGACGTCGGCGCTCTTGGTGTAGATGCCGCCGCCGACGCGGGCGAACAGCGCCACGCTCGAGGCGCCCATGCCGAAGCCCTCGATGACATACGCGCTCTCCGGGTCGCCGAACAGCAGGAACAGGAAGCCGAGCCCGAGCAGCCCCATCGCGGCCACCGCCAGCCCCATGATCGAGCCGCCGAAGAAGGCCACCGTCAGCGCTGCCGCCGGCCCCTTGGTGTAGGCGGCGGTGGTGGTGCGCACGTTGGCCCGGGTCGCGGTGCTCATGCCGATGTAGCCGGCCAGGCACGAGGCGAAGGCGCCGAGCGCATAAGCGAAGGCGGTGCGCACCCCGAGCGTGAACAGCAGCACCACGATCAGCACCCCCGCGAAGATCGCGAGGAGCTTGTACTCGCGGCGCAGGAACACCATCGCGCCCTGGTGGATCTCCTCGGCGATCTCGGCGATCTTCGCCTCGCCTTCCGGGTACTCCTTGATCCGCTGGAAGATGTACCAAGCGGTCGCCAGGCCGATGGCGCCGAACAACATCGGCCAGAGAGCGTTCAGGCTCATTCCGGGTGCCTCCAGAGTCGTCGTTGCTGCCGGCGGGAAGAGCGCGATCCCTGCGCGGACCTCCACCAAAAACTCTTCCTGCTGGTGGGCCGGCCCCGTGCGATCCCCCGCAAAACCGCAATATCATAGGAGAACCGACCGGCGACCACAATCGAGCCCGGCCGGAGGAGAGCGCGATGCCCGGCCAGGCCCCCCCGGCGGAGACCTACTACGAGGCCACCGCCAACCCCCGTCCCGAGCACCCGCGGCTGGCCGGAGAGCGCGAGGCCGATGCCTGCGTCATCGGTGCCGGGTTCAGCGGCATCTCGGCCGCCCTGCATCTGGCCGAGCGTGGCTACCGGGTGGTCCTCCTCGAGGCCTCGCGGGTCGGCGACGGCGCCTCGGGGCGCAACGGCGGGCAGGTCGGCTCGGGGCTGCGCAAGGACGCCGTCGAGCTCGAGCCGCTGCTCGGGCGCGAGCACACCGCCGCGCTCTGGGCGCTGGCCGAGGAGGCCAAGCGGATCATCGAGGAGCGCATCGAGCGCCACGCGATCCGCTGCGACTACCGCAAGGGCAACCTGCTCGCCGCGACCCGCGAGCGCTACCTGCCCGAGCTCGCCGCCGAGGCCGAGCACTGCGCGGCGCGCTACGGCTACCACGGCTACCGGATGGTCGGGGCCGAGGAGATCCGCGAGATGGTGGCCTCGGGGGAGTACTGCGGCGGGCGGCTCGACCTCGGTGGCGGCCACCTCCACCCGCTCAACTTCGCCCTCGGGATGGCCGCGGCGGCGAGCGACGCGGGCGTGGCCATCCACGAGCGCAGCCCGGTCGAGCGGATCCGCTGGGGCGAGCCGTCGCGGGTCGAGTGCGCCAGCGGGACGGTGCGCGCGCGCTACGTGCTGCTCTGCACCAACGCCTACCTCGGGCGTCTCGAGCCGCGCATCGCCGGCAAGATGATGCCGATCCGCAACCACGTGCTGGCCACCGAGCCGCTCGGCGAGGAGCGCGCGCGCGCCCTGATCCGCAACGACTGCTGCGTGCACGCGACCAAGTTCGTGGTCGACTACTACCGGCTGTCGGCCGATCGGCGGCTGCTGTTCGGCGGCGGCGAGACCTACCGCGAGCGCGAGCCGCGCGACATCAAGGGCTTCGTGCGCCGCTACATGCTGCGCGTCTTCCCGCAGCTCGCCGGGGTGCGCATCGACTACGCCTGGAGCGGCAAGCTGGCGATCACCCTCGACCGGATGCCGCACTTCGGCCGCCTCGCCCCCAACGGCTTCTTCGTCCAGGGCTTCTCCGGGCACGGCGTGGCGCTCGCCCAGATCGCCGGGCGGCTGCTCGCCGAGGCGGTGGCCGGCACCGCCGAGCGCTTCGACCTGTTCGCGCGCATCCCGCACCGCACCTTCCCGGGCGGGACCTGGCTGCGCAAGCCGGCGCTGGTCGCCGGGATGCTCTACTACGCGCTGCGCGACCGGCTCTGAGCCACGCCGCACGGGCCTGTATCGCAGGCCCTCCGGGTCCGCTGCCGGGCCCCGGGCTGCACCGCCGGCGGCCTCCCCACGAGGCGCTCGGCCGGGGCGTGCGGCGGGGCAGGGCACGGAGCGACCGTCGCGAGGCAGGATGCCGAGCGCGAGCCTATAGGGACATATTCACGGCGTGTCGCTCCGTGCCCTGCCCCGCCGCGCGCCCCGGCGCAGGGGGGCACCCGGGACCCCAGCGGCTCGCGCAGGCGCCCCTCATCTCCACCCCGCCGGGACCGTGATCCCGGCCCGCGCGAGGAGGGTCGCGGTCTGGTAGAGCGGCAGCCCGACCACCCCCGAGTAGCTGCCCTCGATGCGGCGCACGAAGGCCGCCGCGCGCCCCTGGATGGCGTAGCCCCCGGCCTTGTCGAGCGGCTCGCCGCCGGCACAGTAGGCACGGCGCCGGGCCGCCGGGATCGGCCCCATCCAGACCCGGGTGGCGCTCACCGCCAGTGCGCTCGGGCGCCCGGGGCGGGCCAGCGCCACGGCGCTCAGCACGCGGTGCTCGCGCCCGGCGAGGCGCGCCAGCATCGCCTCGGCCGCGGCCCGGTCGGCGGGCTTGCCGAGCGCCTCGCCGCCCACCACCACCACCGTGTCGGCGCCGAGCACCACCGCCCCTGGGGGTGCGCCGAGCGCGGCCAGCCCGGCCTCGGCCTTGGCCTGCGCCAGGCGCCGCACCAGGGCCGCCGGCGGCTCCTCGGGGCGGGCCCGCTCGTCGACCTCGACCTCGATCACCGCGAAGGCGAGGCCGAGCTGGGCGAGCAGCTCGCGGCGCCGTGGCGAGGCCGAGGCCAGGTACAGCGCCGGCTCAGCCACGGTGATAGGGGTGGCCGCTGAGCTGGCTCCAGGCCCGGTAGATCTGCTCGGCGACCAGGATCCGCACCAGCCCGTGGGGCAGGGTCAGCGCCGAGAGCGCCCACAGCCGCTCGGCCCGGGCGCGCACCGCTTCGGCGAGCCCGTCGGCGCCGCCGACCAGCAGCGCGACGTCGCGCCCGGCGCGCTGCCAGCCGGCGAGCTGGCCGGCCAGCTCGGCGCTGCTCCACTGCTCGCCGCGGCGATCGAGCGCGATCAGCCGGGCGCCGCGCGGCACCGCGCCGAGCAGCCGCTGCCCCTCGCGCTCGAGGCCGCGCCCGACCGGCAGCGAGCGCACCCGGCGCTCGGCGCCGAGCTCGCGCAGCTCCAGCGCGCAGCTACGCGGCAGGCGCCGGGCGTACTCGGCGAAGCCCTCGCGCTCCCAGCGGCTGCGCCGCGCCCCGATGGCGAGCAGCCAGATGCGCATCGGCGACGCTCACTCGCCCCGCTCGCCGGCCGCCCCGCCGCGCCGGCCGGCATCCCAGAGCCGCTCGAGCTGGTAGAAGTCGCGGGTCTCGGGCTGCATCACGTGCACCACCACGTCGCACAGATCGATCAGCACCCACTCGCCCTCGGCCAGGCCCTCGACCCCGAGCGGGGCCTGGCCGGCGGCCTTGGCGCGCTCGACCACATGCTCGGCGATCGCGGCGACCTGGCGCCGCGAGCGACCGCTGGCGATGACCATGTAGTCGGTGACGTCGGTCAGCGCGCGGACATCGAGGACCCGGCAGTCCTCGGCCTTGCGCGCGGCGAGCGCATCGCTGACCCGGCGCAGGAGAAGCTCAGTCGGGCTCGGCATACAGACCCCGCTCGGTGATGTAGCGGTGAACCGCATCGGGTACCAGGTAGCGCACGCAGGCCCCGCGCGCGAGCCGCTCGCGGATCCGCGACGAGGAGATCTCGAGCAGCGGGACCCGGCACTCGAAGACCCGGCCGGCGGGCTCGCCGAGCAGCGCCGCGGGGCTGGCGCAGCGGCGCCGCTCGAGCTCGCCGCGCAGCGTCGCGCTGAGCGGCGCCGGCTCCCCGGGCCGCTCCACCAGCACCAGGTGGGCCAGCTCGAGCAGCTCGCGCCAGCGGTGCCAGCGCTCGAGGCGCGCGGCGCTGTCGCGGCCGAGGATCAGGCACAGCGCCCCGCCGCGGCCCTCGGCACGCATCTGCTCGAGGGTCTCCACGGTGCGCGTCGGCCCCGGGCGCGCGAGCTCGCGGCGGTCGAGGGCGAGCGCCCGGCAGCCGGCGATCGCCTGCTCGATCATCGCGCAGCGATCGCCGGCCGAGGCCCGCGGGGCGGGCCGCAGGCGCGGTCTCGGGGCCGGCATCAGGTGGACGCGGTCGAGGCCGAGGCGCTCGCCGACCTCGAGGGCGAGGCGCAGGTGCCCGCAGTGCACCGGGTCGAAGGTGCCGCCGAGGATGCCGAGCGCGCTCGGCCGCCCCCCGTCCTCCCCGCGGGCTCGCGTTCCGGGCCGGGTCAACGGGGCCTCAACGCCGGCCGTGCCCGTCACCGAGGACGATGAACTTGCTCGAGGTCAGCCCCTCGAGCCCGACCGGGCCGCGGGCGTGGAGCTTGTCGGTGCTGATCCCGATCTCGGCGCCGAGGCCGTACTCGAAGCCGTCGGCGAGGCGCGTCGAGGCATTGACCATCACCGAGCTCGAGTCGACCTCGGCGAGGAAGCGCCGCGCCCGCGACCAGTCCTCGGTGCAGATCGCGTCGGTGTGGCGCGAGCCGTGGCGCTCGATGTGATCGAGCGCCTCGTCGAGCCCGGCGACCACCCGGATCGAGAGGATCGGGGCGAGGTACTCGGTGTCCCAGTCCTCGGCGCTGGCCGCTCGCGCCGCGGGGAGCAGCGCGCAGGTCTCGGGGCAGCCGCGCAGCTCGACCCCGGCCTCGGCGAGCCGCGCCCCGAGCTCGGGCAGGACCCGCGCGGCGATCCCGCGCGCCACCAGCAGGGTCTCCATCGTGCAGCAGGTGGCGTAGCGCTGGGTCTTGGCGTTGTAGGCGACCGCGATGGCCTTGTCCGGGTCGGCGCGATCGTCGACGTAGACGTGGCAGATGCCGTCGAGGTGCTTGATCACCGGGATGGTCGCCTCGCGGCTGATCCGCTCGATCAGTCCCTTGCCGCCGCGCGGCACGATCACGTCGACCCAGCGGTCCATGCGGATCAGCTCGCCGACCGCGGCCCGATCGGTGGTTTCGACGACCTGCACCGCGGCCAGCGGCAGGCCGGCGGCCTCGAGCCCTCGGGCCAGGCAGGCCGCGACCGCGCGGTTCGACTCCAGCGCCTCGGAGCCGCCGCGCAGGATGGTGGCGTTGCCGGACTTGAGGCACAGCGCCGCGGCGTCGGCGGTGACGTTGGGGCGCGACTCGTAGATGATTCCGATCACCCCGAGCGGCACCCGCATGCGCCCGACCTGGATGCCGCTCGGCCGGAAGCTCAGGCCGCTCACCTCGCCGACCGGGTCGGGCAGCGCGGCGACCTCGCGCAGGCCGCTCGCCATCGCCTCGATGCGCGCCGCGGTGAGCTCGAGGCGGTCGAGGAGCGCCGCCGAGAGCCCCTCGCCGGCGGCCCGCTCGAGATCCCGGCGGTTGGCCGCGGCGAGCTCGCCGCGGCGCTCGAGGATCGCCCGGGCGGCGGCCTCGAGGGCCTCGTTCTTGGCCGCCGTGGTGGCCCGGGCGAGCACCCGGGCGGCTGCCCGGGCCTGCTCGCCGAGGCGCTGCATGTAGGCGGCGACGTCGTCGCGGGGGGCCGGGCTGGCGCTCACGGCGATTCCTGGATGGGACGCTGGGCGGGCATGACGGTCATTATAGAGAATCGCCCCCGATGGCGAGCGGCCGGGCGCAGGCCCGCAGGGCGAGCCGTGCCAGCCCGTCCCAGCCGGGCGCCGGGCCACGCGGGGCGGCCTCTCCGGGGCGGGCCGGAAGCCCCTTGGCGAGCCGCTCGACACCGGCCAGGTCGGCGACGACGGCCTGCCAGAGGGTGGCCGGCGCCCTCTGCAGGGCCCGCGCGAGCAGCGCCTTGCGGCGCCGCCAGACGCCGTAGCGCGGCTCGGCGAGCACCCGCTCGAGTCCCCGGCCGCGCGGCGCGGCGCTCGCCAGCGCGGCCACCGCGCGCAGCCCCCAGGCCAGCGCGCCGAGCACCTGGGGGGGATCGAGGCCCTCCTCGCGCAGGGTGGTGACGATCCGCAGGGCCCGCGGGGCGTCGCCGGCGAGCACCGCGTCGAGCAGGTCGAAGGGGCCGAAGCGGGCGTTGTCGGCCGCGGCCGCGAGCACCTCCTCGACCCCGACCGGGGCACCGGGGTGGAGCAGCACGAGCTTCTCGATCTCCTGGGCGAGCGCCAGCAGGTTGCCCTCGGAGCGCTCGGCGAGCAGCTCGGCGGCGTCCTCGGCGAGCGCCAGGCCGGCGCCGCGGGCCCGCTCGCGCACCCAGGCGGCGAGCCGCCCGGCGGCCAGCGGCCAGGCCTGGACCGCCGCCCCGGCCTCCTCGAGGGCACGGTACCAGCGGCTGCGCAGCTGGCGCCCGTCGTGCTTGCCAAGGCGCACCAGCAGCACCCGCTCGGCGGGCGGCGCCTGGCAGTAGGCGATCAGCGCGCGGGCCCCGGGCTCGTCGGGACGCGCCCCGGGGATGCGCAGCTCGAGCAGCCGGCGCTCGGCGAACAGCGACAGGCTGGCCGCCTCGGCGGCCAGCGCTCCCCAGGCGAACCCCGGCTCGGCATCGAGCACCACCCGCTCGGTGAAGCCGGCCTCGCGGGCCGCCGCGCGCAGCGCCCGCAGGCACTCCTCGACCTGCAGCGGCTCCTCGCCGCCGACCACGTAGACCGGCGCCAGGCCGCGGCGCAGGTGCCCCTCGAGCTGCTCGGGACGCAGGCGCACCTCGGGCGCTCAGCGCGCCGCGCTGACCCGGCGCAGGATCCGGCGGGCGGCCTCGCGGCGCAGCTCCTCGCGCAGCCGACCCTCCTCGCGGCCCTTGCCGATCAGCGCCCCGCGATCGAAGACGAAGTCGCGGGCCAGCTCGAGCGGCTCGGAGGCGACGATCGAGCGGCCGTCGCGACCGCTGGCGGCGAAGCTCAGCCGGTAGCGAAGCTGGTACTCGCTGGCCTTGCCGCTCTGCGGGTCGACCGACAGCACCCGCCGGCTGAAGGCCTCGCCGGCGACCACGATCCGCACGTCGGCCTCCCCGGCATCCTCGACCAGCCGCCCGCCGCTGCCGGCGACCTCGCTGCGCAGGGCCTCGACCAGCGCCGCGCTGGCCCGCACGTGGAGCGCGCCGAGGTCCTCGACACCGGCCGCCGCGCGCTGGCCGCGGAGGTGAAAGCCGCAGCCGGCGAGCAGCGCCGCCAGCGCGACCAGGATCAGCGAGCTGCGGATGACGCGCACGGCCCTGCCTCCTCTCAGACGACGATGTTGACCAGCCGGTCGGGGACCACGATCACCTTGCGCACCGGGCGGTCGCCGACGAACCGGGCGACGTTCTCGTTGGCGAGCGCGGCGCGCTCGAGCTGCTCGCGCCCGGCGCCGGGCTCGATCGAGACCTGGCCGCGCAGCCTGCCGTTGACCTGGACCACGATCTCGATGCGCTCGCGCGCCAGCGCGCTCCCGTCCGGGCGCGGCCAGGGCACGTCGATCACCGCCTCGGCGTGGCCGAGCTCGCGCCACAGCCGGTGGCAGATGTGCGGGGTGATCGGGGCGAGCATCAGCACCACCGCATCGATCGCCTCGCGGGCCACCGCGAGGCCCTGCGGCGAGCGGTCCTCGAAGCGCCCGAGCGCGTTGACCAGCTCCATGATCGCCGCGATCGCGGTGTTGAAGGTGTAGCGCCGGCCGACGTCGTCGCCGACCTTGGCGATGGTCTCGTGGGTGCGCCGGCGCAGCTCGCGCTGGGCGCCGTCGAGCGCCTCGCGGTCGAGCTCGCCCGGGGTCCCGGCGGCCAGGTGCGCCGCCACCAGCCGCCACAGCCGGCGCAGGAAGCGGGCCGCGCCCTCGACGGCCGAGTCCGACCACTCGAGGGCCTGGTCGGGCGGCGAGGTGAACATCATGTACAGGCGCACCGTGTCGGCGCCGTAGCGGTCGATCATCGCCTGCGGGTCGACGCCGTTGTTCTTCGACTTCGACATCTTCTCGACCGCGCCGAGCTCGACCGGCTCCCCGTCGCTCCGGAGCCGCGCCCCGACCACCTGGCCGCGCTCGTCGGTCTCGGTCTCGACCTCGGCCGGCGAGTAGTAGCGCGGCTGCCCGTCGCGCCCGATCCGGTAGTAGGTCTGGGCGGTCACCATCCCCTGGGTGAGCAGGCGGGTGAACGGCTCGTCGCAGTCGAGGAGCCCCTCGTCGCGCATCAGCTTGTGGTAGAAGCGGGCGTAGAGCAGGTGCAGCACGGCATGCTCGATGCCGCCGACGTACTGGTCGACCGGCAGCCAGTAGCGGGCCCGCTCGTCGAGCTTGGCCTCGCGGGCATCGGCGCAGGCGAAGCGCGCGTAGTACCAGGACGACTCGACGAAGGTGTCCAGGGTGTCGGTCTCGCGGCGCGCCTCGCCCCCGCAGCGCGGGCAGCGGGTGCGGTAGAACTCCGGCATCCGGGCCAGCGGCGAGCCGGTGCCGACGTGCTCGACGTCCTCGGGCAGCACCACCGGGAGATCCTCGTCGGGCACCGCCACCTCGCCGCAGCGCGGGCAGTCGATGATCGGCACCGGGCAGCCCCAGTAGCGCTGGCGCGAGATCCCCCAGTCGCGCAGGCGGAAGTGGACCGTCTTGCGCCCCCGCCCGCGCTCGGCCAGCCAGGCGGTGATCGCCTCGCGCGCCTCGGCCGAGCTCAGCCCGTCGAACTGCCCGGAGTCGACCAGCACGCCATCCTCGACGAAGGCCTCGGCCTCGATGTCGATGGCGGTGCCGTCGGCCGGGGCGATGACCTGGCGGATCGGCAGGCCGTACTGGCGGGCGAAGGCGTGGTCCCGGGTGTCGTGCCCGGGGACGGCCATCACCGCGCCGGTGCCGTAGCTCATGACCACGAAGTTGGCCACGTAGATCGGCACCGGCTCGCCGCTCACCGGGTGCAGGGCATCGCGCCCGAGCGCCCGGCCGCGCTTCTCGAGGGTCTCGATGGCCGCCTCCGAGGTCTGCTCGCGGCGGCACTCCTCGATGAAGGCGGCCAGCTCCGGGTCCCGCCCGGCGGCCTCGCGGGCCAGCGGGTGCCCGGGGGCCACCGCCATGAAGGTGCAGCCGAGCAGGGTGTCGGCGCGGGTCGTGTAGACGGTCAGCGGCTCGCCGCCGCCGGCCAGCTCGAACTCGATCTCGGTGCCCTCGGAGCGCCCGATCCAGTCGCGCTGCATCTTGCGCACCGGCTCGGGCCAGCCCTCGAGGCGCTCGACCCCGGCGAGCAGCTCCTCGGCGTAGTCGGTGATCTTGAGGAACCAGTGCGGCATCTCGCGGCGCTCGACCGGCGCCCCCGAGCGCCAGCCCCGCCCGTCGACGACCTGCTCGTTGGCGAGCACCGTCTGCTCGACCGGATCCCAGTTGACCTCGGCGTTCTTCCGGTACATCAGCCCCTTGGCGAACAGCCGGGTGAGCAGCCACTGCTCCCAGCGGTAGTACTCGGGGCGGCAGGTGGCGAGCTCGCGGCGCCAGTCGTAGGCGAAGCCGAGGCGCTTGAGCTGGCCGCGCATGTAGTCGATGTTCTGGTAGGTCCAGCGCGCCGCCGGCACCCGGTTCTGGATCGCGGCGTTCTCGGCCGGCAGCCCGAAGGCGTCCCAGCCCATCGGCTGGAGCACGTTCTTGCCGAGCATGCGCTGGTAGCGCGAGATCACGTCGCCGATGGTGTAGTTGCGCACATGCCCCATGTGCAGCCGTCCCGACGGGTAGGGAAACATCGACAGGCAGTAGAACTTCTCCCGGCTCGGGTCCTCGGTGACGTGGAAGGCGCGCGTCTCGTCCCAGAAGCGCTGCGCCTCGGCCTCGATGGCCGCGGGGTTGTAGCGTTCTTCCATGTCTGCTCGCGTGTCGGCTGGCTGCGGGCCGGCCCGTGCTCGAGAACATGCGGGCCGGGCGGAGGGCGAAGGATAGCCCCTGCCCTGCGCGGTTGGTAGGGCGGGGACGGCGCGAGGCGCCTCGCGCTCAGCCGGCCGGCAGGCTGCGCCTGCTGTCGAGCCAGCGGTTGAGCGGCTCCCACAGCTCGAGGTCGTGGGCGACCCGCGAGGGCGGCAGCTCGAAGATCCCCAGCCCGCGCTCGGCGGCATGGACGTAGTTCTGCGAGTTGCGCAGCAGGGCGATGAACGGCAGCCGCCGCCCGTCGGGCAGGCGCAGCGAGCGCAGGAAGCCCTCGAGCTCGAGGCGCCCGGGGGAGCGCTCGCGGACCCGGTTGGCGACCGTCGCGACCCGCACCCGGCTCCTGAGCACCCGGCCGACCTCGACCAGCTCGTCGAGGAAGCGCACCGCGGCGGCCAGGTCCACCGCCGACGGGATCACCGGGACGATCGCGGTCTGGGCCCGGCGCAGCAGCTCCGAGAGGCGCCGCCCGTGGCAGGCGGCCGGTGCGTCGAGCACCACCAGCTCGGTGCCCCGCGGGACCCGTGCGCTGCCGGCGTGCCCGTCGACCCCGTGGACCGGCGCCCGCTCGGGCGGGCGGCGTGCCAGCCAGTCGAGGGCCGAGCCCTGGGAGTCGAAGTCGACCAGCGCCACCTTGCGCCCGGCGAGCGCGTAGCGGACCGCGATGTTGACCGCCAGGGTCGTCTTACCGGTCCCTCCCTTGGCGTTGAGCACCAGGATCGAGCGCATGGTCCCCCTCCCGAGACGCGGCCGCGAAAAAGTATAGCAGCCGCTCCGCCCGCGCCGGCCGGTGGCAGCGCGCCCCCGCGGGCGCGCGCCGATCGGTGCGCGCCGCCGCTCGGGACCCGTCTCGGGCTAGCCCGAGACGCGGTTCCGCCCGGCCCGCTTGGCGGCGTAGAGGGCCGCGTCGGCCGCCGCGATCAGATCGCGCGGCCGCGCCTCCGGGGTCATCTCACCGACCCCGACCGAGCAGGACAGCGAGGGAAGGGGGGTGCCGTCCTCGAGCACCACCGGGGCCGCCGCGACCGCCGCGCGCAGCCGCTCGCCGACCGCCCGGGCCGCCTGGCGATCGGTCTCGGGCAGCAGCACGGCGAACTCCTCGCCCCCGAAGCGCGCCGCCATGTCGTTGGGGCGCAGGTGATCGAGCAGCGCGCGGGCCACCGCGCGCAGCGCGGCGTCACCGGCAAGATGGCCGTGGCGGTCGTTGAAGCCCTTGAAGTGATCGATGTCGATCATCAGCAGCGAGAGCGGCTCGCCGTCGGCACGCGAGCGCTGCATCTGGCGGGGCAGCATCTGGTCGAGCCAGTAGCGGTTGAACAGCCCGGTGAGCGCGTCGACCGTGGCGTGGAAGCGGAAGTCATCGATCTGCTCGCGGTCGTGCGAGATCACCTGGTTGCCCTCGCGCAGCCGCTTGACCAGGGTGTAGAGCAGGTTGCTCGAGACCGCGTGCGAGGTGTTGACCAGCATCCACATGAGCTGCTCGTCGATGATCATCACCCGGCTGTCCTGCTCGGCGCAGACCCATGCCGAGGCCGGCTGGTTGTCGATCAGCGACATCTCGCCGGCCGTCTCGCCGCGCTCGATGTAGGTGATCGGAGGGCTGTCGGGCGAGTCGAGGCGCACGCTCAGGCGTCCCTCGAGGACCAGGAACAGGTGGCGGTTGGGCTCCCCGGCGCGCAGCAGGACCTCTCCCGGGGCCAGCACCCGCACCGCGCAGTGGCGCAGCAGCGGCTCGATCACGCCGATGTCGACCGAGCGGAACAGCTCGACGTGGCGCAGCTCCTCGGCCAGCGCCGCCTCTCGCCTGGTACTCATCGCGCCTCTCCCCAGCTCCCCCGGTGAGCGATTCTACGACCCCGCGCAGGGCGCGGGCGAAACCCGGCCAGCGCCCGGCGCAGGCCACCGGTCCCGCCGTCCCCGCGATAGCGCAGCGCCACGTAGCGCTCGGTGATCGCCTCGATCCGGTCCCGCTCGCCGGGCAGCGCGGCGGCGGCGCGCCGGGCGTAGGCGCGCGGCCCCTCCCAGGGCCGGCGCGCCACCCCGGCCCGGGCCAGGCGGGCGCAGAAGCGCCGGTAGAGGCGCAGCGCCGGGTCCGCGGGGCGCGGGCGGCGCCGCACCCACAGGGCGACCCCGGCGAGCCCGGCGAGCAGCGCCGCCCCGAGCACCGCCGCCAGGCGCAGGTAGTCGCGGGGATCGAGGCCGAAGCGGCCGAGCAGCCGGCGCTGGCTGCGCGCGTCGTAGTCGAGCACCCACTGGATCCAGGCGTTGCTCAGCCCGTCCCAGCCGAAGCGCAGGCGCTGCCAGGCGCGCAGCAGCGAGCCTCCCGCGCGCAGCCCGATCGCCTGGCCGGCGAAGCTCGGCGGCAGCGCCGCGTCGATGCCCAGCTCGATGCGCTCCGGGGCCACCGCTGCGGTCGGGTCGACCCGCACCCAGCCGCGCCCCTCGAGCCACACCTCGACCCAGGCGTGGGCGTCGCGCTGGCGCACCACCAGGTAGTCGCCGAACGGGTTGAGGCTCCCGCCCTGGTAGCCGGTGACCACCCGCGCCGGGATCCCGGCGGCGCGCATCAGCACGGCGAAGCCGGCCGCGAAGTACTCGCAGAAGCCGCGCCTGGCCTCGAACAGGAAGCCGTCGACCACGTCGCCCTCGATGAGCGGCGGGCTCAGCGTGTAGTGGAACGGCTCGCTGCGCAGCCAGCCGAGCCCGCGCTCGACCACGGCGGCCGGCGACCCGAGCTCGCTGCGCCAGCGCCTTCCGAGCGCCCGGGCCCGCGGGTGGGCCCCGGGCGGCAGCGCCAGCGCGCGGCGCCGCTGCTCGGGGGCGAGCCGGGTGATCCGGTAGCGCGGCCAGGAACGCATCCGATAGCGGCGCCGCTCGCTGACCGGCTTGATCGAGACGAGCTGGTGGGCGTCGCTGATCAGCGCCCCGGGCGGGATCAGCCCCGGCAGGTCGAGCGCCAGCAGCCAGCGCCTGCCGTGCGGCTCGAGGGTCACCGTGTAGTCGACCGGGACGCCCTCGACGCGGGCCTCGGGGAGGGTGCGGCGCAGCTTGCGCCGCTCCCCGGTCCAGGTGCGCCCGTCGGTGTCCCAGAGCACCGGCCCGCGCCAGTAGCGCTGCGCGGGGGGCGGCACCGGCCCGTCGAACACCACCCGGAAGGCGACCTCGTCGGACAGGCTGAGGCGGGTGATGTTGCCCGGGCTCATGGTCTCGCTGAGCCCCGAGCGACCGGCCCCGGCGTCCTTGGGCAGGCCCCACAGCGGTCCCGAGATCCGCGGGAAGAGCACGAACAGGACCAGCATCAGCGGCGCGGCCTGGACGAGCAGGGTGGCGGCCAGGCGCAGCCGCGCGCCGGCCCCGAGCTCCTCGGGCGCGCTGTTCAGTGCCAGCAGGGCGGCGACGATCGCCAGCGCCACGGCGAGCAGGTAGAGGCCGGCGGCGAGCGACTGGGAGTAGAGGAACACGGTCACCGCGAGGAACGCGGACAGCCCGACCAGCAGGTAGGCGTCGCGGGCGCTGCGCGCCTCGACCAGCTTCATGCCGGCGAGCACCGCGAGCAGCGCCACCCCGGGGCCGCGGCCGAACAGGGTGCCGTACTCGAGCGCCACCGCGCCGGCCAGCGCCAGGCCGATGGCGGCCAGCAGCCAGCGCGACGGCGGCTCCCGGCGAGCCCGGCGAGCGCGCCGCTCGGCCCACAGGGCGAGCAGGACGAAGGTCAGGATCACCCACCCGGGGAGGCGCGTCAGGTGCCCGGCGAGCACCAGCACCAGGCAGCCGGCGAGCCAGCGCAGTCGCCCGGTGGTGAGCTCCCAGGAGCGCAGCTCGGCGCCCGCCACTGCGCCGCCGAGCCTCATCGCGGCTCGCCGTAGCAGGCCAGGGCCTCGAGGCAGGCGCTGCGGTGGGCCGCCCCGGCGGCCGGCTCGATGCGGGTTCCGGGCAGCCGCAGGGCATAGCGGGCACCGCCGCTCTCGGCCTCGAGCACCCAGCGGCAGAGCTGGGCGAGGCGGGCCTCGGTGCCGTCGGCACGCACCGCTGCCCAGTCGAGCGTCAGCACCCCGGGACCGGCGCCGGAGAACAGCTTGACCGGCAGCCGGTCACCGCGCGCCGCGGCCCGCCAGTGGATGTGGCGCGGCGAGTCGCCGCGGCGGTACTCGCGCAGCCCGGCGAAGTCGTCGCGCCCGGCCCCGGCGATGCGCCCGTCGCGGCCGTCCTCGGCGCTCGCCGCAGGCAGCGGCTGGAGCCCCGCGGGGCGCGGGTAGACCAGGCAGCTGGCCGCCGGGCGCAGCGGACTCCAGGCCCGGAACAGGCCGAGCGGGAAGCGGGTGGCGACGGTGACCTGCGGCAGCAACAGCCGCCCGCGCCGGCGGGTGGGGATCTCGATGAGCCGGCGCAGCAGGGTATCGGCGGGCACGCAGAAGGGCTGCACGATGCCGTCCTCGGCCGGCAGGGCGTGGAGCAGCAGGGCACGGCGCGGCGGTCCGCCGCGGTTGTCGATCAGCACCGGAAAGCGGGCGTGCGCCCCGGCGAGCACCGGCTCGGCGTCGAGCGCCTCGATGCGCAGGCCGGCGAGGTTGCGATAGGCGTGGACCATCGAGACCAGCGCCACCCCGGCGAGCAGGAAGGTCAGCAGGAAGGCCAGCGCATTGGCGTAGTTGGCCGCTCCGACCAGCATCACCAGCAGCACCGCCGCGAGCAGCGCCCCGTGGCCGGTCGGAAGGATGAACACCCGCCCGCGGGTCAGGCGCAGCGCGCGGGGCGCCTGCCGCGCCTCGGGCAGCGCCGCGCTCACCGCCCGGCGCCTCCCGGCACCCGGCTCACGGCACCGCCACCGCGCGCAGCAGCTCCTCGGCCACCCGCTCCGGGTCGACCTCCTCGGGGCGATCGCCGGCCGGCACCAGGCGATGGCTGACCACCCCGGCGAGCACCGCCTGAACGTCCTCGGGAAGGGCGAAGTCGCGCCCGTCGATCAGCGCCCAGGCCCGCGCCGCGCGCAGCAGGGCGAGCCCGCCGCGCGGCGAGAGCCCGGCGGCGAAGCGCGCCGAGGCGCGGGTGAAGGTGACGATCGCCTGGACGTAGTCGAGCAGCGCCGGTGCCGCCTGAACCCGGGTCACCGCGGCCTGGACCGCGGCCAGCTGCGGGCCGTCGAGCACCGGATCGATGCGCCCGAGGTACTCGCGGCGGTCCTCGCCGGCGAGCAGCGCCCGCTCGGCCTCGGCATCGGGATAGCCGAGCCGGATGCGCATCAGGAAGCGGTCGAGCTGCGACTCGGGCAGCGGGAAGGTCCCGATCTGCTGCACCGGGTTCTGGGTGGCGATCACGAAGAACGGTTGCGGAAGGGGGCGGGTCACGCCGTCCTGGGTGACCTGGTGCTCCTCCATCGCCTCGAGCAGCGCGCTCTGGGTCTTGGGGGTGGCGCGGTTGACCTCGTCGGCGAGCACCAGCTGGGCGAAGATCGGCCCGGGGTGGAACTCGAAGCTGGCCCGCTCGCGGTCGTAGACCGCCGAGCCGAGGATGTCGGCGGGGAGCAGGTCGCTGGTGAACTGGATGCGCTGGTAGCTCAGCCCGAGGACCCGGGCGAGGCTCTGCGCGAGGGTGGTCTTGCCGACCCCGGGGATGTCCTCGATCAGCAGGTGACCGCGGGCCGCGACACAGGCCAGCGCCAGGCGGATCGCTCGCGGCTTGCCGAGCACCACCTCGCCGACCCGCTCGGCGGCTCGCTCGAGCAGGGGCGGGGGGGCGGGGGTGGTCCTCGTCCCCGAGGACCCCAGGCGCAGGGCACACACGTCTCGTCCACCTCCGGCCGCGGCACGGCCCGTGGCCGCGGCTCCCGGCGGGCAGCTTAGCCGAGCCCCGCGCCGGGCGCGAGAGGGCGGCGCGGCGCCCCCGCCCGTTCTTTATAATCACCGCCCCCGCCGAGGACGGCGGCGGTGCACGCCATGCTCAGGATCCTCGACCAGCTCCCCGCGCAACTGGCCGCGCTGAGCGCCCCGCGGCTCGGCGAGCTGCTGGCCGGCCCGACCCTGATCCGCCTTCCCGGCCAGCGCCCGGAGCCGCTGTTCGTCTCGGTGCTGCTGCACGGCAACGAGACGGCCGGCTGGGACGCCGTGCGGACCCTGCTGGCCGGGCACCACGGGCGGCGGCTGCCGCGCGCGCTCACCGTGCTGATCGGCAACGTGGCCGCCGCCCGCGAGGGTCGCCGCCACCTCGACGGGCAGCCCGACTACAACCGCATCTGGCGCGGCAGCGGAACCCCGGAGCACGAGATGGCCGCCCGGGTGATCGAGGCGGTGCGCGCCGACGGCCCGTTCGCCGCGATCGACGTGCACAACAACTCGGGGGACAACCCCCACTATGCCTGCGTCAACACCCTCGATCCCGAGGCCCTCGAGCTCGCCTCGATGTTCGACCGCCGGGTGGTCTACTCGACCGAGCCGGACAGCGTGCTCGGACTGGCGATGTCGCGCTTCTGCCCGGCGGTCACCCTCGAGTGCGGCAAGGTCGGGGACCCGCGCGGGGCCGAGCACGCGCGCGCCTTCCTCGAGCGCTGCCTGCACCTGGAGGCCTTCCCCGAGCGCCGGGTACCGGCCGGCGCGATCGAGCTCTACCGCAGCGTCGCCCGGGTCCGGGTCGCGCCCTGGGCATCGCTCGACGGGCGCGCGCCGGGAACCGGCCTGCGCCTGCGCGCCGGGCTCGAGCGGCTCAACTTCCGCGAGCTCGCCCCGGGCACGGTGATCGGCGAGCTCGCCGCCGGCGGCCGCCTCCCGGTCGAGGTCCACGCCGGCAACGGCGAGGACCTCGCCGAGCGCTACTTCGCGCTGCGCGGCCGCTCGCTGGTCACCCGCCGGGCGCTGATCCCGGCGATGCTCACCCTCGATGCCCGGATCATCCGCCAGGACTGCCTGTGCTACCTCATGGAGCGCTGTGAGCCGGCGGCGCGGGCGGCCTGCTGAGGCCCCGGCTCAGACCGGGGCGAGCCGCGCCGGCTCGCGGCGCTGGCCCTCGAGCTGGCGGCGCCACATCTCGGCGTAGCGCCCGCCGCGGGCGAGCAGCTCGGCGTGGCGGCCGCGCTCGCGGATGCGCCCGCCCTCGAGGACCAGGATCTCGTCGGCATCGACGATGGTCGAGAGCCGGTGGGCGATGGCGATGGTGGTCCGCCCGCGCGAGATCTCGGCGAGATTGCGCTGGATCTCGCGCTCGGTGGCCGAGTCGAGCGCCGAGGTCGCCTCGTCGAAGATCAGGATCGCCGGGCCCTTGAGGATGGTGCGAGCGATCGCCACCCGCTGCTTCTCGCCCCCGGACAGCTTCAGCCCGCGCTCGCCGACCACGGTCTGGTAGCCGTCCGGGGTGGAGCGGATGAACTCGTCGATGTGGGCCAGGCGCGCCGCCTCCTCGACCTCGGCGGGGCTCGCCTGCGGCCGCCCGTAGGCGATGTTGTAGTAGATGGTGTCGTTGAACAGCACGGTGTCCTGCGGCACCACGCCGATGGCCGCTCGCAGCGAGGCCTGGCTGACCTCGCGCAGGTCCTGGCCGTCGATGCGCACCGCGCCGGACTCGACGTCGTAGAAGCGGAACAGCAGCCGCGCGATGGTCGACTTGCCGGCCCCCGAGGGCCCGACCACCGCCACGGTCGCCCCCGCCGGGACCGTGAACGAGACCCCGCGCAGGATCGCGCGGCGCGGGTCGTAGCCGAAGTGCACGTCCTCGAAGCGCACCTCGCCGCCGGCGACCCGCAGCGGCGCGGCGCCCGGCGCGTCGGCGATCGCGGGGCGCTCGTCGAGCAGGGCGAACATCCGCTCGATGTCGATCAGCGCCTGCTTGATCTCGCGGTAGACGAAGCCGAAGAAGTTGAGCGGCTGGTAGAGCTGCATCACGTAGGTGTTGGCCATCACGAAGCCGCCCACGCTCATCGTCCCGGCCACGATCCCGCGCCCGGCGAGCAGCATCACCCCGGTCAGCCCGGCGGCGATGATCAGCGCCTGACCGACGTTGAGCAGCGCCAGCGAGGTCTGGCTGCGCACCGCCGCGTGCTGGTAGCCGCGCAGCGCCTCGTCGAGACGCCGTGCCTCGTGCTCCTCGTTGCCGAAGTACTTGACCGTCTCGTAGTTGAGCAGGCTGTCGATGGCCCGGGTGTGGGCGCGGTTGTCGGCCTCGTTCATCTCCCGGCGGAAACGGATCCGCCACTCGGTCACCGCCATCGTGTAGGCGACGTAGATCACCACGGTGACGATGGTGACCACCGCGATGGCCGCGTCGAGCGCCCGCCACAGGATCACGAACACCAGGGCGAGCTCGACGGCGGTGGGGACGATGTTGAACAGGCTGAAGCGCAGCAGCAGCTCGATGGCCCGCGTGCCGCGCTCGATCGAGCGGGTCAGCCCGCCGGTCTGGCGGGCCAGGTGGAAGCCGAGCGACAGCGAGTGGAGGTGGCGAAACAGCGCCAGCGCCACCTGGCGCACCGCCCCCTGGCCGACCTTGGCGAAGATCGCGTCGCGCAGCTCGCCGAAGGCCAGCGCCAGCACCCGTGCCGCCGCGTAGCCGAGGATCACGGCCACCGGCAGGCTCACCGCGCCGGCCGCCGGGGCGAGCGCATCGACCGCCCGGCCGAACAGCACCGGCACGAAGACCAGCGCCACCTTGGCGCTGGCCAGCATCAGCAGCGCCAGCACCACGCGGGCCCGGATCTCGGGCTGCTCGCGGGGCCACAGGTAGGGGGCCAGCGCGCGCAGCGCGGCGAGCCCGCCCTCGCCGCGGCGCGGCTGCTCGGGCAGCGGCGAGGAGGCGAGCGGGCGCACGCGGCGCTAGCGGCTGCGCCCGCTCAGGCGCAGGTACTTCTGGTAGAGCTGCTCGTGGGTCTCGCGGTGATCCGGGTCGACCGGGATGCAGTCCACCGGGCAGACCTCGACGCACTGCGGGGACTCGTAGTGCCCGACGCACTCGGTGCACAGGGCCGGATCGATGACGTAGATCTCCTCGCCCTGCGAGATCGCCCCGTTCGGGCACTCCGGCTCGCAGACATCGCAGTTGATGCACTCGTCGGTGATCATCAGGGCCACGGCGCCGCCCTCCTCAGCCGGCCCGCAGGCGCTCGCGCAGCGCCGCCTCGACCCGCGGGTGGACGAAGGGACCGATGTCGCCGCCGAGGTTGGCGATCTCGCGCACCAGGCTCGAGGAGATGAAGGTATAGCCCTCGTCCGGGGTCATGAAGATGGTCTCGATGTCGGGGGCGAGCTTGCGGTTCATGCTGGCGAGCTGGAACTCGAACTCGAAGTCCGAGACCGCGCGCAGGCCGCGCAGGATGACGCTCGCTCCCTGGGCGCGCACGAAGTCGGCGAGCAGCCCGTCGAAGCCGGTCACCTCGCAGTTGGCGATCCCGGCGAGGGTCGCCTCGGCGAGCGCCACCCGGTCGGCGAGTCCGAAGCACGGCGACTTGCCGGCGCTGCGCGCGACGGCCACGATGACCCGGTCGAAGAGCCGCGAGGCGCGCAGCACCAGGTCCCCGTGGCCGTTGGTGATCGGGTCGAAGGTCCCCGGGTAGATCGCGGTGATGGGCATCCGGCCTCCCTCCTCAGCCCTCGAAGGCGGCGAGATGATAGCGCACTCGCCCGGCTCTGTTGCTGCGCAGCAAAGTCCAGCGCGGGCCGAGCGCGGCCGGGTCGATCGGCTCGGCCCCCTCGAGGTAGACCCGGGCCCCGGGACGCAGCAGCGAGCCCTCGGCGAGCGCCGCGCAGAGCCGCTCGAGCGCCACCTCGCCGTAGGGCGGGTCGAGAAAGCACAGGTCGAAGCGCTCGTCGCTGCCGGCCAGCCAGGCGAGCGCCTCGGCCGCGACCACCTCGACGGTCTCGGCACCGAGCGCGGCGGCCTGCTCGCGCAGGTGGCGGGCGACCAGCGGGTCGCGCTCGACCATCACCACCCGGGCCGCGCCGCGTGAGGCGGCCTCGAGGCCGAGCGCGCCGCTGCCGGCGAACAGATCGAGGCAGCAGGCGCCCTCGAGGTGCGGCTGGAGCCAGTTGAACAGCGTCTCGCGCACCCGATCGGGGGTCGGGCGCAGCCCCGGCCTTGCGGCCACCGCGATCCGGCGCCGCCGCCAGCGCCCGCCGATGATCCGCACCCCCGGTCCGCGCACCCCGGCGCCCTCCCTGTGAGCGTTCGCCACCATGCTAGGATACGCGGCCGCCGCCCCGGCGCGCACCGCTCACCGGTGCGCGCCTCGCGGGCGCGGCGCGTCCCCTCGGCGCACCCCGAGCAGCCGACCTCCAGGACGGATGTGATGTTGGGCCGCAAGCGAGCAGCGCAGGATTCGGCGTCCGGACCCGGCCTCGGCGGGCGGCTGGCCGCGGCGCTGCGCCGCACCCGGGAGGCGCTCGCCGGGGGGCTGGCCGGGCTGCTCGGACGGGCCCGGCGGATCGACGAGGCGCTGCTCGAGGAGCTCGAGGCGCTGCTGCTCGGCGCCGATGTCGGGGTCGCGGCGACCGAGCGGATCTGCGCCGAGCTGCGCCGCCACCCGGGCGCCGGCGGCGAGGACGCCATCGCGCTGGTGCGCGAGCAGATGCTCGCCATCCTCGGGCCGGTGGCCCGCCCGCTCGAGATCCCGGCCGGGCGCGAGCGCCCGTTCGTGGTGCTGGTCGTGGGGGTCAACGGGAGCGGCAAGACCACCACCATCGGCAAGCTCGCCCACCGGCTCGGCGCCGCCGGGCGCAGGGTGATGCTCGCCGCCGGCGACACCTACCGCTCGGCGGCCATCGAGCAGCTCCAGCGCTGGGGCGAGCGCTGCGCGGCGCCGGTGATCGCCCAGCACCCCGGCGCCGACTCGGCCTCGGTGTGCTACGACGCCCTCGAGGCGGCCACCGCGCGGCGCAGCGAGGTGCTGATCGCCGACACCGCCGGGCGCCTGCACACCCAGGAGGGGCTGATGGCCGAGCTGGCCAAGGTGCGCCGGGTGCTCGGCAAGATCGACCCCGAGGCGCCCCACGAGACGCTGCTGGTGCTCGACGGCGGCACCGGCCAGAATGCGCTCGTCCAGGCGCGGACCTTTCAGCGCGCCGTGGGGGTCAGCGGGCTCGCCCTGACCAAGCTCGACGGCACCGCCAAGGGCGGGATCCTGCTCGCCATCGCCGCCGAGCTGGCCATCCCGGTGCGCTTCATCGGGGTCGGCGAGGGGCTCGATGACCTGCGCGAGTTCGATGCCCGGGAGTTCGTCGACGCGCTGCTGGCGCGCTGACGGCGCACGCGCGGCGGCGCGCCGATGATCGAGTTCCACGAGGTCTACAAGCGCTACCCCGGCGGGCGCGAGGCGCTGCGCGGGCTGAGCTTCCGGCTGCCCGAGGGGGCGATGGCCTTCCTGACCGGGCACTCGGGGGCCGGCAAGAGCACCCTGCTGCGCCTGGTCATCCGGGTCGAGCGGGCCACTCGCGGCCAGGTGCTGGTCGGCGGGCACAACCTCTCGCGCCTTCCCCGGCGCCTGGTGCCGGGCCTGCGCCGCAACATCGGGGTGGTCTTCCAGAGCCCGCGGCTGCTCCTCGATCGGAGCGTCTTCGACAACGTCGCGCTGCCGCTGGTCATCGCCGGCTACCGCCACCAGGAGATCCGGCGGCGGGTGCGCGCGGCGCTCGACGCGGTCGGGCTGCTCGGCAAGGAGCGGCTCCTGCCGCTGACCCTCTCGGGCGGCGAGCAGCAGCGGGTGGGGATCGCGCGGGCCGTGGTCCACCGCCCGGCGCTGCTGCTCGCCGACGAGCCGACCGGCAACCTCGACCCGGAGCTGAGCCGCGAGATCATGGCCCTGTTCGAGCGCTTCAACCAGGTCGGGGTCACGGTGCTGATCGCCACCCACGACCTGGCGCTGGTCGGCGAGCTCGGCCACCCGCGCCTCGAGCTCAGCGCCGGAGAGCTGGTCTCGGCGCCGGCGGCCTGGGGGGTCGAGGAGGCGGCGCGATGAGCCGCTTCGAGCTCGGCGCCGGGCGCCGCGGGCGCGGCCGGGCCTGGGTGGCACGCCACCTCCAGGCCGGGCTCTCGAGCCTCGGGCTGATGGCGCGCGCGCCCCTGCCGAGCCTCATGACCGCGGCCGTGATCGGCATCGCGATGGCCCTCCCGGCGGCCTTCTACGTGCTGCTCGACAACGCCCAGCGCATCGGGCGGGGCTGGGACGGGGTTCCCCAGATATCGGTCTTCCTGCGCCCCGAGATCGACGAGCGCCGGGCCGCACGGCTGGCCCGCGAGCTCGAGCTCGACGCCCAGGTACGCGCGGTCACCCTGATCAGCCGCGCCGAGGCGCTGGCCGAGTACAAGCGCCTGTCGGGCTTCGGCGAGGTGCTCGAGGCCTTCGGCGAGGACAACCCGCTGCCGGTGGTGCTGGTCATCGAGCCGCGCCAGGGACGGGCCGGCAGCGCCCCGGTCGAGACCCTGGTGGCGCGGCTGCGCCAGCGCCCCGAGGTCGAGCTCGCCCAGTTCGACCTGGCCTGGCTGCGCCGCTTCGAGGGCATCGTCGCCCTGGTGCGCCGCGCGGTGTGGCTGCTGGTCGGGCTGCTCGCCCTCGGGGTGGTGCTGATCGTCGGCAACACCATCCGCCTGACCATCGACGGGCGGCGCGACGAGATCGAGATCGCCAAGCTCTTCGGCGCCAGCCACGCCTTCGTGCGCCGCCCGTTCCTCTACTCGGGGCTGTGGTACGGGCTGGCCGGGGGGCTGATCGCCGCCGCCCTGGTCGGGGCCACCACCGCGCTGCTGCGCGGGCCGGTCGCCGACCTCGCGCTGCTCTACCGGAGTCAGTTCGAGCTCGCCGGGCTGGGCCCGGGCGGCGTGCTCGGGCTGGCCGCGAGCGGCACCCTGCTCGGCCTGGGAGGCGCCTGGGCGGCGGTCGGACGGCACCTGCGCGCGATCGATCCGGCCTGATCCGGGGCCGCCGGGCGGGGCGCTGAACCTAGCACTCCAACGTGCCGAGTGCTAGACTGATCTGCCCGCCGGGGCGTAGCGTGAAGCAAGGGGAGGATTGCCCAGCGATGACCAGCGAGCGCCCGCCGATCCCCGCGCTGCCGATCGGCAGCCTCGACGCCTACCGTACCGCGGTCAACAGCGTCCCGATGCTCAGCGCCGAGGAGGAGCGCGAGCTGGCCCGCCGCTACCGCGAGGAGCACG
>CAZRGU010000016.1:0-25001 GCA_964599705.1 uncultured Ectothiorhodospiraceae bacterium | reverse complement strand
GGTCGCCCAGGAACGCCCTCGCGACGGCGCGCGGTTTTTTCACAAACTCTGAGCGGCGCGCGAGCGCAGGCTCGAAGGGCGCGACGATCCTGCCCGCCGCGGCCGCCGCCGCGGCGGGCGCGCTCGTGAATCGCGCGCGGCCGCGCGGCCGGGATCGGCCCGGCACGCCGGCAGGCGGGCATGGAACCGTCCACGGGGAGGATACCGAGATGAGCACCGATGCCGAGAAAGTCGAGATCCACCGCGGTCTCAAGGGCGTCTACTTCGACCGCTCCGAGTGCACCTTCATCGACGGGCGGGCCGGCGAGCTGCTCTACCGGGGCTACTCGATCCACGACCTGGCCGAGCACTCGAGCTTCGAGGAGACCGCCTACCTGCTGCTCCACGGCGAGCTGCCGAGCCGCGCCGAGCTCGACGCCTTCGACGCCGAGCTCAAGGCGGCGCGGGTGCTGCCCGCACCGGTCTACGACATCATCCGCGCGGTCAAGGACGCGCACCCGATGGAGGTGCTGCGCACCGCGGTCTCGGCGCTCGGCGCCTTCGACCCGGAGGTCGCCGACAACTCCCCCGAGGCCACCCTGCGCAAGGGCGTGCGGCTGACCTCGCAGGTGCCGGTGATCGTCACCGCCCACCACCACATCCGCGCCGGGCGCGACCCGGTGGTGCCGAGCCGCACGCTCGGCCACGCGGCCAACTTCCTCTACATGCTCAAGGGCGAGGAGCCGAGCGCCGATGCCGCCGCGCTGATGGACACCGACATGGTGCTGCATGCCGAGCACGGCTCCAACGCCTCCTCGTTCACCGCCCGGGTGGTGATCGGCACCGACGCCAACCTGCACGCCGCGATCACCGCGGCGGTGGCCGCGCTCTCGGGTCCGGCCCACGGCGGAGCGGCCGAGAACGTGATGCACATGGCCCAGGAGGTCGGCGACCCGTCGCGGGCCGCCGAGTACGTGCGCACCAAGCGCAAGAACCGCGAGCCGATCATGGGCTTCGGGCATCGCGTCTACCGTGCCGAGGATCCCCGCGCGCGCCACATGCGCGAGGGCGTCGAGCGGCTCTCGCGCGAGATGGGCCAGCCGCACTGGTACGAGATCCTGCAGGCCCTGGTCGAGGCGATGAAGCCCTACGCCCGCCACGGGGTCAACGTCAACGTCGACTTCTACGCCGGGGTGGTCTACTACCTGCACGGCATCCCCGAGGACCTGTTCGTGCCGATCTTCGCCATCGGCCGGGTCCCGGGCTGGACCGTGCAGTGCCTCGAGCAGCTCCGCAACAACATCCTGATCCGCCCGCTGACCCTCTACAGCGGGCCGGCCAAGCGCCCCTACGTGCCGATCGAGCAGCGCTGAGCGAGAGCCGGGAGGGCTGTCCCCACCGCGAGACAGTCCTCCCGTTCCTTTCCTGCCGTCGGCGTTGTGTGACACCTGTCACACTTTGCTGACAGCCGGTCGCGACTTCCCACCCCCCTTTCCGGCCCCACGCAGAGCCTCCTCGGGGCCCGCCTCCAGCCCCCGATCAAATTAAGGTTTTGATAAGCAAGGGGTTGCTTCGACTCCCCTTGCCCGCCGCCCCGCTGGAGCGCGTGCTGGCACGCCCCGTGCACCGTGGAGGGTGAGGGCGGAGCCATCCGCGCGGGCATCTGGGGAGTGAGAGACGTGAAGCCGAGGACATGGTCTGTCAAGCGGCTGGTCGTTGCCGGCACCGGAGTGCTGGTGGTCGCGGCCGTCGGGGTCGGGTTCGCCTTCGAGCCGCTGACCCGCGACGTGGTCGCGCGCGACGAGCTGTGCTTCTACTGTCATCTGGAGTTCGAGTACAAGCCCACCCGGCTGGTCTCGAACGGGGCACCGCACCCGGTCGAGCGCGGCGGCGCGCCGGCCCGCTGTGTCGACTGTCACATGCCGCCGGGCTTCGTGGGTGCGCTCTACGGCTGGACCCACTTCGCCAGCGCCACCGATCTGTTCGGGCACTTCCGCGACCGCGAGGCCGAGCGGGCCGGGGACTGGATCCCGCCCAAGGCGGCGATGGCCTACCGGGTGCGCGACCGCCTCTACGAGACCGACAGCGTCACCTGCCGGGGCTGCCACGATCTGGCCAAGATCTCGCCGCGCAGCGCCCGCGGGCGCCGTGCCCACGAGCAGGCGCGGACCGGCAACCGCACCTGCATCGAGTGCCACTTCAACCTCTTCCATCACGTGGTCGCGCTGCGCCCCGAGGCCTTCGGCGGCAAGCCGCGGGCGGTCGACGAGCTCGAGCGCATCGAGGCGGTGATCGGCGCGCTCGCCCCGGCGGGCAAGGAGCAGGGCTCGAAGAAGGCGGCACCGGCCGGTGGCGCCGGCCAGGGAGGGACGGGCAATGAGCAAGAGAGCTAAGCGCAGCGCCGCCCGGCGCCGGTTTCTCCAGCAGCTCGGCGCCGGCGCGCTCGGTGCCGCCGCGGCCAGCGCCCCGCTGGCCAGCCGCGGGCGCCCTCCCGAGGCGCCCAGGGTCCAGTACGGGATGCTCATCGACATGCGCAAGTGCGTCGGCTGCCAGGCCTGCACGGTGGCCTGCAAGGCCGAGTTCGACGTCCCCCTGGGGGTCAACCGCTCGTGGGTCGAGTATGTCGAGAAGGGCGAGTTCCCGAGCGTCGGGCGCAGCTTCCTGCCGCGCCTGTGCAACCACTGCTCGAGCCCGCCGTGCGTGACCGTGTGCCCGACCGCCGCGACCTACAAGCGCAAGCAGGACGGGATCGTGGTGGTCGACAGCGGGGTGTGCATCGGCTGCAAGTACTGCATCCAGGCCTGCCCCTACGACGCCCGCTTCCTCAACCCGGTGACCCGCTTCGCCGACAAGTGCGACTTCTGCGTCCACCGGGTCAAGGAGGGGCTGGTGCCCTCGTGCGTCAACACCTGCGTCGGCGGGGCCCGGATCTTCGGCAACCTGGCCGACCCGGAGAGCGAGATCTCGCGGGCCATCGCCCGCAACCGGGTCTCGGTGCTGCGCCCGGAGATGGGTACCCAGCCCAACGTCTACTACATCGATCTCGACCACACCTACGCGATCGACAACCACCGGCCGGACCGGCGCTCGGTGCGCGTGATCCCCAACCACCGGACACCACGGAGGGCGTGACCATGTCCCACGAGCTCAACTGGGGGCTGCCTGTCATCAGCTACCTGTTCCTGGCCGGCGTCGGCGCCGGGGCGGTGGTGGTGAGCGCCTCGCTGGCGCTGGGCGCCGGCGACTTCGGCCGGGCGCGCTTCACCATCGCCCGCTACGGGGCCCTGATCGCGCCGCTGCCGACGATGCTCGGCACCGGGCTGATCATCTTCGAGCTCGGCCGCCCGTTCCGGGCGCTCAACCTGTTCAAGATGATCAACCAGTCGCCGATGTCGATCGGCTCCTGGCTGCTCGGCCTGTTCATCGGCCTGACCGTGCTCTACGCGGCCACCTACCTGGTTCCGGGCGCCCACTTCGGCGACCGCCTCGAGCGGATCCGGCGCACGCTGGCCTGGATCTGCCTGCCGTTCGGCTTCGGGGTGGCGGTCTACACGGCGGTGATGATCGGCGCGATGCCGTCGCGTCCGTTCTGGAACTCGCCGGTGATCGCCCTGCTCTTCCTGCTCTCGGCGATGTCCGGCGGGGTCGCCTCGATCGTCCTCGCGCTGGCCGTGCTGCGCCGCGGCGGCGACGACCCGGAGCTCGAGCGCGACTGCGAGCACGGCACCTTCGTGCTCGGGACCTCGGACGCGCTGCTGCTGGCCGGCGAGCTGATCGCCATCCTGCTGTTCATTCTCTTCGCCTACCTGAGCATCGGCCACGTGCGCGAGGCGGTCCAGGTGATCCTCGCCGGTGGCGAGCTGGCGCTGCCCTTCTGGGGCGTGGTGGTCGGCTTCGGGATCCTGTTCCCGGCGATCGTCGAGCTGATCGCGGTCGGCCCGCGGCTGTTTCGCGGCCGCCCCCACCGGCCGCACCGGGCCGCCGAGATCATCGCCCCGATCGCGATCCTGATCGGCGGCTTCTCGCTGCGCTACGTGGTGGTGGTCGCCGGGCAGATCACCGGGCCGGTCGGGATCTAGGGCCAGGGACGGAGGAAGCACCGATGATGAATCGTCGCAGACTGATCGGAACGGGCGCCGCGGCGCTGGCCGGGAGCGCGCTCGCCGGCCAGGCGCAGGCCGCCCCGCGCGCGGTGCGCATCCACGGGGGCGAGGACTACTCGCCGAAGAGCGGCACCAAGCGCCGCTCGGTGCCGACGGCCTGCGGGCAGTGCCCGGCGGCCTGCCCGGCGCTCGGCTACGTCGAGCAGGGCCGGGTGGTCAAGATCGAGGGGCATCCCGGCTCGCGCCGCACCCTCGGGCGGCTCTGCGCCCGCGGCCAGGCCGGCGTCAACCAGGCCAACGACCCGGACCGGCTGACCCGGCCGCTGCGCCGCGCCGGGCGGCGTGGCGAGGGGCTGTGGACCCCGATCTCGTGGAAGGAGGCGCTCGACGAGATCGCCGCCCGGCTGCGCGGGCTGCGCGAGGCGGGGCACCCGGAGCGCTTCGCGCTGGTTCACGGGCACCTGCCCGACAGCGCCCGGCTGATCGCCGAGGCCCTGCTCGCCCGCTACGGCAGCGGCTCGCTGGTGGCCGCCGACCGGCGCGGGCAGCGCGCCCGGCGGCTCGCCGGCGAGCTGATCCGGGGCAAGCGTGACGCCGGCTGGCACGAGACCTGGGACCTCGAGCAGGCCCGTTACGTCCTCGTGCTCGGCGCCAACCCGCTCGAGGCGAGCGAGAACCACGTGGCGCTCGCCGCGCGCCTGGCCCGGCGCATCGCCGAGGGCCGAGCCCGGCTGGTCACCGTCGACGTGCGCCTCTCGAACACCGCGGCGCGCTCGCAGCGCTGGGTCCCGATCCGCCCCGGCACCGATCTCGCCCTGGTGCTCGCCATGGCCCAGGTGGTCATCGAGGAGGGGCTGTATCGCGGGGCCGGCGAGGCGCTGCTCGAGCGCTGCCGGGTGAGCGCCGATCCGGCCGCCGGCGTCGCCGACAAGATCGCGCTGCTCGCCCGCCACCTCGCCCCCTACACCCCGCGCTGGGCCGCCGGGATCACCGGCATCGAGGCGGCGACCATCCGCGAGCTGGCCCGCGAGCTGGTCAGCGAGGCGCCGGCCTGCATCCTCAGCGGGCGCGGGGCGAGCGGGCACGCCAACGGCGTCGAGACCGAGCGCGCGATCCTGATGCTGGCCGCGCTGACCGGCAACCTGGAGCGGCCCGGCACCCGGCGCAGCGTGCGCCCGCCGATCTGGCAGGCACCCGAGCTCCCGCGCCTTGCGGAGGACGCACCGCGACTGGCCGCGCTCGCCGAGGAGGGCGCCGGGCGGGGGCTGCTCGGGCGCCTCGCGGCCGGCCCCGAGCGCCCCGAGGTGCTGCTCTGGTACGGCTGCAACCCGGCCTTCTCGGAGCCCGACGCGGAGGCCAGCGCGCGCCTGCTCGGCGACCCGAAGGCGCTGCCGTTCACGGTCGCGGTGACCCCGTTCTACGACGAGTCGGCGGCGCTCGCCGACCTGATCCTGCCCGATGCCAGCTACCTGGAGCGCTGGGACTGGAGCGCCGTGGCCTCGCCGGACGGCAGCCGCGAGTACGTGCTCGCCCAGCCGCTGCTCGCCCCCCCGGGCGAGGCCCGCGACTTCAAGGACGTGGCCCTCGAGCTGGCCGGGCGGCTCGGCCTCGACCTCGGGGTCGAGTCCTCGCGGGCCCTGGTCGAGGCGGCCTGCGAGGCCACCCCGGCGGTCGCCGAGGCCGGCGGCCTCGAGTACCTGATGCGCTACGGGCTGGTGCGCGAGGAGCCGCGCTACCGCACCCTCGAGGAGCTGACCCTGGAGCTGCGCTCCGAGCGCGCAGCGGCCCTCGGCCTCGGCGCGCTGCCGGCTTGGCGGCCGCTTGCCTGGCCGGAGGCGCCACGCTCCGACGAGCTGGTCCTGACCGGCTTCAAGGTCAACGTCCACACCCTGTCGAGGACCGGCAACTGCAAGTGGCTCGACGAGATCGCCCACCGCGGCGAGGCGTGGATGCACCCCTACACCGCCGGCGGGCGCGGGATTGGCGACGGCGACGCGGTGCGGATCGGCTCGCCAGCGGGCGAGATCGAGGCCACCGCGCGGGTCAGCGGCCTGGTGGTGCCCGGCGTGGTGGCGATGGCCGCCCACGGCGGGCACTGGGAGTACGGCCGCTACGCCAGCGGCCGGCGGGCCCCGGGGGCCGGCGACGACCGCTGGAGCGAGGAGTTCCAGTGGTGGCGCCCGAGCGGCGGGCCGGTCAACCGGGTGATCCCCGACCGCCACGAGCCGCTCAGCGGCCAGCCCGGGTGGATGGACGCGCTGGTGACGGTTCGCAAGGCATAGGCGAGGGCGCAGGCTCGTGCGCCGTCGCCGGGAGGTAGCAGCGATGAGAGGGACAGGGCATCTTCAGGCGACTCTGCTGGCGCTCGCCCTGGCCGGGTGCGGGGGTGGCGAAGGCGCCGCACCCGACGCTGCCGCGGGGGGCCCCGATGCGGCCGAGCGGGCCGCCGGTGCGCTGCTCGCCGAGCGCTGCACCGACTGCCACGGCGCCAACGGCGTGAGCCGGACCCGCTACATCCCGCACCTGGCCGGGCAGCGCCGTGGCTACCTCGACGAGGTCCTGCACGCCTACCTCGAGGGCCGGCGCGACAACCCGGCGATGCACGCGGTGCTCGCCCGGCTCGACCCCGGCGCGCTCGACGAGGTCGCGGCCTACTTCGCCGCCCAGCGGGTTCTCCCGGGGCCCACCCTGGACGACCCGCGCGCCGACCCCGAGGTCTCGCTCGAGGCGACCCGCTGGGTCTCGCGCTGCGACCGCTGTCACGGCGAGCTGCGCTGGGGCGACCCCGAGCGCTTCCCGATCCTCGACGGCCAGCGCCCCGAGTACCTGGCGAGCGCGATGCACGCCTACCAGAACCAGTTCCTGCGCCGCAGCTCGGCGATGCACGCGATGACCGATCCGCTCGGCGCGCGCGACATCGGCGTGCTGGCCGCCTACTACGCCTCCCGGGCCGGGAGCCAGCGGGTGGGTGGCATGGTGATCGAGTGAGCGGCGCCGGATTCGACATCTTCACCTTACCGAGGGGAGAACGACCATGAAACGCACGATCAGCACAATCGCCATCGCCGCCCTCATCGGCGGCTGCTCGCAGGAGATCGGCACCGACAGCGTCGTGCTCGACGAGGCGGCGGTCAGCGAGCGCATCGCCAAGCTCGACCCGGGCGCCGGCAAGGACGTGGCGAGCTGGTGCGCCGACTGCCACGGCGAGAACGGGGTGAGCACCTCGGGCCGGGTTCCCAACCTGGCGGCCCAGCATGCCGCCTACCTCTATACCCGCCTGAATGCCTACAAGGACGGCGAGCGCAAGCACCCGGTGATGAGCAAGGTGGTGCAGTCGCTCGGCGAGCCGGCGATGCTCAAGGTCGCGGCCTGGTACGCGAGCCAGCCGGCCCCGCCGGTCGACCAGGAGGCGGTGCTGGCCGATGCCGCCGCCGCCGCGGCCGATCCGCTCGCCGCCGGGCGCGAGGCCGCCGAGGCCTGCGCCGGCTGCCACGGGGATACCGGCAACAGCGAGATGTCCGGCACGCCGCGTCTGGCCGGCCAGCACTCGGCCGATCTGGAGGCGGCCATCGAGGCCTACCGGGCCGCCGAGCGCGGCGACGAGACCATGCAGCCGTTCGCCGAGGACCTCAGCGAGGAGGAGATCCGAAGCATCGCGATGTACTACGCGGCCCAGAAGCCGCAGCGCAGCGCCGAGGCGCAGAGCCTGCCCGGAGATCCCAAGGCCGGCGAGCGGGTCGCGGTGGCCTGCGCCGGTTGCCACGGGGCCGACGGCAACAGCCCCGACCCCAACACCCCGACGCTCGCCGGGCAGGACCCCGAGTACCTGATCAAGGCGACCAAGGCCTACGCCGACGGCACCCGCCACTACGTGATGATGAAGTACCCGGTGGCCTATCTCAGCGAGGCCGACATTGCCAACATCGCCGCCTACTATGCGAGCCAGGAGCCCAAGGCGCCGCCGGTCGAGCGCGCCCTGAGCAGCCACGAGTGGGCCGAGCGCTGCGACCGCTGCCATGGCAAGAACGGGGTCAGCACCGATCCGCGCTACCCGACCATCGCCGGGCAGAGCCGCGAGTACATCGCCGCGGCGCTCAAGGCCTACCACAGCGAGTTCCGCAAGGACTCGGCGATGCAGGCGATGACCGCGCTGCTCGACGAGGAGATGATCGAGACGCTGGCCGCCCACTACGCCGCCCAGGAGCGCGGCGCGGTGGCCGCCAACTGAGCGGCCTCGCCGGCGGGCGGGCCTGCCCCGCCCGCCGGCAAGGGACGCCGGCCCCTCCCCCGGGCGACCGCTTGGCGGTGGTCCGGGGGCTTCACGATCGGGGGCCGGGAAGCCGCGCTAGCGGCTGCCGGCGAACTCGTTGCGCACCAGCGGGGCGGCGCCGGTCTGGGGCACGTGGCACTGGTTGCAGAACCAGCGCGAGCGGGCGATCGAGGACAGCGGCTTGCCGGCGCGGTCGCGGTAGTGCGACTCGGCGGCGGGCGGGGCGCCGGCATCGGCGGCGCTGCCCCGCTCGTGGCACTCCAGGCAGGCGTTCTCGCCGAGCCGGATCGCGAGCCCCTCGATGTCGTGGGGGATCAGCGGAGGCTGCTCGCGGAAGGCGCGCGGGATGCGCTGGTCGCTCGGCTCGGGCTCGGCCAGGGGCGGCGGGGTGGTGCTCTCGGGCACCGCGGTGGGGCCGCGCAGCGAGGTCACCTCGCTGGCATCGGCGCCCGCGGTGGCGAGCGTGACGGCCAGCGCGATCAGGGCAGGGGTCAGGGCGGTCGGCAACTTCATGGCAGCTTCCTCCGATCGGATACTCAACGTCCGGTGGTGGCGGGCACGCCGGGGCGCCCTCCGGTCAGCGTGGATTCCTCGCCGCCGCGCGAGGGGCGGGGATGCGGTAGGCCACGGCGCCCGAAGGCGAAGACCTGCTGGGCGCAGACATCGATGCAGCGCCCGCAGCTCGAGCAGTCGAGCGAGGCGATGACCGGCGGGATGCCGCGCGCCTCGCCCTTGAGCACCGGCATCAGGATGTGCGGCTCGGGGCAGACCGCGACGCAGTCGAGGCAGTCGTCGCAGCGCGCCCGCCGGTCGGCGCGCACCCGCAGCGGGGCGGCGGCGCCGAGCAGCCCGTAGAGGGCGCCGACCGGGCACAGCCGCCCGCACCAGCCGCGCCGGCTGACCAGCAGGTCGAGGACGAACACCGCGCCGATCACCGTCCAGGCCAGCCCCGCGCCGAAGAGCAGCGCGCGGTGGAGCAGGGTGATCGGGTTGACGTACTCCCAGGCCACCACCCCGGTCAGCGCCGAGACGGCCAGGGTCGCGGCGAGCAGCCAGTAGCGGGTGCGGCGCGGCGGCTGCCAGCCGGGCGGAATGTCCAGTCGCCGCCGCAGCCAGGCCGCAGCATCGGTGACCAGGTTCACCGGGCAGACCCAGGCGCAGTAGCTGCGCCCGCCTGCCAGGGCGTAGAGCAGGGCCACCAGCGCGGCCCCGATCAGCGCCTGGCGCGCCGGCCAGTGGCCGGCGGCGAGCGACTGCAGGACGACCAGCGGGTCGGTGAGCGGCAGCACCCCGAGGGTCAGGCTCGAGCTCAGGGTTCCCTTGACCACCCAGACCCCGGCCAGCGGCCCGAGCGCGAACAGCCCGAGCAGTCCGAGCTGCACGGCGCGGCGGGCGAGCAGCCAGCGGTGGGCGGCCAGCCAGCCGTGGGCGCGCAGCGCCTCGCGTCCGGGGTGGCGCGGCAGGCTCACGGCTTGAACTCCGGCAGGCGGTCGGGGAGATCGCCGACGTTGGGCACCAGGGAGCGGCCGCCGTTGGCCGCCTTCTCCTCCCAGCCGATCCGGTAGTGGCGGCCGAGCTCGCCCTTGGCGAGGCGGCGCGGCAGGACCCGGATCGCGGCGACCTCGAGCACGCAGGCGTGCTCGCACTTGCCGCAGCCGGTGCAGTGCTCCGAGTGCACCGTGGGGATGAAGCGGGCGTGGACCCCGGTGCGCCGGTTGTGCTCGATCTCGAGGGTGATCGCCTCGTCGATCAGCGGGCAGGCCCGGTAGCAGACGTCGCAGCGAAGCCCCAGGAAGTTGAGGCAGGTCTCCTGGTCGACGAGCACCGCCAGGCCCATCCGCGCGTCCTCGATGCGGGCCAGCCCCTTGTCGATCGCGCCGCTCGGGCAGGCCTCCTGGCAGGGGATGTCCTCGCACATCTCGCAGGGGATCTCGCGGGCCACGAAGTAGGGCGTGCCGGTGGCCACCGCCTCGCCGAGCCGGGCCAGGCGCAGGGTGTCGTAGGGACAGGCGCGCACGCACAGCCCGCAGCGCGCGCAGGCGCCGAGGAACGCGTCCTCGGCGAGCGCCCCGGGCGGGCGCAGCGCCTCGGCCGGGCGGCTCGCGCCCTGGCGCGCGTAGAGGCCGAGCAGCAGCCCGCCGATGGCGGCCGCGCAGGCCCCCCGCGCGCCCTCGGCGAGGAAGCGGCGCCGGGCCGGCGAGGCGGGGCGCCGGCTCACCGCCGGTCCCGCCCACCGGGTGGCCGGGCGCTCGCGGCCCGGAGCGGCGACTCGCTCACCACCGCCCGCGCTCCGCTCAGGCGGCCAGCACCCGCGCCGCGCACTTCTTGTAGTCGGTCTCCTTCGAGATCGGGCAGGTCGCGTCCAGGGTCAGCTTGTTGACGAGCTGGCTGGCGTCGAACCAGGGGATGAACACCACCCCGCGCGGCGGGCGGTTGCGCCCGCGGGTCTCGACCCGGGTGAGCAGCTCGCCGCGCCGGGTCTCGAGCTTGACCTTCTGGCCGCGCTTGAGGCCGCGCGCCTTGGCGTCCTCGGGGTGCATGAACAGCACCGCGTTGGGGAAGGCGCGATGGAGCTCCGGGACCCGGTTGGTCATGGTTCCCGAGTGCCAGTGCTCGAGCACCCGCCCGGTGACCAGCCACAGGTCGAACTCGCCCGCGGGCGACTCGGCGGGCGGCTCGTAGGGCAGCGCGAAGATGTTGGCCCGCCCGTCGGGCTTGCCGTAGAAGCGCACCCCCTCGCCGGGCTTGACGTAGGGGTCGTAGCCCTCGCGGTAGCGCCACAGGGTCTCCTTGCCGTCGACCACCGGCCAGCGCAGCCCGCGGGCCTGGTGGTAGGCCTCGAAGGCGGCCAGATCATGGCCCTTGCCGCGCCCGAACGAGGCGTACTCCTCGAACAGCCCCTTCTGGATGTAGAAGCCGAAGTGGTGGGCCTCGTCGTTGTCGAAGCCCTCGGCGATCTCGCTGAGCGGGTAGCGATCGACCTGGCCGTTGCGGAACAGGACCTCGTAGAGGGTCTTGCCGCGGTACTCGGGCCGCTTGGCGATCAGCTCCTCGGGCCAGACCTCCTCGACCGTGAAGCGCTTGGAGAACTCGACGAGCTGCCACAGGTCGGAGCGGGCCTCGCCGGGAGGCGGCACCTGCTGGCGCCAGAACTGGGTGCGCCGCTCGGCGTTGCCGTAGGCGCCCTCCTTCTCGACCCACATCGCGGTCGGCAGGATCAGGTCGGCCGACAGCGCGGTGATGGTCGGGTAGGGGTCGGAGACCACCACGAAGTTCTCGGGGTTGCGGTAGCCGGGCCAGGTCTCGTTGTTGAGATTGGCCGCGGCCTGCATGTTGTTGTTGCACATCACCCAGTAGGCGTTGAGCTTGCCGTCCTTGAGCATCCGGTTCTGGAGCACGGCGTGGTAGCCGACCTTGGCCGGGATGGTGCCCTCGGGCAGCTTCCAGATGCGCTCGGCGATGTCGCGGTGGGCCTTCTTCTTGACCACCAGGTCGGCGGGCAGGCGGTGGGCGAAGGTCCCGACCTCGCGGGCGGTGCCGCACGCCGAGGGCTGGCCGGTCAGCGAGAAGGGGCCGTTGCCGGGCGCCGAGATCTTGCCGGTCAGCAGGTGGACGTTGTAGACGAGGTGGTTGACCCAGGTGCCGCGCGAGTGCTGGTTGAAGCCCATGGTCCAGAACGAGACCACCTTGCGCTCGGGGTCGGCGTAGAGCTCGGCGAGCGCCTTGAGCTTGTCGGCCGGCACGCCGGAGAGCTCGCTGGCCCGCTCGAGCGTGTAGTCGGCGACGAACGCCTTGTACTCCTCGAACGAGATCGCCTTCGAGCCGCCGGCCTTCTTGGCGTTGGCGGCGCGCTGCTCGCGCGGGTCGCTCGGGCGCAGGCCGTAGCCGATGTCGGTGTTGCCGATGCGGAAGTTGACGTGCTTGCCGACGAAGTCCTGGTTGACCCGCCCGGTCGAGATGATGTGATGGGCGATGTAGTTGAGGATCGCCAGATCGGTCTGCGGCCTGAACACGATCCCCAGATCGGCGAGCTCGAAGTTGCGGTTCGTAAAGGTCGAGAGGACCGCCACCCGCACGTGGTCCGCGGTCAGGCGCCGGTCGGTGAGCCGCGACCACAGGATCGGGTGCATCTCGGCCATGTTCGAGCCCCAGAGCACGAACGCGTCGGCCTGCTCGAGGTCGTCGTAGCAGCCCATCGGCTCGTCGATCCCGAAGCTGCGCATGAAGGCGGCCACTGCCGAGGCCATGCAGTGGCGGGCGTTGGGGTCGAGGTTGTTGGAGCGCAACCCGGCCTTCATCAGCTTGGAGGCCGCATAGCCCTCCCACACCGTCCACTGCCCGGAGCCGAACATGCCGACCGCGGTCGGCCCCTTCTCCTTGAGCACCCGCTTGAACTGGGCGGCCATCACGTCGAAGGCCTCGTCCCAGGAGACCGGCTCGAAGCGGCCGTCCTTGGCGTAGCGGCCGTTCTTCTTGCGCAGCATCGGGGTCTTGAGCCGGTCGGCGCCGTAGAGGATCTTCGACAGGAAGTAGCCCTTGATGCAGGCCAGCCCGCGGTTGACCGGCGCGTCCGGGTCGCCCTGGGTGGCGACCACGCGCCCTGCGCGGGTTCCGACCAGCACCCCGCAGCCGGTCCCGCAGAAGCGGCACGGCGCCTTGTCCCAGCGGATGCCGGCGTCGCCGGCGGCGCTGGCCGCGCCAGGCAGGGTGAGGCCGGCCGCAGCAGCGGTGGCGGCGGCCGCGTTGGCCTTGACGAAATCGCGTCGGTTGATGGACATGGCAGGACCTCCGTGGCGGGTCAATCCGGTTCGCTGTGCTGGTAGACCAGGGATGCGCCGATCACCCCCGGGACGTTGTGGATGGCCACCAGGGCCTCGGCGCCGGCCTCGCTCTGATCGAGATCGACGGTGAGCACGATCTGCCCGCTCTCACCGACCGCGTGGACCTCGACCCCGGCGAGCGCGGCCAGCGCCTCGCTGATCGCGGCGGCCTGCTCGGGCCGGGCGCGGGCCAGCACCCCGACGATGTTCATGCCGCCTCACCGGCCGCGGCCGCCCGGGGCCGGGCGCCGCGGGTCAGGTCAAGCACCGCGATGGCGCCGAGCGGGCAGACCCCGACGCACGCCCCGCAGCCGTTGCAGGCGCCCGGGTCGACCTCGACGTCCGGGGGCCGTGCCGCGCCGCGCGGGGCGAGGGCGCCGGCCGGTCGTCCCCCCGGGAGCGATGGAGCGGCGGCCACCGCCACCGGCGGGCGGGCCGCGCGGGCCAGGCGCAGCGCGCCGAGCGGGCAGGCCTCGAGACAGGCGCCACACACCACCCCGCGCCGGTGCAGGCAGCTCCCGTCGATGCGGGCCAGGCGCGCGGGGGGTGCCAGCGGCTCGGGCAGGGCGAACAGCCCCTCGGGGCAGGCCCGCGCGCAGGCCGCGCAGTAGCTGCACTCGCCACCGCTGAAGTCGAGCAGCGGTGCGCCGCCGCGCCCGCGCGCGATCACCCCCTCCGGGCAGGCCCGCGCGCACTCGCCGCAGCCGCTGCAGCGGGCGAGCACGGTGCGCTCGTCGAGCATCCAGGGTGGGCGCAGCGGCGCCCGGCGCCCGCGGGGGGCCGCGCTCGCCGCGCGGGGGTCCGTCAGCGGCTCTGGCATGATCCCTCCAGGGGGGCCGGGTTGATTAAGTAAATCATAATCCTGCGGGCGGCGGCGACCACTTGACATAGGTCAAGAAGGAATCGTGAATAAGATTTATTCTCGTCGAGTGCGGTGCCGGGTGCACGGACCGCGATCTGGCGAACGATCCCCCTGCCCTGCGAGCGCCGCACCGCCGCCGCGAATCAACGCACGTAGCAGTCGAGATCGGCGAGCCGCGCCCGCAGCCGCTCCACCTCGAGGCGGGCCTGCTCGAGGTGGACCCCCTCGCGGTAGCGTGTGTAGCCCGGCACGGCCATCAGCAGGAAGCCGGGCGTGAAGACCGTGCCGAGCGCGAACCCGGCCCCGAGCAGGGGGTCGCGGTAGAGGTCGGGATAGCGGCGCTCGGTGAGCGGGAGCAGGCGGGTGACCTCGAGCGAGAGGCGGTCGCAGCCGGCGCCCTGGCCCGGGGGCTGGTAGTCGCGCATCCCGCCCGCAACGCCGAGCACCGCGTCGAGGTCGGCGGCCAGCGCCGACCAGCCCGGCGGCGAGTCCGCCGCGGCCGCCAGCGGCCCGGGCACCCCGAGCAGGGTGCCGGCAAGCACGGCGGTGAGGAGGAGCTTGGGCACGGCGCGACCTCGGGGGGATTCCGCTCCTGCGCGGTATCGGCCCGGTGCCGGGGAACTTTAGCCCGCATCGGTGAGATGTGCGGGTCGCCGCGCGGTGCCCGCCGCCGCGCCGGCTCAGCGCCCGAAGGCGACGGCGAAGACCTCGTCGTAGCGCTCCGCGTAGTGCACGGTGAGCCCCTCGCGCAGGTGCTCGGGCAGCTCGTCGACGTCGCGGCGGTTGGCCGCGGGCAGGATCAGGGCGGGGATGCCGACCCGGCGCGCGGCGATCACCTTCTCGCGGACGCCGCCGACGGCCAGCACCTGCCCGGTCAGGGTCAGCTCGCCGGTCATCGCCAGCCCACGCCGCGGCCGCCGGCCACGGGCCAGCGAGAGCAGCGCGGTGGCCATCGTCACCCCGGCGCTCGGCCCGTCCTTGGGGGTGGCCCCCTCGGGCACGTGCAGATGCACGAAGGCCCGGTCGAGGTAGTCGGGCGGGGCGCCGAAGCGCTCCAGGTTGGCGGCCACGTAGCTGTAGGCGATCTCGGCCGACTCGCGCATCACCTCGCCGAGCTTGCCGGTGAGCTTGAAGCCGCGCCCGCCGCGGTGCACCCGGGTCGCCTCGACGTCGAGGGTGACGCCGCCGAGCGCGGTCCAGGCGAGCCCGGTCATGACCCCGATGCCGCTCAGGGGGCGCTCGCGGCGGAACTGCGGCGGGCCGAGGAAGCGCTCGAGGTTGCGCGGGCCGACCCGGATCGGACGGCAATCGCCGCGGGCGAAGCGCACCGCGGCCTTGCGCACGATCCGCGCGAGCTGCTTCTCGAGCCCGCGCACCCCGGCCTCGCGGGCATAGCCCTCGACGACCCGGGCGATGGCGGCCTCGCTGATCCGCAGCCGGGTGGGCGCCACCCCGGCCTGCTCGAGGCGGCGCGGCCAGAGGTGATCGCGGGCGATCTCGACCTTCTCGCGGAGGATGTAGCCCGACAGCCGGATCTGCTCCATGCGGTCGAGCAGCGCGGGGGGGATGGTGTCGAGCTGATTGGCGGTGCACATGAACAGCACCCTTGAGAGGTCGAAGCGCACGTCGAGGTAGTGGTCGAGGAAGGCGCTGTTCTGCTCGGGGTCGAGGACCTCGAGCAGCGCCGAGGCCGGGTCGCCCTGGTAGGAGGCCCCGACCTTGTCGATCTCGTCGAGCATGATCACCGGGTTGGCGACCTCGACGTCCTTGAGGGCCTGGATGAACTTGCCCGGCAGCGCCCCGATGTAGGTGCGCCGGTGGCCCTTGATCTCGGCCTCGTCGCGCATCCCGCCGAGGCTGAAGCGGAAGAACTTGCGCCCCAGCGCCGCGGCCACCGAGCGCCCGATCGAGGTCTTGCCGACCCCGGGCGGGCCGACCAGCAGCACGATCGAGCCGCTCACCTCGCCGCGCAGCTTGCCGACCGCGAGGAACTCGATGATCCGATCCTTGACGTCGTCGAGCCCGGAGTGATCGCGGTCGAGCACGGCGCGTGCGTGGTCCAGGTCGAGCTGATCCTCGGAGCACACGCCCCACGGCAGGGCCGTCATCCAGTCGAGGTAGTTGCGGGTCACCGCGTACTCGGGCGAGCCGGTCTCGAGCACCGAGAACTTCTCGAGCTCCTGCTCGATGCGGGCGCGGGCCTCCTCGCTCGGCGAGATCCGCTCGAGGCGGGCGCGGAAGCGCTCGCTCTCGGCGGTGCGGTCGTCCTTGGCGATCCCGAGCTCCTTCTGGATCGCCTTGAGCTGCTCCTTGAGGAAGAACTCGCGCTGCTGCTTGCCGATCTTCTCCTCGACCTGGGCACGGATCTGGGCCTGGATGCGGGCGATGTCGAGCTCCTTCTTGAGCAGATCGACGACCAGGCGCATCCGATCGAGCAGCCGCGGGGCCTCGAGCACCTGCTGGAGCTCGGCGGCCGAGGCGGTGGTCAGGCTCGCGGCGAAGTAGGACAGGACCGTCGGCTGCTGCGGCGTGAAGCGGTTGAGGAAGGCCTTCAGCTCCTCGTTGTAGAGGGGGTTGAGCGGGATCAGCTCCTTGATCATCGCGATCACTGCCATCCCGTAGGCCTTGACCTCCTCGTCGTAGGGCTCGGCCTCCTCGCCGAGGTACTCGACCCGCGCCAGGTAAGGCGGGCGGCGCTCGATCCACTCGACGATGCGGAAGCGCTGCAGGCCCTCGGCGAGGAACTGGATGCGGCCCTCGTTGCGCGCCGCCTGGTGGACCCGTACCGCGGTGCCGACCGCCGCGAGCTGCTCGGGAGCCGGCGGGTCGTCGGCCTCGGGGCGGGCCAGGACCACGCCGACCGCGCGCTGCGGGGTCTCGCCGACCCGCTTCAGGGTCTCCAGCCAGGGCTCCTCGTTGAGCACCAGCGGCATGGTCTGGATCGGGAAGAAGGGGCGCTGCTGGAGCGGCAGCAGGTGCAGGGTCAGGGGCAGGATCTCGGCGGCGACCGCCAGCCCGGTGCCGCCCTCGCGCGACCCGACCTCTGGATTGCGCTCGTTCACCGCGCGCTACTTGCCGGCGATGGTCATCTCGCCGATCAGCAGCGAGCCGCAGCGCAGGTTGCCGCGCAGGTCGAGGTCGCTGCCCGCGGCGCGCAGCGCCCGGAACATCTCGGCGAGGTTGCCGGCGATGGTCACCTCCTCGACCGGGTGGCGGATCTCACCGCCCTCGACCCAGAAGCCGGCCGCGCCGCGCGAGTAGTCACCGGTGACGATGTTGACCCCCATGCCGAGCAGCTCGGTGACCAGCAGCCCGCTGCCCATCTCGGCGAGCAGGCCCTCGAGGTCGGGCCCGCTCGGCTCGATGGTCAGGTTGTGCACCCCGCCGGCGTTGCCGGTGGTCTCGAGACCGAGCTTGCGCGCCGAGTAGCTGTCGAGCACGTAGCCCTGGAGGATGCCGCCGGCGACCAGGTCGCGGGCCGCGGTCGCCACCCCCTCGTTGTCGAACGGCGCGCTGCCGAGCGCCCGCGGCAGGTGCGGCTGCTCGTGGATCCGCACCCACTCGGGGAAGATCGGCTGGCCGGCCTGATCGAGCAGGAAGCTCGCCTTGCGGTACAGGCTGGTGCCGCGCAGCGCGGCGACCAGGTGGGCGAGCAGCCCGCGGGCCACCTCGGCGGCGAACAGCACCGGCGCGCTGCGGGTGGCGATCGGGCGCGCCCCGAGCCGGCGCAGGCTGCGCTCGCCGGCCCGCCGTCCGACCGCGGTCGCCGCGGCCAGCGCCGAGGCCTGGCGGGCGCAGTCGTACCAGTAGTCGCGCTGCATCCCCGCGCCGTCCTCGGCGATCACCGCGCAGCTCAGGCCGTGGCGTGAGCTGCGGTAGCCGTGCAGGAAGCCGTGGCTGTTGCCGTAGCAGTAGGCCCCCTCGTGGCGCGAGACCGAGGCGCCCTCGGAGTTGGTGATCCGGGCGTCGACGTCGCGGGCCGCCTGCTCGCACTCGAGGGCCAGCGCGATCGCCTCCTCGGGGCCGATCGACCAGGGATGGTAGAGCTCGAGATCGGGAACCTCGCGGGCCAGGCGGCGCGGATCGGCGAGCCCGGCGCACGGGTCCGCGGCGGTGTGGCGAGCGATCGCGCAGGCCGCCTCGACGGTCTCGCGGACCGCGGCCTCGCCGAGATCGGTGGTGCTCGCCGAGCCCTTGCGCTGGCCGAAGTAGACGCTCACCCCGAGGCTGCGGTCGCTGGTGTGCTCGACGTTCTCGACCTCGCCCATGCGCACGCTGACCTCCAGGCCGGTGCCGGCGCTGGCGCCGGCCTCGGCCGCGCTCGCCCCGCGCCGCCTGGCCTCGGCCAGGGCGGCCGCGACCGCCTCCTCGAGGCGCTCGAGGGGTGGCTGCGCGCTCTCGGCGCGCTCCTCCAGTGCTTGCTCCATCGCGCTGCTGCTCGGCGAATCCCGGTCCGGGGCGTCGGATTCTAGCCCGGATTGCCCGCCGGCGCGCGAAGCGAGGGCGGCGAGGCGCCGCCGTGGCGGGGCGCACGGAGCGCAGGGCGGCGGTGTCAGGGCGCGAGCGACGGATGGCTATTTCCTGGCCGGGACCGGACAATAGCGGCGGGGCTCGTCTCGCAGCGGCGGTAATGCCACCGCGCCGGGGCCGCCCGGTGGCAGCCGGCACCGGTGCCCGCGCCGCCGGCGGGCAGCGGGTCCCGCCGGCGTTCCCGAGATTCACGCATGCCGCCACCGCGCCGCACACCGAGAGGCACCGCCCGCCGCGCGCCGAGCCGCATCGGGCGGCTGCTGCGCTGGCTCGCCGGCGGGCTGCTCGGGGCCCTGATCACCGTCTACGTGGTCGCCCCGCTGGCCCTGCGCTCGGCCCTGCCCTCGCTGCTCGCCGGTTCGGGGGTGGCCGCCGAGGTCGAGCGGGTCGGCATCGATCTCGCCTCCGCGCGCCTCACCCTGGCCGGCCTGCGGCTGCGCACCGCGGGCGGGATCGGGATGCGCTGGGAGACGGTCGAGATCGATGTCGACCCGCGCCGGCTGCTCGCCGGGCAGCTCCGGATCGAGGCACTGCGCTTCGCCGGGGCGAGCGTGGAGCGCACCGCCACCGTGCCGCCGCCGGCCTCGGCCGGGGGCGGCGGCGCGCCACCCGAGATCGGATCGCTGACCCTCGAGGCGGTCGACCTCCCCCTGGCCGGGATCGAGGAGCCGCTGCGCCTGCGCCGGATGGTGCTCGCCGATCTCGGCGCGGTGCTCGGCGGCGGGGCGAGCGCCCTCGAGATCGACCTGCGCCTCGGCGAGGCACCACTGCGCCTGCGCGGGAGGCTGCGCCGCGACGGCGATGCGCTCGAGCTCGAGGGCGCGCTCGATGCCGCCGGGCTCGACCTCGGCGCGGCCCGCAGCCGGCTCGCCGCGCTCGGCGTGAGCGGCGCCGGGGGACGGCTGTTCGCGGCCGGCGATCTGCGCCTGCGCTACCAGATCGGAAGCGGCGCGCTCAAGGCCGACTACCGCGGCGGCGCGCGGCTGGTCGGGCTCGCCGGGGTCATCGGCCGGCTGCGCCTCACCCCGGCCGAGCTGCGCTGGCGCGGCGCGCTGGGACTCGGGACGGGGCCGGGCGCGGGGCTCGACGGGCGACTCGAGGGGCGCATCGAGGCCCCGCTGCTCGCCCTCGAGGTCGGCGGCGCGGGGGCGCCCCTCGAGGTGCGGATCGGCGAGGCGGTGTGGCGCGGCGAGCTGGCGCTCGGCGGCGAGGCGGGCTTCGAGGGGCGCCTGGCGCTCGACCGCGTGAGCCTCCGCCCCGGCGCCCGGGCCGCGCCGTGGACCGGGCTCGAGGCCTCCGGCGTCACGCTCGATCGGGTCGCCGGGGACTTCGGGGGCGGCGCCGTGCTCGAGGGGCTCGGGGTCGTGCGCCTCGCCTGGAAGGCCGTCTCGCCGGTCCCCGGCGGGGAGCTCGGCGAGCTCTCGCTCGAGCGCCTCGAGCGCTCTGCGGACGGGGCGGTGGCGGCCCGCGGACTGCGCGTCGCGCAGCTCGACACGACCGGCGGGCGGCTCGCGGTGCGCGGCCGGGCGCTGGCCGCGGCGAGCCTCGGCTGGGAGGGTGCGCTGCGGGCCGCGGGGATCGAGGCAGCGAGCGTAGAGGTCGCGGGCGCCGGCTGGCGCGGGCGCGGCGAGGGGCTCGAGCTCGGCGAGCTGGCCGCCGGCGATGGGCTGCGAGCCGGCAAGCTTCGCATCGCCCGGGTGCTGCTCGAGCAGGGCGGCGAGCCCGGGCGCCTCGAGGCACTGGCCGCCGGCCGGCTGCGCCTCGATCGCGACGGCGTGCTGCGCCTCGACGAGGCGAGCGCCGGGGGGGCGCGCCTGGCGCTGGCCGGGGGCGGGGCGCTCGAGCTCGAGGCGGTGCACCTCGCCGGGCTGATCCGCCAGGCGGCCGGAGACCTCACCGCCCGCCTCGTGAGGGCCGAGCGGGCACGCCTGGACCTCCCCGGGGGCGAGCAGCTCATCCTCGAGGGAGGTGCCCTCGAGGGGCTCGAGCTGACCCCGGCGCTGGCTGCCCGGATCGACACGCTGCGCCTGGCGAGTGCCGAGCTGGCCCTGCTGCGTGGCAGCGTGCGGGTCGCCGGGCTGAGGGTCGCTCGGCTCGACCGGGACGCCGCTGGCGGCCTCGCGGTGGCCCGGATCGATCTCGAGGAGCTGGCCGCGGAGGTGCCCGACCGCCCGCCGCTCACCGCTGCCGGGCTCGCCCTCACCGGGCTTGCCCTCGGCGGGCGCCCGTGGCTCACGGTGACCGCCATCGAGGCCCGGCAGATGGCCCTGGAGGGCGACTGGCCGCTGCGCCTCGAGGCGCCGTTCCTGCGCGCCGGGCAGCTCGAGCGGGACGGCAGCGGGGGCGCCCAGGACGGCGGGGCGGACGCCCTCGAGCTGCGCGTCGGGGGGCGCACCGTGCGCCTCGCCTCGCTGGCCGTCCAGGAGCTGCGCCGCCGCCCCGGGGGAGGCCTGGAGATCGAGGTGGCCCGGGCCGAGCGGCTCGCCTCGGGGCAGGGCGGGGCCGCGGCCGTCGTGCTCGCCGAGCTGCTCGCCGCCAAGGTCTCGCTCGATCCCGCCGGACGGCTGCGTGCCGCGCGGCTCGCCGCCGGGGGCGGCCAGGGGCAGTCGGGGGCGGCGCGCTGGCAGCTCGGCGCGCTGCGCGTGGAGGGAGTGGACGGCCGGCCGGGCGGGGCGTGGGCGGCACGCCGGGCCGGGGCGCTGCGCCTGGTGATCCGCGAGGGGCGCCGCGAGCTGGGGCTCGGCGCGGCCCGGGCCCGCGGTCTGGAGCTGGCGACGGGGCGGGTCGCGGCCGCCGAGCTCGAGCTCGAGGGGCTGCGGGTGGCGGGCGGCGAGGGAGCCAGCCTGGCGGTGCCGGCCGCCGAGCTCGCCACCCTGGCGCTGGTCGCCGGCGAGGGGCTGGAGCTCGAGCGGGCGCGGCTGCGCGGCCTGGCGCTGGCCTTCGGGCTGGGGGCCGACGGGGGCTGGCGCTGGCCGGAGCTGCCGCGCCTCGGCGCGAGTGCCGGCGGCGCCGCGCGCCTGCGGGTCGGTCGGGCCGAGCTGACCGGGAGCGGTACGCTGACCTTCTTCGACGACTCCCTGGATGTGCCCCATGCCCTCGACCAGCGCATCGAGGTGGCCCGCCTGAGCGGCCTCGACACCACCAGCATCGGGGCCCGGGCGCAGCTCGAGCTGCGCACCACGAGCGGCGTCTGGACCCAGGAGATCAGCGCCGAGCTGGTCACCGCGGGGCGGGGCGAGTTCGATCTCGAGATCAAGGCCCGGCTGCGCGGCGTCGACCTGCCCGCCCTGAGCCCCTACGCCCGTTCCCGCCTCGGGGTCGAGCTGACCGGGGGACGGGGCGACGTCGACCTCGAGCTCACCGTGGTCCACGGCGAGCTCGAGGGTCGCAGCCGGCTGGTGCTGAGCCGGCCGCGGCTGCGACCGGCCGCCACTGCCGGTGCCGCGCTCGCCGAGGCGCTGCGCATGCTCGCCGACCGGCGCGGCACGGTGGCCCTCGAGATCCCGATCTCGGGACGCCTCGACGACCCCGAGTTCGATCTCGGCGACGCCTATGCCCAGGCGATGACCAAGGCCGCGACCACCGCCCTGATGCTCTATCTCCAGCCGGTCGGACTGGTCCTCGCCGCCAAGGGGCTGCTCGACAAGGCCACCGCGGGGACCCTGCGCCCGGTGCTGTTCAGCGCCGGCGAGGAGACCCTCGACGCGCCGGCGCTCGGCTACCTCGACGAGGTGGCCAGGCGGCTGCTCGAGCGTCCGGGGCTGGCGCTCAAGGTCTGCGGGGTGGCGGTGGCCGCCGACGGCGAGGCGCTGGCCGCCGCGGCCGAGGCCGCCCGGGCGCGCGGCGAGAGCCTCGCCGCACGGCCGCTCGAGGCGCTGGCCGCGGCTCGCGCCGCGGCGGTGCGCGACTATCTGGTGACCCGCCACGGGGTGGCGCCTGCCCAGCTCCCGGCCTGTGCGCCGCAGGTCGAGAGCGACGGCATCGGGCGGGTCGAGCTGCCGCTGGCCGGGTCGGTGCAGGCGGCACCGCCCGCCCCGGCCGTGCCCGATCGCGACGGGGGGGCATGAGGGCGATGGACCTGAGCGCGATCCTCGACCCGCTCAACGAGGCCCAGCGCCGCGCGGTCACCGCCGGCCCGGGCCACCTGCTGGTGCTCGCCGGGGCCGGCAGCGGCAAGACCCGGGTGCTGGTGCACCGCATCGCCTGGCTGCTCGCCACCGGCGAGGCCACTCCCTGGAGCGTGCTCGCGGTGACCTTCACCAACAAGGCCGCCGGCGAGATGCGCGCCCGCATCGAGGCCCTCCTCGGGCGGCCCCTCGGCGGCATGTGGGTGGGCACCTTCCACGGGCTGGCCCACCGCCTGCTGCGCGCCCACGCGGATGAGGCCGGCCTGCCCGAGGGCTTCCAGGTCCTCGACGCCGATGATCAGCTGCGCTGCATTCGCCGGGTGCTCCGCGACCTCGAGATCGACGAGACCCGGCTCGCCGCGCGCGCCGTGCAGGGCTTCATCAACGGCTGCAAGGACGAGGGCACCCGGGCCGCCCACCTCGACCCCCCGGACGGCGACCCGCGCGCGGCCCTGCTGGCCCGCGCCTACGCGGCCTACGAGGAGCTCTGCGCGCGTGCCGGGCTGGTCGACTTCGCCGAGCTGCTGCTGCGCGCCCACGAGCTGCTGCGCGACGACGAGCGGCTCGGCGCGCGCTACCGCGAGCGCTTCTCGCACCTGCTGGTCGACGAGTTCCAGGACACCAACGCCATCCAGTACGCCTGGCTGAGGCTGCTCGCCGGGGGCGGGGCCCAGGTCTTCGCGGTCGGCGACGACGACCAGTCGATCTACGGCTGGCGGGGGGCGCGGATCGAGAACATCCAGCACTTCCCGGGCGACTTCCCGGACGTGACCACGGTGCGCCTCGAGCAGAACTACCGCTCGACCGAGCACATCCTCGCGGCGGCCAACGCGGTGATCGCCCACAACCGGGGACGGCTCGGCAAGAATCTCTGGACCCGCGGGGCGCGCGGCGAGCCGGTGCGCGTCTACCGCGCCTTCAACGACCTCGAGGAGGCCCGCTACGTGGTCGCGGTGGTGCGCGCCCACCTCGAGGGCGGCGGGCGGCGCGACGAGGTCGCGGTGCTCTACCGGGTCAGCGCCCAGTCGCGGGTCATCGAGGAGGCGCTGCTTGCCGCCGCGATCCCCTACCGGGTCCACGGCGGGCTGCGCTTCTACGAGCGCGCCGAGGTCAAGGGCGCGCTCGCCTACCTGCGCCTGGCGGTGAACCGCGCCGACGACGCCGCCTTCGAGCGGGTCGTCAACCTGCCGGCGCGGGGCATCGGCGCGCGGACCCTGGAGGCGCTGCGTGCCCGCGCCCGCGAGCGGCGCTGCTCGCTGTGGGAGGCGGCCGGGACGCTGCTCGCCGAGGGAACGCTCGGCGCGCGCGCGGCCGGCGCGGTGGCGCGCTTCCTCGAGCTGATCGAGCGGATCGCCGAGACGATCGCCGGCTGCCGCCTCGAGGAGGCGGTCGAGGAGACGCTTGCCGCCAGCGGCCTGCTCGAGCACTACCGCGCCGACAAGGGCGATCGCGCCCAGACCCGGGTCGAGAACCTGGTCGAGCTGGCCAGCGCCGCGGCTCAGTTCGAGGCCTCCCACGACGGCGAGGGGGAGCCGCTGCCCGCGTTCCTCGCCCAGGCCGCCCTCGAGGCCGGCGAGGAGCAGGTCGAGGCCGGCGGCGAGGGCGTCAGCCTGATGACCCTGCACGCGGCCAAGGGGCTCGAGTTCCCGGTGGTGATCCTGTGCGGGATGGAGGAGGGGCTGTTTCCCCACCAGCGCAGCCTCGACGAGCCGCAGCGCCTCGAGGAGGAGCGGCGGCTGTGCTACGTCGGCATGACCCGGGCCCGCGAGGCGCTGCACCTGACCCACGCCGAGTCCCGGCGGGTGCACGGCAGCGACCTCCATCCGGCCCCGTCGCGGTTCCTGCGCGAGATCCCGGCGGCGGTGGTCGAGGAGATCGGGCTGCGCGGGCGGGTCTCGCGCCCGGCCTGGAGCGGGGCGCCGGGGTCGGACGGCGGCGGCGAGGGGGGCCTGCATCTCGGGCAGCGCGTGCTGCACCCGATCTTCGGCGAGGGCGTGGTGCTCGCCTGCGAGGGCAGCGGGGCCCGCGCCCGGGTCCAGGTCAACTTCGAGGAGGCCGGCAGCCGCTGGCTGATGCTCAGCGCCGCGCGCCTCGAGCCCTTGTAGGAGGGAAGCTCAGAGCCCCGACGAGGGTGGTGGGGACTCGGGGGCGCGCCTCGTAGCCCGGGCTCTGCCCGGGATGGAGCGTAGGATGGCACTGGGCAGTGTGCAAACGCGCGCGTGACCTCGGATACAACGTCGTTGCGCAGCCTGCGAACTCAGAGTTTGTGAAAAAACCGCGCGCCGTCGCGAGGGCGTTCCTGGGCGACCC
>CAZRGU010000015.1:0-25525 GCA_964599705.1 uncultured Ectothiorhodospiraceae bacterium | reverse complement strand
CCGGCCGTAGCCCTCAACGGTTCACCGGCACGCGAAGCGAGGGCGCCGAGACGCTCGGCGCTCCGCTGCTCACTGCCGACCGCCGGCTCGCGGGCGCCGCCGGTCACCGCGCCCTCGTCGAGGTGTCGTGAGCAGCCGGGGATGGAGCGCCTGCGCCCCGCCCTCTCCAACGGCGACGTCGCGAGCGATTCCCATTCTCCGAAACGTTCCCGCGGAACCCTCCATGGGGCTGAGCCGCACCCCGTGGCGAGGAAACTGGCTACGATTGCGTCAGGGACGGGGAGGAAGCCACGCAAGAGGAGTTTCTTGGGAAACGCCGCCTGGCACGCCGAGGCATCGGTCTGGGCGGCCACGAGCGTCGGCCTGCCCGCCCTGGTGGCTGAGGCGGTCACCACCGAGGAGTTGCCCGAGGTCATCCGGGTGGTGGTGCCCCCGCTCCTCCACACCAACCGGATCGTCGCTCCCGCCCCGCACGGAAACGGCCCGATCGGGCAGCCGCCGCGAGCGCCGCTGCCGGGTCGGCGAAGGGGGATACGCCATGGGAACCCGACGCTCGAGCTCCGCGCCCCACTCGCCCGCTCCCCGGGCCCGAGCGCCCGCGCTCGGGCGCTGTGGGACCGCCCCGGGAGCCGGGAGCGGCAGACCCTGCGCCCCGCTCCGGCGCCTGGCCGCCGTCGTGCTGCTCGCCGGCCCCTGGCCTGCCGGGGCGCAGCTCGTCGGGCTCGGCGACCTCCCGGGCGTGGGCTTCGGAAGCTATGCCTTGGGCGTCAACGCCGACGGCACCGTCGTCGTCGGCTGGGGATCGAGCGCCAGCGGCTACGAGGCCTTCCGCTGGACCGCGGCCACCGGCATGCAGCGTGTCGCGGACTGGCTGGCCGGAACCGGCGTGCAGGTCTCCGGGTGGACGCTGCGGGCGGTGACCGGCGTCAGCGACGACGGCTCGGTGGTCGTCGGATGGGGTGACAGCCCCAGCGGAACCGAGGCGTTCCTCGCGCGCGCCGGGAGCGGCCTGGTCGGGCTCCAGGACCTCGCCTCCAGCCTGGACTCGGTGGCCGGGGTGCCGGGGGCGGCGGCCGGGGCCGTGGGCCTCGCGCTCAACGGCGCCCACCACCGGCCACTGCTGCTCGAGGAGCGGCTCGCCGGGCAGGGCTGCATGTGGCTGGTCGGTGACCTGGCGCGCTGGGGGGGGGAGCACCGATGCCGACGCGAGCGCCGGCGAGATCGGCGGGTGCCACGACTTCCTGCCGGGGCGGCTGCGCGGCGGGCTGGACGCCGGCAAGAGCCTGGTGCGCCAGGACCTGGCCTTCTCGGGCGAGAGCCGGATGGACGGCGAGTACCTGCTCGCCGAGCTCGATCACCGCCTCTCCGGGTCCGGGCTCGTGCTGTCGGTGACCGGGATCCACGGGCGTTGGGATGCGCGCATCGAGCGCGGCTACCTCAACGCCGGCGCCCCCGACCGCTCGCGGGGCGACACCGAGGTCACCGTCTCGGCGCTGCGCGCGCGGGTCGACTGGCCGGCGGCATGGCAGATCGCCGCGACCTCGGTCTCCACGCAGGCCGCGTTCACCGCCACCCGCACCAGGATCGACGGCTACACCGAGAGCGGCGGCGGGTTTCCCGCGCGCTTCGAGCGCCAGCGCCACACTGCCAGGGAGCTGCGCGTCGGGCTGAGCGCCGAGCGCCGGGTGAGCGAGGCCACCCGGGTCCGCGGGCGCTTCAAGGGTGTCCACCGCTTCGACTCGGCCTGGTCGGGGGCGGCCGGGCAGGTCGTCGGCCTGTTCGCATTCTCGCTGCCCGGCGCCGAGGTCAACAGCAACGGCCTTCGTGCCGGCCTCGACGTGGACCATCGGTTCGGGCCCCACAGCGTACTCTCCGCGTCGCTCACCGTCGGGAGCAGCGGCGAGGACCCCGACCTCTCGGGCGCCGTGCGCTACCGGCTGTCGTTCTGAGCGGGTCCGGCCGAGCCGAAGGACGCTCCGTTCGACCACCCGGTGCTGGCACGTTTCGCTTCGGATGGGACACTGAAGATGCTGGCCTATCTGGTCCTGCTCCATGAACCGGCGCGGCCGCCGTTCATCGGGATCGAGGAGCCGGAGAACTTCCTCCACCCGCGCCTGGTGCCGGAGATGGCCGAGGAGTGCCGCGCGGCCAGCGCGCGGACCCAGCTTCTCGTGACCACCCACTCCCCTTCTTTCTCAACCCGCTGCGTCCGGAAGAGGTGCGCGTGCTGTGGCGCGACGAGGCGGGCCACACGCGGGCCCAGCGCGACGCCGACCTGCCCGGCGTCGTCGCCTTCGTAGAGGAGGGAGCGCGCCTTGGCCACCTCCGGCTCGAGGGGCAGCTCGGCGTGGGCGACCCTCTGGTCAACCAAGGCGGGCCGACCCGTCCCGCAAAGAAGATTGAGGGGATCGCGACGCCGATGACTGCCACGCGCTGAAGCGTCGACTCGAGGCGATTGCGACGCGTGCTCGCCTGCGTACGCGGACCCGTGCCGGAGCGACGCGGTGGCAGCTCGTCAACCGCATCGCCATCGAGGAACTCGAGGCACGGTAGTTCGGCGAGTCGGCCGCGGTCTGCTCCGTGTACCCCTGCGCGCCGCGCCACAATCGACGAACGAACGTCTCGCGAGCCCGTTTCGGGGCACTTCGCACGGTCCCGGTAGCGCGCCACCGCGGAGAGGGACATCGCCGCTCCGCGCCTTGACGAGTCACTCCGTCATCCGACACCCGCAGCCACGCTATCCTACTTCGAGGCCCGCGTCGTCCAACGGCGGGAAAGGGGCACCAAGACATGTCCACACCAGCAGCCGACGCCGAGCGTGGCCGCCAGGCGGCCGCCATACTCCTGAAGAAGGGGGTCGCCGACACCGCCATCGATGATCCGTTGACGCCCGCATTCGCGCGCGGTGCGCTCGAGGAACTCGAGCGATACTTCGATGAGCTGGACGGCACGGTCCGCGAGGCCCTCCAGGGGGCCGAGAGGAGCGCTGAGCAGCTCAACGCCGACCCCTTCCGTGGCCTGATCGAAGTACTCCAGAACGCGGACGATCTCGGCGCCACCGCGCTCCGGGTTGCCATTCGCCCGGCGCAGCGCGAGCTCCTGATCGTGCACGACGGCGATCGAGTTCGTCTCCAAAACGTGATCGCCATGGGATTCGCCTTCGTGACCACGAAGCGCGCCGATCCCCGTGCCAAGGGTCGCTTCGGGATCGGGCTCAAGACCCTCGGGCGACTCGCCACCGAGCTGCAGGTCCATTGCTCGCCTTACCACTTCGCGATCGGGGAGGGGCGCGTCCGGCGTCTCTCCTCGAACGGTGCAGTCGCCGGATTCTTCGACCCAAGATCCGGCGCTACGCTGCTCGTGCTCGAGCTTCGTGAGAGATTTCGGCGTGAACAGTTCACGAGCTGGCTCGACCGCTTGGGCTCCAAGGCCCTGCTGTTCCTCGACTCGGTGCGATCGGTGAAGCTCATGGACTTGAGTCGCAAGAAGACGCTCTCCACCTTCCGTCTCGCGGCCGTGGATGAAGCCCGGATCACCCTTCCCCCTGACGGCTTTCCTTGCAACCGAACCGTCTACCGGGACCCCGCGAGTGGCCAGCGTTGGGCAAGATACGAAGGCGACAAGCCCCTGCGCAAGGACCTGCGGGGAAGGTACAAGGTCAAGGCGGACCCCTCGCCGCTCGGCATCGTCATCCCGGAGGAGGGGGGAGCCGGGACGATGAAGATCTACGCCGGCCTGCCCATCTGCCCCGCGCGGGGTCTCCCGCTGGGGCTGCATGCCCAGTTCGATCCCGACCTGGCCCGCCAGGCGCTCCTTGAGGGACGGCTCAACGAGTGGCTGCTTGGGCGACTCGCCGAGCTCGCGGCCGGCGCGGCCTTGCATCGGTTCCTCGAGGAGCCCGCTCAGGCGTGGCACGGCGTTCCCTTGCGCTCGGACCGGGAGCCAGGCGAGAACGACGAGCCGCTCGAAGACGACTGGCTCGAAGGGCGGCTGCGCGATTTCGTCGATCGCGTACAGCGGCGGGTCAGGCGGGGCTTCCGCATCACCCTGAACGGCGAGCAATACAAGCTCAGCGACCTTTGCTACGAGTGCCAGGAGCTCGACGGGCTGCTCGACCAGCGCGACGTGGATCTCCTGGGTTTCGGGCAGGTCCTGGTACCGAAGCGGGCTCGCGACCGAGCCGGACGGTGGCGACGCGTTCTCTCCGAGCTCGCCGCCAGCCTGGAGCTCGGCGTCGAGAACGCCCTGGAGCTGCTCGATCGCTCCGACGGGGAGCTCAAGGGGCACAGCGTTCGCTGGTTCATCAGGCTCGCGCGCGCCGCAATTGATGCCGGCCACGGCGAGACGCTGTGGTCCCGGCGTTCGGTCATCACCGCCGAGGGCGAGCGGATCGTGCCACCCATGCCCAACTGCGAAGGCGAGCTCTTGCTGCGCCGCGCCCAGAGGCGATCGCTGGCCTGGCGGATCGGCATCGCTCACCAGATCGCGCCCGAATACCTTGGCCGCAGCGCCGACGCGACGGTGGTCCGCGAGTGGCTTTCCGAGAACGACATGCTGCACGAGGACGCGGCCTCGCGCACCACTCTGGAGGCGCTTGCGCACCACGGCGAGAGCAACGATCCGATCTTCGTTCCAGACGAGCTGCTCCGCTCGATCCGCGACGCCTTCGGCGATCTCGATCAGGAGGCACAGGATGCGCTCGGGCGGCAGGTCGGGGCGGCGATCCTGGTCGACGTGCAGCACTGGAGAGGGGGGAAACGGTCGCTGGGCCGAGCCCGCCCGGCAGAGGCCTACCTGCCGGCGTCGATCGACGATCGAGCACACGCCTGGAGCAAGGCGGCGGCGAAGACCCCGGGCTTGTACTGGGTGCACCCGCGCTACCAAGAGGTGTTGCGGCTTCGCGCGCGGAACAAGGGGCACGGTGCGCAGGGCAGACGGCTCGCGGCACGCGCCTTCTTCAAGCTGCTGGGCGTCGAGGTTGCGCCACGGCTCGTAGAACCCGACGAGCAGGCCGAGGGGGCGAGCCAGGACACGACCTCGATAGACCCACGCCGTCTCAGCCGGTCGCAGCACGAGGCGCTGAGCGCCCTTCGAGGAGAGGCGATGCACCTGAAAGGCGACAGATGCTCGCCCGACCTGGTGGCGGTCCTCCACGAGATTCGCCGGGAACGGGGATTGCGGAGCAGGCGGGCCCGCGCCTCGGCGCTCTTCGCGACCCTCGATCGGGAGTGGCAACGTCTGTACGCGGAGCACACAGAAGCCGAGGCGGGACGCTCCTACTATCGCCGCTGGAAGCCCGCTGGGCGGATTCCTTCGACGTGGCTGGCGGAGGCGCGAGACAAACCCTGGCTCACCAGCCAGAATGGGAGGAGAGTGGCACCTCGGGAGCTCGTGGTTCCAACGCCGACGACCGTCGCCCTGTACGGAGACGACAAGAGTCGCCTCGCCGCGGAGGTGAGCGAGGCGCAGTGGGACTCCCCGCTCGTTCGGGCCCTGGGAATGGCGACCGACCCGCAGGTCAGCGAGCTCATCGACGAGCTGACGGCATTGAGGGAGGGAGACGAAGCGCCCGATGCCAAGGCGGTGCTGATCCTGTACGCCTGCATCGCGAAGGCCTGCAAGAAGAGCCCGTCACCGGATGATCGGGTCGGCGATGTCTCGGTCCGGCAGCTCCGCTCACGCTTCGCGGGAGGGAGAGGGCGCAAGGGGCTGGTCTACGCGAACGGAGACTGGCACACGCCAAGGAACGTGTTCCTCGGTAGACCGATCTTCGGAACGCGCCGGCCCTTCGTCTCGGAGCAAACGGCAGCACGACGGCTGTGGGAGGTGCTCGGCATTCGGCGCCCGGCGCTCTCCGACTGCGTCGAAGTCATCAAGGAGCTGAGCCGCGCCCCGCTGGATCCCGCCGGCCACCAGATCCTCCTCAATGTCTATCGGTATATGGAGGAGCGACTAACGGTGGCATCGCGGCGAGAGGTGGGCCGGGTGAGCTCGATGCCGGTCTGGACGGGAAAGGAGTGGCGAGCCAGGCGCCCGATCTACGCGCTGTGGGCGCCCGAGCTCGAGGAGCCCTTGTCGAGGCACCTCGCCGTGTGGCGATTGCCGGTGGCGGCATCATCGATCCCAAAGCTGCTCGCGGCGGCCCGGGTCACGCAACTTCGAGACTGGTCGTTCGAGCCGATCTACGACGCCGGCGCACTTGCCGTCGGGGAGGTGCACCGGGAGGAGTTTGCGCGGGCGGTGTCCCTGCTCCGGGACTGGCTGGCCCGGCACGACGCGGCGCTCTACGAAGGGCTCGAGGTGGCCTGGGACGAGCTCTGCGACGCCCGGATCGCGATCGCCCACGATCTGCGGCTGCGGCTCGTCGAGCGGCCTCGCGTCACGGTGGCTGCACCCAGCCACGTCTCGCGGGACCCGCTGACGCTCTACTTCCGAGATGCCGAGCAGGTCGGCGAGAGCCACATCGGAGGAGCCGCGATCGCGACCTTGTTCGGCAAGGAGGATCGCGACAAGGTCGCGCTGGCGTGGGCGGAAGCCTGGCGCGAGGCTGAGCGCGGGAGCACCGGACGCGTGAGCTTGGTCGAGGACCGGGCGAAGCCCAATGACCAGACGCTCGGCGCACTGCTCCAGGAGACCTCCCGGCCGGCACCGCTCAGACCGCGCAGACGTGGGAAGCGGGGCGGGCACCTCGATGCGCAGGCGGGGCGCGACGGGAGCGGCGCGGACTCCCCCCGCAAGCTCAAGCCGGCAACCGCCTTCTCCGCGGGAACGACCGAGCGAATCGCGGGCAGCGGGATCGGCTCGAGGCCCTCCGCCCGCCGACCGGTGCTTCGCGAAGGCGAGATCCGAGGGCGCCCGCTGAGGGTCCCGGAATCCGCACCAGCGAACCCGCTCAGGGCCTACAGCGACCAGGACCGCGAGGACCTCGCGGTGCACGTCCTGCGCGCTGCCATCGAAAAGGCCCCCGGTACGCTACGAGACTGCCGGCACATCAGGCGAGCCGGAGCGGACCTGGTCGACGACAAGGGGCGGTTCTTTGAGATCAAGGCCCACGGGGGCGAGCTGCCGAGCCAGGTGTCACTCACGGCGAGCGAGACGGAGCGCGCCGTGCGAAAGGGAGAGAGGTTCATCCTGGTGGTGATCGCGGGCCTGGAGGAAGGGTACGAGACGGTGGTGCGCCTCATCCCGGATCCGCTCAGAAAGTTGCGACTCAGAGCAAGCACGAAGATCACCCTTACCGACATACGGAAGGTGGATGGGGCCACTGAGATCCGTTTCCCGGCGAACGCCGGCTCTGGGCCCGTCTCGCCCGAAAACGGGCTAACATGAGCCCCTGTGGACGGTCTTGCGGCAGCCGCGAGCCGGCCTGCCGCATGGCGCGAGGGGGAGGCTCATGGGGCCGTACTCTGCTGGTGGTCGTGGACCCGGCCGGGCGATCGCGCCCGTGGCCGGAGAGGGTCCCGGGCCGGGCCCGCGGGGCGAGCCGGCGTCCGGATCCCGCTCCCGGGCGCAGGCTCGGCGGGCAGATTGCCTCCTCGAAGGCTGAGCCGAGGCCGGTGACCATGCCCGCCGCTGGGGATCCGGTGACCATTCCGCGCCTCCTCGAGCGACGCCTGTGGGTCGCCCGGCTCGGCGAGCTCCTGCGCTGGTGGCGCACGGACGACATCCTTGGCGGCGAGGGGGCATTCGTCGGCCCGCGCCTGCTCCCACGCACCCACGGCACGGCCCGTGCCCGCATCGCCTTCGCCGTGGCGCACCATGCCTGCGACGAGCGCCACCCGGATCCCAGAGCGCTGCACCTGTTTCGTCTCGACCCGGAGACCGAGGACCGGCTCGATGCGCTCCTCGCCGAGCGCGCCGGGGACGTGGCGTGGTGGGACGAGGTGCTGGAGCGGCTGGCGGCCATCGACCGCGGCGCGGATGTGGCCGAGGTGCTGCAGGCAGCCGGCCTGGTGTCGGCCGAGGCACTCGGCGAGGTGGTGGGGGCGCCGCTTGGCCCCGGGGGGCGATCGCTCAGGGTCCCGGCAGGGCGGACGGCCGAGGAGACGGTCATGCATCTGACGGCAGGGTTCTCGCGCTCGTCGGCGGGCGCGCTGGCGGTGCCCTGGGCCCGGGAGCTCTAGGTCGTGGCGGCTGTCCGCATCGAGCCGACGATCTCGACGTTCTCGGTGACCAAGGGCGGGAGGGTCGAGGAGACCTATGCGTGCCTCGCGGCGTGGGATCTGTCGGCATCGCTCGACGAGAACCTCGATCGCATGCGCCGTGACAACCCGATCCTCGCGCCCACCGACCGCTGGCTCACCGAGATGCGGCGCATCTTTCGGGTTCGCTTCGGGACGCTGGAGCGCCACCTCCCGCTCGTTCGCCTGGCCAAGGGCGGCCTGCCCCTGGCGCAGTGGACCCCGATCCTGCTCTGGCACCTGTGCCTGCGTGAGCTGCTGCTCTCGGACTTCCTCGAGAGCTGGCTCTTCCCGCGCAAGCTCGAGGGCCTGCTCCGGGTGCGCGGCAGCGACGTGCGTGAGTACCTGGCCGACCTTCGCCGCCGAGGGCTCCTCGGCGAGGAGTGGTCACCGAGCACGGTGGAGAAGATGGCGAGCAGCCTCCCCAGGTACGCGGCGGACTTCGGGCTGCTCCAGGGCCGCGCGGTGAAGGAGATCGCGGCCTCTCACCTTCCCGACGAGGCGCTCCTCTACGTGCTCCACGACCTCGCAGAGCAGTTCCTGGCGCCGGGCCGGATGCTCGAGGACCGGCGCTGGCGCCGCTTTCTGCTCTCGCGCCAGGAGCTGGAGGTGGAGCTGCTGCGGCTGCACCAGCTACGCAGGCTCAGGTTCGAGATCGCAGGTACGCTGGTGTCGCTCGAGCTCCCCTACGGGAGCGTGGACGAGTATGTCGAGCATCTGGTCGGATAGCGACTGGCGGGGGCGCCTTCGAGAGCGGCTCGAGCCGCTGCTCAAGTCGCCCGATCTGGTCAAGGAGATCAGCACCTACCAGGGCGTGCCCTATGCCCTGTTCGCCTATCCGCCCACCGCGGAGCGGGCGCTGCGCCGCGAGGCTCGGCTGCTCGCCACGCGGGTCGAGGCCGAGAGCCAGCGCCGGGTGCACACCGTGTCGATGGCCGACCTGATCTGGGAGGCGGTGTGCGAGGCCTTCCCCCCGGATGGATCGGGGCTCTTCGCCTCCGAGCGCGCCCACGCGCACGAGCCGACCCGGCGAAGGCTCGAGCTGCTCCGCGAGCAGATGGAGCAGGTGCTCGACGAGGTCGCGCCGCTTGCGGCGAAGATCGAGGCGCGGGCGCGCGGGCTCGAGGCGGAGCGCGACGTCGTCTTCCTGGTGCGGGTCGGGGCCCTGTATCCTGCCTTTCGGGCGAGCGCGCTGCTCGAGAACCTCATGGGGACGGTCACGGTGCCGACCATCCTCTTCTACCCCGGCACCCGCTCGGGGCGAAACTCGCTGCGCTTCATGGACAGCCTCGACGCGCTGCACAGCTACCGGCACAAGATCTTCTAGCGAGGCAAGGGAGGCTTGATGGCTATGGCCCCGCCAGCACGCATCGCCGACATCTTCTCCGAGGACATCCACCGGGACATCGAGGAGGTGGTCAAGGTCGATGCGCTCGGCGAGGAGACCCTGGTCGAGGAGATCCGCGAGTACTACCCGACCCCGAGCATCCAGGAGCAGATGCGCCGCGTGCTCGAGGCCTACTGGGAGGCGCACCAGCGACCCACGGCCGACATCGGCGTGTGGGTGAGCGGATTCTTCGGCGCCGGCAAGAGCAGCTTCGCCAAGATGCTCGGGATCCTGCTCGAGAGCCGCAAGATCGGCGCCGAGGACGCGGTGGCTCTGTTCACCAGGCGGGTCACCGACGACCGCATCAAGGTCCTGCTCAGCCAGACCAAGGAGCACATCCCGACCCACGTGGTCATCTTCGACATCCTCAAGGACAACATCGCAGGCGCCGAGGAGCACCCGGTCACCACCGTGATGTACAAGGCGCTGCTGCGAAGCCTGGGCTACGCGATGGAGCTCGACCTCGCCGAGCTGGAGGTCAACCTCGAGGAGCGCGGCGAGCTGGAGGCCTTCGAGCGCAAGTTCGAGGAGATCTACCCCGGGCAGCGCTGGCGCGAGGCCCGGCGCCTGGTGATGATGGCGCTCAACCAGGCGAGCGCGGTGCTCCACCAGCTCGACCCCACGACCTATCCCGCCGCCGACACCTGGGCGCGCACTCGGCCGCGCGCCGAGATCACCCCGCGCAAGCTCGCCGAGCGCGCAGTGCAGCTTGCGAGCGCGCGGGCCGGCGGGCAGCGGGTGGTCTTCGTCGTCGACGAGATCGGCCAGTACGTCGCCCGTGACGTGCAGCGGATCGGCGATCTGCAGGGCGTGATCGAGAGCTTCTCGCTGGTCGGCAAGGGGAGCATCTGGCTGGTTGCCACCTCGCAGGAGAAGCTCGAGCAGGTGGTCAATGTCTTCGAGGACAGCCGCTCGGACCTGGTGCGCCTCCAGGACCGCTTCGCCCACAAGGTGTTCCTCGAGCCGAGCGACATCCGCGAGGTCGCGAGCCACCGGGTCCTCGCCAAGAACGCGCCCGGCGAGCAGGCGCTGCGCTCGCTCTACGCCGAGCGCAGCGGCCAGCTCCGCAGCGCGACCCAGGTCGCGGCCGCGATCACGCTCCCCTCCACCGAGGAGGACGCCTTCGTGCGGCTCTACCCGCTGCTGCCCTACCAGGTCGACCTGCTGATCAGCATCGTGGATGGGCTGCGCCGCGGCAGCCAGCAGCTCATGGGCGGCGCCAACCGCACCATCATCAAGCTCGCCCAGCAGCTTCTCATCCACCCGAAGGTGGGCCTTGCCGAGCAGCCGCTGGGGCGGCTGGTCACGCTCGACAGCGTCTACGAGCTCCTCACCACCAGCATCCCGACCGAGCTCCAGCAGGAGCTCGACGAGATCGGCCGCCAGATTGAGCACCCGCTCGCCGCCCCGGTCGCCAAGGCGCTGGTGCTGGTGCAGTTCGCGGGCATGGTCCACGCGACCGAGGAGAACCTCGCCGCTCTTCTCCACCCGGCAGCGGATGCCGCCGGCCGGCTGGCCGAGGTCCGCGAGGCGGTCGAGCGGCTCATCGAGGGCCGCAAGGTCCGGCGCACCGAGCAGGGGCTGAAGATCCAGTCCCCGGTCGAGCGTACCTGGGACGAGGAGCGGGACAGCCGGCGAGCGTCCCCGGGCGACCGCGTCCGGATCATCAAGAGCGTTCTCGAGGAGCTGTGGGGCAAGGGTGCGCAGGCGCCGAGCCACCAGCTCGGAGGGACGCGGCGGTTCACCGCCGGGCTCTCGCTGGGCTCGGAGGAGCTGGTCCCGGGCGACGTCCCGTTCGGCGTGTACCTGCTCGACCCGGCGACCCCCGCCGCTGAGCAGGAGCGCGAGGCGCGAGCCGCCACCCAGAGCGACGAGGGCCGGGTGGTCTGGCTGGTGGAGCCCTCGGATGCGGCCGAGCGGGCGGTCATCGAGCGGTTTCGCAGCGAGCGGATGCAGAGCCGTGGCGCGCGGACCAAGGACGAGGAGCCCTTGCTGCGCGAGGAGGGCCGACGCGTCGCGGAGGCCACCCGGCGGCTCCTGGAGGAGTTCGGGCGCGCGCTCTGCCGAGGCCGGATCTTCTTCCGCGGCAACGACCGCTCGCCGGGCCCCGAGGCAAGCGACCCCAAGGCGGAGGCCCGGCGGGTGCTCGCCGAGGCGATCCAGGTGATCTTCCACCGCTTCGGCGACGGCGATGTGCGGGTTCAGGCCAGGGACGTCGAGGCGATCCTCAAGTCGGAGAGCCTCGCCGGCCTGCCGGTGTGCTACAGCGAGCTCGGGGTCGTGCGCACGGTCGATGATCAGCCTCGCCTGGTCCTCGACGATCGGGCCGCCGGAGAGATCGCGGCCTGGATCCGTCGCGAGTGCGACGCAGGGCGCGCGCCGTCGGGACGCGAGCTCGAGCGGCACTTCGGCGGAGCGCCGTTCGGCTGGAGCCTCGAGCTGGTGCAGCTCGTGGTCGGCGCCCTGCTGCGGGCCGGGCTGGTGACCATCACCGCCGAGAGCCAGCAGATCAAGCGCGCGCTAACCCCGGAGGCGCGCCGCGCGATCACCGACAACCGGCGCTTCCGTGCCCTGACCGTGCGCATCCGCGAGGCGACGCTCGACGCGCGGCGGCTGCGCCAGGCGGCCCGCCTCCTCGAGGAGCGCTTCGGGCATCGCTGCCGGGACTTCACCGCCGAGTCGATCGCCGAGGTGGTGCGCGGCCAGCTCTGCCCCGAGGCCACCCGGGTCGAGGCCGCGCGCGACGCGCTGCGCGAGCTTGGTCTGGCCGGTGAGGAGAGCCTCGCCCAGGCGCTGACCCTGCTGCGGAGCATGAAGGAGGCCGACGACGAGGACGCCGTGCAGCAGCTCCTCGAGAGCGCCGACACGCTCGCCAAGGCCCTGCCGCGGGCTCGCAAGCTCGAGGACGAGCTGACCGCCCCGAGGCGAGAGCTGCTCGAGCGCGCCCGAGCGGCCCTCGCCGAGGTCGGCCCGGTGCTCGAGGCCGAGCGTGACGAGGACGACCCGGCCCGGGCTGCGGTCGCGACCCTTCGCGATCACCTCGCGCGCGAGACCTTCTACGAGCACCTGGCGGCGATCGAGGAGGCGGCGAGCCAGGTCATCGACGCCTACCAGGCGCTCTTCGACGCTGCCTTCGCCGAGCGGCGCGCCGCCTACGAGCGGGCGCTCGAGCAGCTCCGGGCAGCCCCTGGCTGGGCGAGCCTCAAGGAGGCCGAGCACCAGCGCCTCGAGCGTCCGCTGGCCACGCGGGCCGCGGAGCGACCGGACCCCGAGCCCTGGCGTCGCGCCGACACGGCGCTCGCGCTCGCCCGGGAGCAGACGCTGGCCGCCGAGGCGCTGCTCCGCCAGGCGCTCGATGAGCTGCGCCGGCTCACGACCCCGACCGCCGTGGTCATCGACGTCGGCGCGCTCCTGCCGGGCGAGATCACCGGGGAGAGCCTCGAGCAGGCGATGGCCACGCTGCGCGAGGCCATCGAGCGCGCGCTCGCCGAGGGCCGCCCGGTGGTGCTGAGGTAGCGAGGTCGGGCCATTGGAGCGCGAGCAGCGGAATCTCCTCCGACGGGCCGTCGAGCAGGCCCGGCGCCTGCTCGAGCGCGAGTGCGCCGGCCAGCTCGAGGGCCTCTACAGCATCCTCCCCGACGGGCGGGTGCTCGAGAGCGCCCCCGGCGACCCGGTCGTCCGCCAGCGCCTGCTCGACCTCATCGGCCACTACCGGGCAGGCGGCGCCTCGCCCGAGGAGGCCGTGGCGCGCGCCGCCCGCGAGAGCGCCTTCACCACGCTGAACCGCTTCGTGGCGCTGAAGATGGCCGAGCGCCGCGGGCTCGTGCCCGAGTGTGTCTCGCCGCTACGCTCCGGGGTCGGCATCCAGCAGCTCGGCGACTGCGCGCCGGGGCTCGCCGCGGCCCTCGAGGACGGCGGCTACCGCCTCCTCATCGAGGCGGTGATGGACGAGCTCTCGCTCGGCCTCTCGGCCCTCTTCGAGCGGCGCAGCCCGACCGGGCTGCTCTGGCCCCGGCCGAAGGCGCTCGGCGACCTTCTCGGGATCCTGAACGCGCCCGAGCTGGACCCGGTGTGGTCCGAGGACGAGGCCATCGGCTGGATGTACCAGTACTTCAACGCGGACGATGTGCGCGAGATGCGCGAGGCGGTAAAGGGGGGACCACCGCGCAGCAGCCGCGAGCTCGCGGTGCGCAACCAGTTCTTCACGCCCCGCTACGTGGTCCAGTTCCTGGTCGACAACACGCTCGGGTGGATCTGGTACGAGATGCGCGGCGGGGCGACGGCGCTCGGCGAGCGCTGCCCGCTGCTCGTCTACACCCCGGAGGAGGTGCCGGCGGCGCGCGCGGCCGAGCGCCCCACCGTCAAGGCCGCCGAGCCGCCCGCCCCGGGCTACACGCCACCGGCCTGGGACCGGGCCGCGAAGGACCCGCGGGACCTCCGCATCCTCGACCCGGCCGCGGGCAGCGGGCACTTCCTGCTCTACGCCTTCGATCTCCTCGAGGTGATCTACCGCGAGGCGTGGGAGAGCGGCGCCACGCCACCCTCGGAGATCACGGGCCGCACGCTGCGCCAGGACTACCCGGACGCGGGGGCGCTCGCGCGAGCCACGCCCGGGCTGATCCTCCGGCACAACCTCTACGGCATCGAGATCGACCCCCGCGCCGCCCAGATCGCCGCCCTGGCGCTGTGGCTGCGGGCCCAGCGCGCCTATGACGGGCTCGATCTGCCCGCCTCCGGGCGCCCGACGATCGAGCGGGTGAACGTCGTCATCGCCGAGCCCATGCCGGGCGACGATGCGCTCCTCGATGCCTTCGTGTCTCGGCTCGAGCCCGAGCCGCTCAAGGGGCTGGTCGGTCGGATCTGGCGGGAGATGCAGCTTGCCGACGAGGTCGGATCGCTGCTCAAGGTGGAGCGGCACCTGGCCGAGGCCGTAGCCGAGGCCGAGCGCGCGGCCGGCCCGCTCTTCGCCAGGAGCGACGCCGCGTTCTGGGGCGCGGCCGAGGACCGCGTGCGCCACGCGCTCGAGCAGCTCGCCCGCGAGGCGAACGGCCTGAGCCCCGAGCGCGCCCGGCTCTTCGCCGACGACGCCGAGCGCGGCATCGCCTTCATCGACGCCTGCCGCGAGCGCTTCGACGTGGTGGTCATGAACCCGCCTTTCGGCGCCGCGAGCAGGCGGGCCAAGGCGTACATCGACAGGGTCTATCCGCGGAGCAAGAACGACCTCTACGCGGCCTTCGTCGAGCGCGGGCTCGAGTGGCTCGGCGCGGGCGGGCGGCTCGGCGCGATCACCTCGCGCACCGGGTTCTTCCTCACCACGTTCCAGCGCTGGCGGGAGGAGATCCTGCTCGGCGAGGCGCGGCCGGTGCTGATGGCGGACCTCGGCTACGGGGTGATGGACGAGGCAATGGTGGAGGCGGCGGCGTACGTGCTCGAACGTCCCCGCCCCGAGGGCTGAGGGTGCGCTTGCATCTCCGGCGGTCGCGCGTGACTCTTCGCTGCCTGGCGGCGGGGTATCCCCAAGGCGCGAGGCCGACCAGCCGCCACCAGGAGCCGGTGCCATGCTGACCCGAATCGAGATCGATGGCTTCAAGAGCTTCGAGGGGCTGGCCCTGGACCTCTCTCCCTTCGCCGTCGTCCTGGGGCCGAATGCCTCCGGGAAGTCGAACCTGTTCGATGCCATCCGGCTGCTGAGCCGGCTCGCCGAGCACGATCTTCGAACGGCAGCGCGCGGGCTGCGGGGAGACGTCGCCACCCTGTTCCGGCGGACCGCCCCGGACAGCGCCGCCGACAGGATGCAGCTTGCCGTCGAGGTCCTCCTCGACCCCGTCGCCCGCGACCCCTGGGGCAGGGAGGTCGAGCTCAGGCACACCCGGGCCCGCTACGAGGTGGAGATCCAGCGGACGATGGACGAGCGCGGCCTCGAGCGCCTCTCGGTGGTGCGCGAGGCGGCGCTGCCGATCCTCAGCATGAGCGACCGCTGGCGCCCCTTCGGCGGCCGGCCTCACAGGGCGTTTCGCGAGCGCCACCTGCGCTACTCGCGGCGAACGCCCTGGCTGGAGACCGTCCGCGAGGACGACCTCCCCGGCTTCCGCATCCACCAGGATGGCAGCGCCGGGCGCACCCGCCCCGGGCACGCGGCGGAGGCGACCGTGCTGTCGAGCATCACCACGGCCGACTTCCCCCATCTGTACGCGCTGCGCCAGGAGCTGCGCTCGTGGCGCCTGCTGCAGCTCGACCCGGCGGGGCTGCGCCGCCCCAGCCCGCTCGACAGCGATGAGCTGCTGGCCCCCGACGGGAGCAACCTCGCCGCGGTGCTCTACCGGATCCGGACCGAGACGCGCACCTCCGATCGGCCCGAGGGGATCCTCCCGGAGATCCTCGCCGAGCTCTCGGCCATCATCCCCGGCGTCCTGTCGCTGGAGGTCGAGCTCAACGAGCCGGCCCGGGAGTACCGCGCCCAGCTCCGCCTGCGCGACGGTGTCGACTACCCGGCCGCCGTGATCTCGGACGGGACCCTGCGGGTCCTGGCGCTGCTGACGATGCTCAAGGACCCGCGGCACAGCGGCCTGGTCTGCTTCGAGGAGCCGGAGAACGGCGTCCACCCCGCGCGCCTCGCAGAGCTGGTGAGGCGCCTGCGGAGCCTGGTCACCGACCCGTTGCGCGAGGAGCTGACCGAGCCCCCCGCGCCCCTCTCGCAGCTCCTGCTGAACAGCCACTCCCCGGTCGTGCTGTCGGCCCTCCAGGGGCAGGGCGCCGGCCAGGTGCTGTTCGCGGACCTGGTGACGGTCGCCGATCCCGAGACCGGCACGACCTGCCGCAAGACCCGCATCCGCTCGGTGCAGCCGAGCAGCCAGGGGGACCTCCTGGAGCCGGGCAGCGAGGTCACGCGCTTCGAGGTGGCCCGGTATCTGCGCACCGTGAACGAAGGGGCCTGAGCGTTGCGCTACCTAGGACTTGCCCTGTTCGCCGAGGGCCCCACCGACCACGCCTTCCTCGCGCCCCTCCTCCAGCGGCTGGCCGGTGATCTCTGCTGCCAGCACGGTCAGCAGCTCGTCGAGATCGGTGAGGAGGTCTATGAGCTCTCCACGCCGGCTGGCCTGCGGGACGCGCCACGCGAGCGGCGCATCCTCGAGGCGGCCTGGGAGGCCCGCGAGGCCTGGACGATCCTGTTCATCCACACCGATGCGGGAAACGACCCTCACGGCGCTCGGCGCGAGCGGGTCGAGCCCGCCGCCGAGCGCCTCCTCGATGCGCTGAACGGGAGCCGCAGCCAGCCCGTCGCCGTGGTCCCGGTGCGCGAGACCGAGGCCTGGACGCTGGTCGACGGCGAGGCGCTCCGCCAGGTGCTCGGAACGCAGAGATCGGACGAGGAGCTGGCTCTTCCCGACCGCCCGATGGACGTGGAGAGGCTCCTCGATCCCAAGTCCGCCCTGCGGGCGGTTCTCAACAAATCCCGGGGGGCGCAGCGCGGCGTGCTGGGCATGCTCGGGCTGCACATCTCGCTGGAGCGCCTTGACCAGGTGCCCGCATTCCGGATCCTGCGCGACGAGCTGTTCGCAGCGCTGCGGGAGCTGAGATATGTGTAGCCGGGCTGGCGACTTCCGACCTGCGAGCGCATCCGGCTTGCAGGATACGGCACAGATCACCGCTCTCTCACCGACGACTGCAGCCATCACCTCCGGTGACCGCGACGATGCAGCCCCTCGATGGGATCCAGCCTGCTGCTCGGCTGCGCCGCGCGATACCGCTTGGCGCGGCGATGCGAGCCTCGCGTTGGTCGGAGCACGGTGATGAAATACCCGGTCGGCAGCGAGGTGATCGCCGCGCTCGAAGGCCTGCCCGAGCTCAGACGAAGGCTCAGGCTCGGCGCGGGCGAGCGTAGCGACCAGGAGATGGTGCGGCTGCTGAACAACGTGCACTACGGGAGCATCGAGCGCCTGTTGAGATTCATCGAGAGGCGCCTTCCGCAGGCCGGAGCGATCGGATCGCGGGTCATCGAGCAGACCGACCCCTTTCAGCTTCACCAGTCGTGCGCAGAGCTGTATCTCCTCGCCCACCTCCAGGAGGTGCCGGGTGTCACGGCCACGGCGGTGTCGCCGCGCTCGAGGACCAAGCGGCACGACATCGATGCTGTCGATTGCGGGCTCGAGGCCCGCATTGAGGTCTACTGCCCCGTCGACGTCCCGGCGGCGCAGCTCCTCGAGGAGGCGATCCGCTCCGTCTTCAAGTATCTCGAGGTCGATCGCGGGTATGTGCTCGAGGTGGCGCTGGCCACCCTGGACCCGATGAACGTCTCCTGGGTGTATGACATAGGCTCTGTTGAGGATGTGCGCGCCTGGCTCTCTCGCCTCGAGAGCGAGGCGCGGACATGGCTCGGCAGCAGATTGCCGCGCACAGCCCTGTCGATGCCCGGGCCCGGCGAGGCGCTTCGCCTGACAGCGACTATCAGAGAGTTGACGCCGTCCCCCGGAGAGCGGCTGATCACCGTGTGGATGCCGGGCAAGTCGACGGACGCGAGGCTAATCTTCGAGTGCGGAGCGCCCGAGGACACCGCTCGATCTCCGTTCGGGAGAAACCTGCGGAGCAAGCTCGGCAGCCGCCAGTGCGGAGAGCCCGCGGCGGGGGTCTGGCGGATCTTCGTCCTCGACTTCACGCTGGCCGACACGGGCTGGCCCGACTTCTTCACCCGGCCGAGGATCGCGGCGCGACTCGATGCAGTGATTCGCCTTCTGTACGAGGATCTTGGCCCTCCGCCGCCCTACGATCTCGTGCTGCCTGCCCACCTCGGGATCGAGTGTGGGTTCGGTGCCCCGATCATGGCTGGCCGCGATCCCGCGGGCGCTGCCGGGCGCATGGTCTCGGCGCTCCGCCTGGATCGCCCGTTCGTTGTCCCGGCGACGGACCAGGCCCCACACCTGGCGGCGCTGCTCGAGGAACGCTGCTGATGGCGCTGTTCATCCGGCTGCTTGGCGAGCGCGACAAGGGCGCCGGCCTGACCCGTGCAGTGGCGGCGCTTCGCCAGGGGCGCGCCGTCGACAACCTCACCTACACGGTCGACCCCGACGCGCTTCGGGACGTTCCCGGCACGCCCTTCGCCTACTGGGTCAGCGAGCGCATTCGGCGCCTGTTCAAGGAGCTGCCGCCGTTCGAGGGCGAGGGGCGGACCGTGCGGGTAGGCCTTCAGACCAGCGATGACTTCCGCTTCGTGCGGGCCTGGTGGGAGGTGGCCGCGGAGCGGATCCTGGATGGCGCCAACGGCCCCGACTGGCGGGACGACCTCGAGGGGTTTCAGGCCTGGTGCCGGCGGCGCACCCATGAGGGCAAGCGCTGGGCGCCGTTCGCAAAGGGTGGGGAGTACTCGCCGTTCTATGCGGATGTTCACCTGGTGGTGAATTGGGAGCGTGAGGGGGAGGAGATCCGCAACTTCGTCGATCCGAGGACCGGCCGCACGCTGTCGCGACCGCAGAATACGAACTACTACTTTCGTCCTGGCCTGACGTGGCCCGAACGAACGACGAGCGGCTATTGTCCTCAGGCTCTACGAGCTGGCCTGGTGTTCGGCCATGTATGTGGCTACATGACGACTGCGGACGTCGCGACTCTTGCTCCGCTGCTGGCCCTCCAGCAGACCCGCGTATACGAGTATCTTGAGGAGCTAATGATCGGGCTCGGAGAGGAGAGCGTAAGCGGGAGTTCAGCGAGGCATTACACGTGGGGAACGGTCGCAAAACTTCCCTATCTCGCGGAGCTTGTCGAACAAGAAGGTGGCTGGCTCGGTATTGCGGCCACCCGTCTTGCAATCGAGCAGGGCTACTATGCGGCGTCCCGGGAGATAAGCTGGTGCTTCTTGTTCGTACAGCAGGGAGGAAACGGTCTCGAGGATGAGGTGTTGGGGGCTACTGATCGTGAACTCGGCGTCTGGCTGGAGCAGCTTGAGCTGCTGGGGAGACTTGAATCCGCTGTTCGAGCGCATCTCTGCCTCTCGGAGGAGGAGGTGGAGGAGCTTGCCGCTGTCGTAGGACCTCACCCCGCACTGGATCTCCCGCGAGCAGATCCAAAGGAGATCGAATCGAGCGTGGCCTCGGCGCTTGATCGGTCAGTCGACACCTTGATAGGCGACGCTGTCGATGCGGGCCTCGTATCGCGTTCGATCACCAAGAAGAGCTACTTCGTTAGCCGTTTCCATGAAATACTCGCGCAGCGCCTGAGATGCTCAGCCGTATCCGTGATGGCCGCTCATCGCAAGCTGGGTAAGCTCCCGGCGGGAGAGCTAGAGGCCCATGCGCGCCGTCTTATCTCGCAGCTCGTTGGCCTGGCTCTTGGCCGCTGGGATATCCGCGTTGGTAAGGATACAGACCTCCAGGCTAGCCTTTCCGATCCTTTCGACCCCCTACCCATCTGCCCCCCCGCCATGCTCGTCGGCCCCGACGGCCTTCCCGCCCGGCCCGACGCCATCGCCAGCGAGGAGTGGCTGCGGGCCCGCCCCGACGCGAGCCGGCTGCCAGCCCCGGGCAGCGTCGAGCGAGCGGCGATCACGGCAGCGGAGTACCCGCTCGAGGTCCCCTGGGACGGGATCCTGGTCGACGATCCGGGCCTCGAGGGCGAGGGGCCGGCATCTGCGGACATCGTCCAGCGTATCCGCGCGGCGCTCGCGCTCATCTACGAGGAGCAGGCGCCTGCCATCGAGGCCGAGCTCTGCGAGCTGCTCGGCGTGCGCGGGCTCCGCGGGCACCTGCGTCGGCCTGCCGGCTTCTTCGCCGATCACCTCAGCCGGTACTCCCGCAGCCGGCGCAGGGCGCCAATCTACTGGCCGCTTGCGACCGAGTCCGGGAGCTACACGGTCTGGCTCTACTATCCGCGGCTCACCGGCGACACGCTCTACCGCGCGGTGACCGAGCACCTCGAGCCCAAGCTCGGGCGGGTCGAGCAGCGCCTCGCCCGGGTCGAGGCCGAGCAGCGCGAGGCCTCGGGCCGCGAGGCGGCGCGGCTTGCCAGGGAGGCGGGCGAGCTGGTCGGGCTGCGCGACGAGCTCCGCGAGCTGCGCGCCGAGCTGCTCCGGGTGGCGGAGCTTCCCTATCGGCCCAACCTCGACGACGGGGTGCAGATCACGGCGGCGCCGCTCTGGGCGCTCTTCCGCCATCGGCCATGGCGGAACGTGCTGCGTGATACCTGGAAGAAGCTCGAGCGGGGCGACTACGACTGGGCGCACCTCGCGTACGCGATCTGGCCGGAGCGGGTGCGCGAGAGGTGCCGCAAGGACCGGTCGCTCGCGATCGCGCACGGGCTCGAGGACCTCTGCGAGGGCGCGCCCGAGCGGCCTCGGCGGCGCCGGAGACGGGGCGCATGAGGCCGCGCGGCCTGCGAGGTGGCGGGTCGTGGGGGCCCTGAGGTCGGCCATCGAGGATCGGCTGGCCCGGGAGCTGGCCGCCCGGCGCGTGGTGGTGTGGTACGACGCGGCGCGAGAGTGGGAGACGTGGGTCGATCAGGCCCTGGCGCGAGCGAGCGCGGGCGAGGCCGCGCCGCCCGTCGTGCGGATCGGGGGCCAGGAGGCGCATGTCGTACCAATGCACGGCTCCTACTACGAGGTGGTGCGCGCCTGCGAGCCGGTCGCCGGCGGGGTGGAGGTCGCCCCGACCCTGGTCTACGTGCCCGGCGAGCCGCGCCTCGAGGCGCTGACCCCGCTGCGCGAGCTCGAGTGCCTTGGGGGCCGCGACGAGCCCTTCGAGCTCGAGCTGCGACGGCTGGCCCGCGAGGTGCTCCGTGGCGCCGGCCAGCCCGAGAGCCGGATCGATGAGCTGCTCGAGCGCGAGGGCCTCGACCTCGGCTACCTCGACTCGCTCACCGAGCAGGAGGGGGGCGCCTCGCCGCTCGCGCCGGTGTTCGGCTCCGCACGCGAGGTTGATGTCGTGCCGACCTTCCTCGCCGACCCGGAGCGGCGCGCGGAGGCGGCGCGGCGCGGGCTGCTCGCCGAGATCGCGGCGCTCGCCGAGCGCGGGCTCGGGCTCGCGCTGCGGCGCACCGAGCAGGCCGACGAGATGGCTGCTGAGCTGGCGCGCGCGCTGCTGGTCGCGGAGATGCGCGGCGATCTCGAGGGCCCGGAGCCTGTCGCCATCGCCGCGATCCCGGCCCCCGGCGAGGAGGCCCAGAGGGCGCTCGTGCGCGAGGTCTGCGCCCGCCTGCGCCACGATCACCCCGGCGCATACGAGGCCCTGGCCGACGAGGTCGAGCGAGCGCTCGGGCTCGCCGAGGCCGGCCTGGACGCCGCCGCGCTCGGCCGGATCGACACCTTCCGCTTCGAGGAGCGCGCGCTGCTCGAGGCCTGCGATGGCTGGCTCGCCGACGGGGACACGGAGCGCGCCCTGGAGACCGCCAGGGCGCGCAGCGAGAGCTTCTGGACCAGCATCGCCCGCCACCCCGATCGCCACGCCGCCTGGGCGGCGTGCCGTGAGCTAGGCGAGCTGGCACAGGCGGTGAGCAGGGTGGAGGAGGCCCTGGCGAGCCCGCCCGGGACCGCCAGGGGCTGGATCGAGGCGTACGTGGCACCGGATGGCTGGCAGGCAGCCGATCGGCTCCACCGCCGGGCTCGCTACCAGCTCGCGTCGCTGCCCGACCGGGCGGTCCTCGAGCGAGGGGCGGAGCGGGTGCTCGCGCGCTACGAGGCGCTCGTCGACAGGATAGCCACGGCGTTCACCGAGGTGCTCGAGCGTGCCGGCTGGCACGTCGATGGGCTGCTCGGGCAGACCGACGTCTACCGGCGGCGGGTTGCCGGCCAGGGCGAGCCGGTCGCCTACGTGCTCGCCGACGCGATGCGCTACGAGATGGGGATCGAGCTCGGCCGGCTCCTCGAGGCGATCGGTGCGACCGAGGTGCGGGTCGAGCCGGCGGTGGCCGTGCTGCCGACGATCACCGACCTCGGGATGGCCGCGCTGATGCCTGGGGCCGACGAGTCCTTCACGATGGCCGAGTCGCCGCGGGGCGGCGTGACGGGTGCCATCAAGGGCAGCGCGCTGGTCGGGAGCGCCGGACGGATGGAGCACGCGGCGGCGATGGTGCCGGGCGCGGCCGAGATGGCGCTCGACCGGCTCATGAGCATGTCGCGCAGCCGGCTCGAGAGGGTGATCGGGGAGGCCCCGATCGTCATCGTGCGCTCCCAGGAGATCGACGGGGCAGGCGAGAGCCTGCCCGAGGGGATCGCCCAGAAGGTGATGGGGACGGTGCTCGAGGACCTTCGCGGGGCCATTCAGCGGCTCGCCGAGGCCGGCGCTCGCCGCTTCGTGGTGACCGCCGACCACGGCCACCTGTTCGGCGGCGCCAAGGGCGAGGAGATGAAGATCGACCCTCCGGAGGCAGGCCAGGCGGTCGATCTCCACCGTCGCTGCTGGGTCGGCCGGGGTGGCGCGACGCCGCCGGCCTGTGTCCGGATCGGAGCGGGCGAGCTCGGCTACGAGGGGACCGACCTCGAACTCGTGGTGCCGCGCGGGGCGGGGGTGTTCCGCGCAGGCGGGAGCCTCGCCTTCCACCATGGCGGCGCCTCGCTCCAGGAGCTGATCGTCCCGGTGCTCAGCTTCTCGCTCGAGCGCCGCCGGCCGGGGCGACGGCGCCCCAAGGGTCCACCGCTCAAGCTGGCCGGACCAGGTGAGGCGATCACCAATCGGATCTTCGCCGTGCAGCTCCGCCCGGCGCAGCTCGAGCTCCTCGAGCCGCTCCGGGTCAGGGTCCTGGCGCTCTCGCCGGCCGATCAGTCGATTGCGGCCCAGGCCGGCTGGGCGGGCGAGGGGTGGGACCCCGAGGGGCGCACGATCACCCTGATGAGCGGCGAGCCGGTGGACGTCCGGCTGCTGCTCGACGACGATACGGTCACCGAGGTGGTGATCAGGGTCATCGACGTGGCGACCGATCGCGTGCTCCACGAGACGGCGCCGATTCCGGTAAGGGTCATCCAATGAGCAGCGCTGCGCCTGCCGAGACCACCGCGCTCGATCCGCTCGACGAGAAGGCCAACGCAGCCTTCGCCGGCAAGGTCGTGCGCAAGGACCTGGTGCACAGGGTGAAGGTCGGGGCCAACGTCCCGGTCTTCGTGCTCGAGTACCTCCTCGGGCGCTACTGCGCATCGTCGGACCCGATGGCCATCCAGATGGGCATCGACGTCGTCAACCGCACGCTCGCCGAGAGCTACGTCTCGCCCGACGAGGCGACTGGCGCCCAGGTGCGGCTCAAGGAGCGCGGGCAGCACACCTTCATCGACAAGGTCTCGGTGCGCCTGGTGGCGAGCGAGGACAAGTACTGGGCAACGCTGGCGAACTTCGGCGACAAGCACGTCCACATCCCCGACCGATACCTGCGAGACGAGCGCTACAGCCGGCTCCTGCAGGGCGGGATCTGGGCCCAGCTCGAGCTCGAGTACCTCTATGACGACGCGGCCACGGGCAAGAGGAGCCCGTTTCGGATCCGCGAGCTCAAGCCGATCCAGCTCGCCGCCTTCGACGCTCAGGACTACCTCGCCGCGCGCGCCAGCCTGTCCCGCGACGAGTGGCTCGACCTGCTCCTGCGCAGCACCGGGATCGAGCCCGCCTACCTGGAGGGGCTCGCCGGGGACGACGCTGCCCAGGCGCTGCGTCTCAAGCTCCTCATGCTGGTCCGGCTGATCCCGTTCGTCGAGAGCCGCTTCAACCTGATCGAGCTCGGCCCCCGGGGCACCGGCAAGAGCTTCGTGTACCGCGAGATCTCGCCCTACTCGGTGCTGATCTCGGGAGGCGGGACCACCACGGCGAACCTCTTCTACAACATGCAGACCCAGCGGGTCGGGCTCGTCGGGCTGTGGGATGTAGTCGCCTTCGACGAGGTCGCCGGCGTGGGCTTCAAGGAGAAGGACGGGATCCAGATCCTCAAGGACTTCATGGAGTCGGGCTCGTTCGTGCGCGGCAAGGAGGTGATCACTGCCAACGCCTCGATGGTGTTCGTCGGCAACATCGACAAGCCGATCGACGTGCTGGTCAAGACCCACCACCTCTTCGAGCCGCTGCCCGAGCAGATGCAGGACGCCGCCCTGATCGACCGGCTCCACGCCTACCTCCCGGGCTGGGAGATGCCGAAGATGGACTCGGCGATGCTCACCGGCCACTACGGGCTGATCGTCGACTACCTCGCCGAGGCGATGCGCTATCTGCGCCGGCTCAACCTCACCGAGCAGATCGACCGATCGTTCCTCCTCGGAGGCCACCTCAACAAGCGCGACGACACCGCCGTGCGCCGCTGCGTCTCGGGGCTGCTGAAGCTCCTTCACCCCGACCAGGGCCACAGCGAGGAGGAGCTTGCCACCTACCTCGACCTGGCCCTCGAGCTGCGTCGCCGGGTGAAGGAGCAGCTCAAGAAGATGCTGCCCTTCGAGTACGGCCGGACGAGCTTCAGCTACGTCGCCCGGGCCACCCAGGAGGAGCGCTTCGTGGGCGTTCCCGAGGAGGGTGGGCGCGAGCTGATCCCCCAGGACCCGCCGGCGCCGGGCACGGTGTACACGGCGGCGGTCGGCGGGGCGGAGCGCAGGGCCGGGATCTACCGGATCGAGGTGAGCATCGCCGGGGGCACCGGCAAGCTCAAGCTCTCGGGCGGGATGGACCGGGCGCTCCGCGAGGCCTGCCAGCGCACCTTCTCCTACATGCAGACCCACAAGGGCGAGCTGGGCCTCGGCCGCGAGATCGCCACCCACGACCTGTTCGTCGAGGGCGTCGATCTCCTCGGATCGCGGGTGCCCTGCGAGGCGGGTGTCGCCTTCTTCGTCGCCGCGATCTCGGCGCTCCGCGGCGCCCAGGTGCAGGGTGCCACGGTGGTCCTCGGCGACCTCTCGATCCAGGGCAACATCAAGGGGCTGCCGACGCTCAACGAGCTGATGCAGCTTAGCCGCGACAACGGCGCCCGCCGCGTCCTCATCCCCACCGCCAACCGCCGCCAGGCCCTTGAGCTT
>CAZRGU010000014.1:0-26520 GCA_964599705.1 uncultured Ectothiorhodospiraceae bacterium | reverse complement strand
GCGCCCGGGCGTAGTAGCCGAGCCCGCTCCACAGGTGCAGGACCGCGTCGAGCGGGGCGGCGGCGAGCGCCGGGGGCTCCGGGAAGCGGGCGCAGAAGCGCTCGAAGTAGCCGATCACGGTGTCCACCCGGGTCTGCTGGAGCATCACCTCGGAGACCCACACCCGGTACGGGGTGGGCTCGCGCTGCCAGGGCAGGTCGTGGCGCCCGGCGCGCGCGTGCCAGGCGAGCAGCGCCGCGGCCAGCCCGCCCGGCGACCGGCTCACTGCCCGAACAGCCCCTTGAGGCCCTTCTGCAGGATCTGCTCGATGGCCTGCTTGCCGACGTCGCGTGGCGACTGCGGCGGGGGCGGGGCCTGCGCGCTCGGGGCCTGCCGCGGCGCCGCCGCGGGCGGCGCGGCCTGGGCCGCCGGGGCGGGCTGCGGCGCGCCGCGCAGGCGCCGGACGGCGGCGATGATCTCCTGCGGGCCCGGCCACTGGACGGTGGGAGCGCTCAGCCGCCCGGTCAGGCGCACCGGGATCGGCAGCCCGCGCAGCTCGCCGAGATCGGGTCCGCCCTGGCCGCGGCAGCTCGCCACCAGGGCGGCCTTGGCGGTGTAGCGGATCCGGTCGCGGGCGAGGTCGGCCTCCCCGGCCCCCTCGACGCGCACCAGCGGCGAGCGCATCACCAGGTCGCGGTTGGTGGCCAGCCCGCGGCGCACGTCGACGCTGCCGGCGAGCTCGGCGAACTCGGTGCGGTCGCGGGGCCGTGCAGACCCGCCGATGGCCTGGCCGGCGAGCCCCAGCACCCCGCCGATCAGGGCCCTGCGATCGAGCCCACCGCCGCTCGCCACCCCGACCACCGAGAAGGCCCGGCACAGGCTGCCGAGCAGGTCGATGCCGTAGATCGCCCCGTCGGTGAAGCGGAACTCGGCGCGCCCGTCGAGGGTCCGCTTGAGGGCGTCGATCCGGGCGCCGCGGGCGCTGGCGCGCAGCGCCAGCTCGCCGCGACCGCTGATCAGCGCCCGTCCCTGCAGGTCCTCGAGCAGCGCCCCGATCTGGACCCCGGAGAGCCGCTCGTTGGCGCTGAGCCGCGGCGCCCGCCCGCTGGCGTCGACCCGGATGTCGCCGCGATAGCGGCCCTGGTAGAGGGCCGCCTCGAGCGGGTTGAGGCGCAGCTTGCCGTCGGCGGCCTTGGCCTTGAGGCGCACCTTGCCGATGCGCAGCCCGCCGATGCGCAGCTCGCCGATGCGCAGCTCGCCCTCGAGGTCGAGCCGGCGCAGGGCCTCGAGGGGCAGCGCGGCGGCCGCCGCCCCCGGGGTCGCGGCCCGCGCCCCGCCCCGGCGCGGCGGCAGGTAGCGGTCGGCGTCGATGCGGTCGACGTCGAGGTCGAAGCGGTACCCCGGGGCGCGCAGGTCGGTGATCTCGAGGACCCCGCTGACCCGGGTCTCGTCGACGGTGAGCTCGAGCCCCTCGGCGCGCAGCGAGGTGGGGCTGCCGGTCAGGGTGGCCTTGAGGCTGGCGCGGGTCAGCGCCTTGGGGTCGGCGGTCGGCGGCGGCTTGCGCCCGAGCGCGGCCAGGGTCGCGCGCGGGTCGAAGGGGGCGACCTCGAGGGTGCCGGCGAAGCGCGGCGCGGTGAGGATCCCGGTCGCGGCGAGCTTGCCGCTGGCCTCGACCCCGGCGAGGCGCACGCCGAGCTCGGGCACGGTGGCGGTCTGCTCGTCGAGGTCGATGCGCCCGGCGAGCCGCGCGGCCAGCTCGACGCCGCCCTCGGCAAGGCCCTTGCCGCGCAGCCGGCCGCTCACCTCGAGGGTCTCGACGGCGACCTTGCGGACCCGCTCGCCGGCGCTGACCCGCGCGCGGCCGCTGAGATCGAGGCGCGCCTCCTTGCCGATGCCGAGCGCCGCGGGGTCGAGGCCGAGCGCGGCGAGCAGCGCCGCCGCCCCGACCCCGGCGAGGCGCTCGTCGGCGGCCAGCGCCAGCGCCTTGCCGCGCGCATCGAGCGAGAGCTCGCTGTCCAGGCGACCGCCGTAGAGCCGGGCGCTGGCCTTGCCGAGCCGGACCAGCCCGCCCTCGGCGCGCAGCGGCAGGTCGAGCTCGCGCAGCCGGGCGCCGCGCACGGTGAGCTCGCCGACCCGCACCCGCCCGTCGACGGTGAGCGCGCGCAGCGTCTCGAGCGGCAGGGTGGCGAGCGCGCCGGCCGCGCCGGGCAGCACCACCGCTCCGCCACCGCCGGGTGCGGCCGCCCCCGGCGACCCGGACGCGACCGGCGGCAGGTAGCGATCGAGCGCCAGCCGGTCGACGGCCAGATCGAAGCGCACCTGCCGCTTCCCGGCCGCCGCGGCGGGCAGCTCCAGCGCCCCGCGGATGCGGCTGCCGTCGAGCCTGGCGTCGAGCCCGGCGAGGCGAACCCCGGCGGCGCTCGCCTCGAGACCGGTGCGCAGCGAGGCCAGCCCGAGCGCCTTCGGGTCGGCGGTCACCGGCACCGCCACCCCCAGGCGGGCGAGCAGGGCGCGCGGCGCGAACGGCTGGACCGTGAGCTTTCCGGTGAGGCTCGCGGCCGCGGCGTCGAGCACCAGGTCGCCGCTCGCCCGGATCCCGGCGGCGCTCGCCTCGAGCGCGCTGAGGGTGGCGCGCCGGGCGGCGAGGTCGAGCACCAGGTCGGCGCGGGTGGCCACCGCCAGCGGCTGCCCGGGCAGCACCCCGGCAAGATCGGTGGTCACCGTGAGCCCGGGGGCCCGGACCCGCCCGCCCTCGGCGAGCAGCCGGCCGGTCAGGTGCAGTGCCGCCTGGCCGCCGGCCAGCGCCTCGCCGCTGATCTCGGCGCGCGCATCGAGCCCCTCGATCGCCGCGCTGCCGCCGTCGAGGCGCGCGGCCAGATCGCCGCCGGCCTCGATCCCGGACAGCCGCACGGTGCCGAGCTCGAGCGGCTCGACCGAGACCCGCAGGCCCGGAGCGGCAAGCGTACCGGCGCCGAGGTCGGCGCGCAGCGTGGCCGCCACCCGGGCCTCGAGCCGGCCGCCCGGCAGCGCCTCACCCTCGAGGCTGAGCTGGGCGTTGGCATCGCGCAGCTCGAGGCGCGGCCCGGCGGCGAGCTCGCCGGCGAGCAGCCCCTCGAGGGTCGCCTGGATGCGGGTACCGGCGAGCGTGGCGTCGCTCTCGAGGTGCAGCCGCTCGATGCGCAGGCGCTGCTCGGCGAGCAGGTAGCTCGCCTCGCCACCGAGCTCGAGGCGCGCCTCGCCGGCCCCGAGCGCCGCGCCGCGCAGCCGCGCGCTGGCGGTCAGGCCGCGCACCGTGAGCCGCTCGCCCCCCGGGTCGAGCTCGAGCTCGCCGCGCACCTCGACACGCCCCGAGACCGCCTCGTGGTCCAGATCGAAGCCGAGCTCCAGGGCCAGCGGGCGGCCCGGCTCGATCGGCCCGCTCTTGAGCTCCAGTCCGCTGACCCGGATGCGCTGGCCGCCGCGCTCGTCGTTCCAGCTCAGCGCCGCGTCGCGCAGCTCGACGCCGCCGATGGCCAGCGCGGCGAGCGCCGGGCTGCCGTTGTTGCCGCCGCCCGCCGTGCCCCCTGCCGCGCCGGCCAGGTCCTCCCAGTTGCCGCGCCCGCTGGCGTCGCGCGCCAGGTTGAGCTCGAGCCCCTCGAGGCTCACCGTGTCCATCTCGAGCTCGCGGCGCAGCAGCGGCAGCAGCCGCACCCGCACCCGGGCGCTCTCGAGGCGGGCGAAGGGCTGCTCGCCGAAGCCGGGCGCATTGCCGAGCTCGAGCGGGCCGCTCTCGACCCCGAGCCACGGGTAGAAGGTCAGGCGCAGGTCGCCGTCCAGGCGCAGGCTGCGGCCGGTGCGCTCCTCGACGGCCCGCGCGATCTGGTCACGGTAGTCGTTGGGGTCGATCACCAGGGAGGCGACGAGCGGCACGGCGATCGCGATCACGGCGAGGACGCCGAGCGCGATCCCCAGGACCTTGAGCAGCCTTCTCATGGGCTCCGCTCCGCCTGGCGCGCGAGGCGCTCGCGGGCCGCGGCGATGGCCTCGCGCACCCGCGCCGGGGCCGTGCCGCCGGGGTGGGCGCGGGCCGCCACCGAGCCCTCCACGGTGAGGTACTGGTAGACGTCGGCCTCGATGGCCGGGCACAGCCCGCGCAGCTCGGCGAGCGGCAGATCGGCCAGATCGCAGCCCCGCTCGTCGGCCAGGCGCACCGCCTGGCCGACGATCGCGTGGGCGTCGCGGAACGGGACCGCGCGGCGCACCAGGTAGTCGGCCAGATCGGTGGCGGTGGCATGGCCGCGCCCGGCCTCCTCGCGCATCCGCGCGCGGTCGACACGCAGGGTCGGGAGCATCGCGGCGAACACCTCGAGGCACGCGCCCAGCGTGTCGATGGCGTCGAACAGCGGCTCCTTGTCCTCCTGGTTGTCGCGGTTGTAGGCCAGCGGCTGGCCCTTCATCAGCACCAGCAGCGCCTGCAGGTCGCCGATCACCCGGGCGCTCTTGCCACGCACCAGCTCGGGCACGTCGGGGTTCTTCTTCTGGGGCATGATCGAGGAGCCGGTGCAGAAGGCGTCGCCCGGCTCGACGAAGCCGAACGGGGCCGAGCACCACAGCACCAGCTCCTCGCTCATCCGCGACAGATGGACCATCGCCAGGGCGCAGGCCGCCACCAGCTCGACGGCGAAGTCGCGGTCGCTGACCGCGTCGAGCGAGTTCGCGCAGGGCGCCTCGAAGCCGAGCAGCTCGGCGGTCAGCGCCCGGTCGACCGGGAAGGTGGTGCCGGCCAGCGCCGCGGCGCCGAGCGGCATCCGGTTGGCGCGCCGGCGGCAGTCGGCGAGGCGCTCGTCGTCGCGGGCGAGCATCTCGAACCAGGCCAGCAGGTGGTGGCCGAAGGTCACCGGCTGGGCGGTCTGCAGGTGGGTGAAGCCGGGCATCACGGTCTCGGCCTCGCGCTCGGCGAGCTCGATGATCGCCTCCTGGAGCGCGCGCAGGCGGGCCCGCAGGGTGTCGATCGCCTCGCGCACGTAGAGGCGCACGTCGGTGGCGACCTGGTCGTTGCGCGAGCGGGCGGTGTGCAGCTTCTTGCCGGCCTCGCCGATGCGCTCGGTGAGCGCCGCCTCGATGTTCATGTGCACGTCCTCGAGCTCGGCGCGCCAGCGGAAGCGCCCGGCCTCGATGTCGGCGCGGATCGCCTCGAGGCCGGCGCAGATCGCCGCGCGCTCGGCCTCGCTGAGCACCCCGACGCGCTCGAGCATGGTGGCATGCGCGATCGAGCCGGCGATGTCCTGGCGGTAGAGGCGCCGGTCGAAGCGCAGCGAGGCGCTGAACGCCTCGACCAGGGCGTCGGTGGACTCGCTGAAGCGCCCCTGCCAGGGCTTGGTGACGTCGGACATGTTCGGGGAGCCTGTGCGCCGTGCCGCGGGCGCGCCCGCCTGGGCCGCGAGTATATCCCGCATTTCCCCCCGGCCCACGGCCGCCCCCGCCGATCCGGCCGTCCCCTCCCTCCCCTCCCTCCTATAATCTCCTCACGCCCCATCCCTGACGGGGCGGGTGCGGGGGAATGGGACAGGCGAGCAGGCGTGCGCCGAGCTTCCTGCCGGATTTCTGCGGGCGCGAGGCGGTCTACACCGTGGTCGTGGCCGGCCAGCTGTTCGCCTTCGTGCTGGTGCTCGCCCGCGGCCGCGCCCCGCAGGCCTTCTGGCAGGATCTCGCCCTGGTCTCGCTGTTCGTGCAGTGGCTGGGCCTGTCCAGCGCCGGGCTGCTGTGCCTGCTACGCCCGCCCCTGGCGCGCCTCGACAACGTCCGCGCCGGGCTCGTGGCGTGGGTGCTGGTGGTGCTGATCAGCGCCGCGCTCAGCGAGGCCGCCCACCGCCTGGTGCTCACCGGGTGGCCCGGCGGGCACCTCTGGTTCGTGACCCGCAACGTGGTGCTGGCCGCGATCGTCGGCGCGGTGGTGATGCGCTACCTCTACGTCCAGCACCAGTGGCGGCTGCGCATCGAGTCGGAGTCGCGGGCCCGGGTCGAGGCCCTGCAGGCGCGGATCCGCCCGCACTTCCTGTTCAACAGCATGAACACCATCGCCAGCCTGGCGCGCAGCGACCCGCGCCTGGCCGAGCAGGTCACCGAGGATCTGGCCGACCTGTTCCGGGTGAGCCTTGCCGATGCCCGGGTCGGGTCGAGCCTCGGCGCCGAGCTCGAGCTGTGCCGGCGCTACCTGCGCATCGAGGCCCAGCGCCTCGGCGAGCGGCTGCGCGTCGAGCTCGACACCGGCGCGCTGCCCGCCGACGCGCGGGTCCCCGCGCTGTGCCTGCAGCCGCTGGTCGAGAACGCCGTCTACCACGGGATCGAGCGGACGCCGGGCGGCGGGCTGGTGCGAATCGCCGGGACCGTGCGCGGCGAGGAGATCGAGGTGCGGGTCGAGAACACCGTGGGCGGGGCCGGCAGCGTGCGCCCCGAGGGGCTGCGCATCGCGCTGGAGAACTGCCGCGAGCGCCTGGCGGCGTTCTTCGCCGGCGAGGCCGAGCTGACCACCGAGCGCGGCGCCGAGCTGTTCGTGGCGGCGCTGCGCATGCCCTACCGCAAGGGGGGGACGGCGCGATGAGGATCCTGATCGTCGACGACGAGCCGCCGGCCCGCGCCCGGCTGCGCGCCCTGCTCGGCGAGCTCGGGGTCGGCGAGGTGGTCGGCGAGGCCGGCGACGGCGAGCGCGCGCTGGCCCTGGCCGGCGAGGCCGACGTGGTGCTGCTCGACATCCGCATGCCGGGGATGGACGGCGTCGAGGTCGCCCGCCACCTCTCGCGCCTCGCCGAGCCGCCCGCGATCGTCTTCGTGACCGCCTACGAGAGCCACGCGCTGGCCGCCTTCGAGACCTGCGCGGTGGCCTACCTGCTCAAGCCGGTGCGCCGCGAGCACCTGCTCGCCGCCCTCGAGCGGGCGCGCACCCCGACCCGGGCCCAGCTCGCCGAGCTGGCCGCCCGCCAGGGCACGGCGCGCAGCCACGTCGCCGCCACCGTCGGCGGCAGCCTGCGGCTGGTGCCGGTCGCCGAGATCCGCTTCCTGCGCGCCGAGCAGAAGTACGTCACCTGCCGCTGGCCGGGCGGCGAGGTGGTGCTCGACGAGTCGCTGGCCGCGCTCGAGGAGGAGCTCGGCGAGCGCTTCGTGCGGGTCCACCGCAACGCCCTGGTGGCGATCGCCCACGTGCGCGCTCTCGAGCGCCTCGACGGCGGCCGCCACGCGGTGCGTCTCGACGGCGTCGCGGAGCCGATCGAGGTCAGCCGGCGGCTGCTCCCCACCGTGCGCCGGCGGCTGCGGGCGGGGAATGTGGGCTAAGCTCAGCGATGGCGGCGGGGCGATCGGCGCGTTCGCCTTCGAGCTGGCCGGCCGGCCGGTGCTGGTGGCCGGCTCGGCGGTGGCGGCGATCGAGCGCTGGCCGGTGCCGCTGGCGGCCGCCCCCGGGGCGCCGGGGTGGCTGCTCGGGGTGGCCGAGACCGCCACCGGCGCGGTGACGGTGATCGATCCGGGCCGGCTGCTCGCCCCGGGGGCGGCCGCGCCGCCAGCGAGCCACCTGGTGGTGCTGCGCGCCGGCTGGGCGCTGGCGGTCTGCGGGCTCGAGGTGGTGGCCGCCGGGGCCCTGGAGGCGGGCTGCGGGCGGGGCGGCGAGGGGCTGGTCATCGACGGGCGGCGTCACGCCTGGCTCGACCTCGCGGCGCTCGCCGCGCGGGCCGGGGACCGGCCGCCGCCGGGAGGAGAGGAACGGGACCGTGAGCAGGATTGACGAGACGCTGGTACCGGCGGCGGGCGAGGGGGTCCTGCGCGCGCTGCGCGGCCATCCGCGCCGCCTGCTGCTGCCCGCCCTGCTGCTGGCGCTGGCCGCCGCGGCGTGGTGGCGCTCGGCGGTGGTCGACGACCGGGCTCGGGTGGCCGGCTCGCGGCTGAGCGCGGCGCAGGTGCTGGCCGCCCGCGCCCCGGCGCTCGCCGAGGCGGCCGCGCGCGGCGATCCGGGGGCGCTCGCCGGTGCCCGCGCGCTGGCCCCACGGCTGCGCGAGGCGGCGACCGCGGCCGGCCCGGGCGCCTCGCCGGCGCGCTGGAGCGGGCTTGCCGAGGCGTTCGAGCGGGTGCTCGCGGGGCTCGCCGAGGGGGCCTCGCTCGAGGCCGACATCGAGCGCTTCCGCTCGATCGCGGCCGGCGTGCTGGTGGTCGGCGACGAGCTGCTCGACACCCTGCTCGGCGGCGAGGCGCCGGCGGCCACGGTACGCGCGGTCGCCCGCCAGCTGGTGATCATCGAGCGGGTACTGGCCAACCTCCAGCGCCTCGGCGAGGGCGGGGTGGTGGCGCTGGCCGCCGCCGACCGGATCGGGCGCGACATGGTGCGCTTCGGGCGCACCAACCTCGCCCTGATCACCGGTGACGCCGCGCTCGGCATCCCCGCGGTAGCCGCCCCGGAGGCCCAGCGGCTGGTCGCCGACCTCGACCGCGAGTTCCGCGAGGGGGCGGCGCTGGTCGAGCGGATCCTGCGCGCCACCGCCTCCCGCGGCGATGTCCGCGCCGCGCTCGAGGCGCTGGCCGCGGCCGGCGCGCGCCTCGAGGAGGCGCTCGCCGCCCGGGCCCGGGGGCTGGCCGCGGCACGCCAGGCCGAGCCCCCCTGGCGGATGCTCGGCTGGGCGGCGCTGGCGCTGGCGCTGCTCGGGCTGGCCGGGGCCGCGGCCCGCATCGGCGCCGACCAGCGCCGCCTGGGGCGGCGGCTGGCGCTGGCCCGGGACAGCGAGCGGGCGCTGCGCGCCGAGCTCGACGAGGCCGAGCTCGGCCTGCAGCGTCTCGGCACCGAGGTGCAGCGCATGGCCCGCGGCGGGGTGGCGGAGTGGCATGCCGGCCACTACGGCCCGGCCGCGGCGCTGGCCCGCGCGGTGCGCGAGCTCTACCGCGCCCTCGAGGAGGAGCGCTCGCGGCTGCGTGCCGCTCTGGAGGCGCTCGGCCGGGAGCTGCACGGGCTCGGTGGCCAGGGCCGCGAGATCGCCGGCGGGCTCGGCGAGGCGCTGGCCCGCCTCGAGCACGCCCGCGGCGCGCTCGACCCGGCTGGCGCCCCGGAGGGCGCCGGCGAGCTGGCCGAGCGGCTGCGCCGCGAGCGCCGCGAGGCCGCGCGGCTGGCCGAGGGCTGCGCCGCGCTGGAGCGCGAGCTGGCCGCGATCGACGAGGTCCACGACGCCCTCGAGGAGCGCGCCGCGAGGCTCGCCGAGGCGGCCGGTGGGATGCGCGAGGTGGCACGAATGGCCGGCGAGCACGCCGAGCGGGCGCGGATCGCCTGGATCAACACCAGCCTGCGGGCGGCCAGCGAGCCGGGAGCGGCGGCCCCGCTCGCCGCCGCCGAGCTCGATGCGTTGATCGGCGAGGCGCGCGAGCTGGCCGGCCGCGCCGGGAGCGCGGCCGAGCAGGCCGCGCGCGGCGAGAGCACGCTGCGCCCGGTGCTCAAGCGCGGGCGCTGGAGCCGGATCGTGATCGGCCGGCTGGTCGCCGAGAGCGGCCGCGCCCTGGGGCGGATCGAGGAGGCGGTCGGGGCCCTGGAGCGCGAGCTCGAGGCGGCCGCCACGACGCGCGACCGGGCCCGCGAGCGCACGCTCGTGCTCGGTCGCGAGCTCGTCGGGCTCGCCGAGACGCTGCGCCGGATCCGCGCCGGGGCCGGTGCGCTGGCCGAGCGGCTGAGCCGCAGCGCGCTGCGCGGCGAGCTGGTCGCCGAGGTCCGCGAGCCGGCCCGCGACCCGATCGTGTCGCTGGTCGAGCACAGCGCCGGGCGGCCCGCCAGCGCGACCGGGAGGCGCGGCGAGGCGCGCGGCGAGCGGCGGTGAGCGCCCCGCCGCACCCGCCCTCGGCCGGCAGCGCCCGCCCGTCGCGGCTGGCCGCGGCCCGCGAGCGGCTGGTCGCCGGCGGCCCCGGCGGCTTCCTGGATCGCGAGGCGCTGAGCGCGGCGCTGCGCGAGGAGGCCGGCGCGCGCACCCTGCGCGGCGCCCACGGCAGCGCCCTGCTGCTCGAGGAGCTGCTCGCTTGGAGCGCCGTTCTCGAGCGTGCGCCGGGCCCCCAGCGGCGCGCCCTGCTCGCTCGCCTGGACGGCGCGCTCGCCGCGCTCGGCGCCGCGGGCGAGGCCGCGCGCCCCGACCGGGCACTGCTCGCCGCCTGCGACGAGCTGCGCGCCGCGCGGGGCGCCGCGCTGCTCGCCGCCCACCCGCTGCTGGCCGCCATCACCCACCGCCCGGCGCGCGCCGGCAGGGCGGCGGCGCTCGGTGAGCCGCTCGGCAGCCTCGAGCGGGCCCTCGCCGGCTGGCTCGCGGGGCGCCTTGCGGCGCCCGCGGCGGGGGCCGCGATCGGCGCCGCGCTGGGGCGGGCGGCGCGCCTGGACAGCGACCCGGGCTGGGCCTCGCTGTGGGCGGCGGGGACGGCGCTGGCCGCCACGCTGGCCGCCCGGGGCGACTCGCCGCTCGTCCGGCGGCTGCTCGCCCGGGTGCGCACCGAGCTCGCCGCGCGGGCCCGTGGGATCGGCGCCGGATCGGGCCGGGACGCCCTGCTGCGGGCGCTGCTCTTCCAGGTCGAGCACCTTCACCCGGGCGGCGCCGAGGCCGGGGCGCTGCGCCGCGCCTACCGGCTCGGCCGGCGCTTCGAGCCGCGGCGGATCACCCCCGGGCGGGCGCGCGGCTGGGCCGCCGCCGAGCTCGAGGCGCTGGCCGGCGCCGCCCCCGCCGAGGCCCGGGCCCGGCTGCGGCGCGCGGCCGATGCCCTGGCGCTGGCCGGCTGCGGCGAGGAGCGGCGCCGGGTGCTCGATCTGGCCGCCGCGCTCGGCCGCGGCCCGGCCAGGCCGGTGGCGCGCCGCGCCGCCGCGCTCGCCACCGGCCTGGCCGCCGGCGCCTCGCGTCCGGCCCCGCTGCCCGGCTGCGGCGAGCCCTGGCCCGGGCCCGGCGGCCCGGCCGCGGGCCCGGGCGGGCAGCCCTGCGCACAGGTCCACGTGGCCGGCACGGTGCTCGCCGTGGCGGCCAGCGAGATCGTCGCCGTGCAGCCGCTCGGGGCAGCGGAGCGGGCCGCCGGGCGGCTCGCCGCAGCCGGTCCGCCGCTGCTCGACCTGGCCGCCCTGCTCGGCGCCGCCCCGGCCCGCGAGCCCCGCGAGGCGCTGGTGATCGAGACCGCCGCTGGCCCCCTGGCGCTGGCCTGTGAGCGCGTCGAGGCGCCCCTGGCGCTGGCCCGCGAGCCCGCCCCGGCGCTGGCCGGCCGGCTGGCCTGGCTGGGCGGCATCACCCGCAGACCCGGCCGCGCCCCGATCCTGCACCTCGACCCGCGAGCGCTGCTCGCCGCGGCCGGCCGGCGCTAGCGCGCGGCGCCCCGTCCCGCCCACCGGCACCGCCGATGCGCATCGAGCTTCCCGGGCTGCCCCGATTCGAGCCCGGCTGGGTGTGGCTGGCCGGCGCCGGTCCCGGCGACCCGGCGATGCTCACCCTGGGGGCGGCCAGCGGCCTCGCCCAGGCCGACGTGGTGGTCCACGACGCGCTGGTCGACGAGCGGGTGCTGGCCCTGGCCCGCCCCGGCGCCGAGCGCCTCTACGCCGGCAAGCGCGGCGGGCGCCCCTCGGCGCGCCAGGCCGACATCAGCGCGCGGCTGATCGAGCTGGCCCGCGCCGGGCGGCGGGTGCTGCGCCTCAAGGGCGGCGACCCGCTGGTCTTCGGGCGTGGTGCCGAGGAGTGCCTGGCGCTGCTCGAGGCCGGCGTGCCGTTCCGGATCATTCCCGGGATCACGGCCGGGATCGGGGCCCTCGCCTGCGCCGGGATCCCGCTCACCGCCCGCGGCTGCAACTCGGCGGTGACCTTCGCGACCGGACAGGCGGCAACACCCGACGGGGAGGTCGACTGGGAGGCGCTGGCGGCCGGCTCGCCGGTGCTGGTGCTGTACATGGCGGCCGCCCGGCTCGAACGGATCGCGGCACGCCTGATCGCGGCCGGGCGCCCCGGCGACGAGCCGGTCTGCCTGCTGGCGCGGATCTCGTGGCCCGACCAGGCGGTGCTCGACACCGATCTCGCCCACTGCGCGGCCGACCTCGCGGCGTCCCGCCTCGAGCCGCCGCTGCTGGTCGTGATCGGCCCGGTGGTGCGCCTGCGCCGGCGCCTCGACTGGCAGGGACGGTAGGCGCGGGGCTCGCGACGGCGCCGCGCCCTCAGCCGGGCGGCGCGGCGCGCAGCCAGAAGGTCACCGGGCCGTCGTTGGTGAGCGTGACCCGCATGTGCGCGCCGAAGCGCCCGCAGGCGACCTGCGGGTGCCCGGCGCGGGCCCGCGCCACGAGCTCGGCGAACAGGCGCTCGCCGAGCTCGGGCGGGGCGGCCGGGGAGAAGCTCGCGCGCGTCCCCTTGGCGGTGTCGGCGGCCAGCGTGAACTGCGGGACCAGCAGCAGCCCGCCGCCGACCTCGCGCAGCGACAGGTTCATCCGCCCGGAGCGGTCCTCGAAGACCCGGTAGCCGAGCAGGCGCTCGCAGAGCCGCGCGGCCTGGGCCTCGCCGTCGCCGCGCTCGACGCCGACCAGCACCGCCAGGCCCGCTCCGATCGCGGCCACGGTCTCGGCGCCGACCGCGACCCGCGCCTCGCTGACCCGCTGGAGCAGCCCGATCACGAGGCCCGGCGCGCTGCCCGGCGCCGCTCGCCCTCGCCGAGCAGCGCCTTGCGGATGCGGATGGCGGCCGGAGTGACCTCGACCAGCTCGTCGTCCTCGATCAGCTCGAGGGCCTGATCGAGGGTCAGCGCCAGCGGCGGGGTCAGCAGGATGTTCTCGTCGTTGGCCGCGGCGCGGATGTTGGTGAGCTGCTTGGCCTTGAGGGGGTTGACCACCAGGTCGCCACCCCGGGCGCGCAGCCCGATCACCTGGCCGCAGTAGACCTCGTCGCCGGGCCCGACCAGCAGCCGCCCGCGCTCCTGGAGGTTGAACAGCGCGTAGGCCAGGCAGCGGCCGGTGGCCTTCGAGATCATCGCCCCGCTGGTACGCCGCCCGAAGGCCTCGCGCACCCGCGGCCCGTAGTGCGAGAAGGTGTGGTAGAGGAGCCCGCTGCCCGAGGTCAGGCTGAGGAATCGGGTGCGCAGGCCGATCAGCCCGCGCGCCGGGATCAGGTAGTCGAGCCGCACCCGGCCGCGCCCGTCGGGCTGCATCGCCTCGAGGGCCCCGCGCCGGGCGCCGAGCAGCTCCATGACCGCGCCCTGATGGGCCGCCTCGACGTCGACGGTGAGCTGCTCGTAGGGCTCGCAGCACTCGCCGTCGATCTCGCGCAGGATCACCCGGGGGCGCGAGATGGCCAGCTCGTAGCCCTCGCGGCGCATGGTCTCGACGAGCACCGCGAGATGCAGCTCGCCGCGCCCCGAGACCAGGAAGCAGTCCGGGTCGTCGGTCTCCTCGACCCGCAGGGCGACGTTGTGGATCAGCTCGCGCTCGAGGCGCGCGCGGAGCTGGCGGCTGGTCAGGTAGCGCCCGGCACGTCCCGCGAACGGCGAGGTGTTGACCCGGAAGCCCATGCTCACGGTCGGCTCGTCGACGCTCAGCGCCGCGAGCGGCTCGACGGCGCGCGGGTCGCAGAGCGTGTCCGAGACCCGGATCGCCTCGATCCCGGTCAGGGCGACGATGTCGCCGGCGGCGGCCTCCGCGGTCTCGAAGCGCTCGAGACCGCGGGCATGGAGGATCTGCAGCACCCGGGCCTCGCGCCGTGCCCCGTCGCGCTCGACCACCACCACCGGGGCGCTGGTGCGCAGCCGGCCGCGCTCGATGCGCCCGATGCCGATCGCGCCCACGTAGGGCGAGTAGTCGAGCACGCTGATCTGCATCCGGAACGGCCCGTCCGGGTCGACCGGCGGCGCCGGAGTGTGGGCGACCACGGTCTCGAAGAGCGGGTCGAGATCGCCGCCGCGCACCCCGGGGCGGTGGCTCGCCCAGCCCTCGAGGGCCGAGCAGTAGACCACCGGGAAGTCGAGCTGGGCCTCGCTCGCGCCGAGCCGGTCGAACAGATCGAAGGTCTGGTTGAGCACCCACTCGGGCCGCGCCCCGTCGCGGTCGACCTTGTTGATCACCACGATCGGGGCCAGCCCGCGGGCGAACGCCTTCTGGGTCACGAAGCGGGTCTGCGGCATCGGGCCCTCGACCGCGTCGACCAGCAGCAGCACCGAGTCGACCATGGAGAGCACCCGCTCGACCTCGCCGCCGAAGTCGGCGTGCCCCGGGGTGTCGACCACGTTGATGCGCCAGCCCCGCCACTCGACCATGGTCACCTTGGCGAGGATGGTGATGCCGCGCTCGCGCTCCAGGTCGTTGCTGTCGAGGGCCCGCTCGGGGCGCGGGGCACGGGCACCGAGCACCCCGGTGTGCTGGAGCAGGCGGTCGACCAGGGTGGTCTTGCCGTGGTCGACGTGGGCGATCAGGGCGATGTTGCGCAGGCCTTTCATGGTTCGGTGGATTATGCGCGCTCGGCGCCGCCCGGGCCCAGACGGGCAGCGGTGAGCAGCACCGCCCGCCGGGCGTGGGCGCGGGATCGAACTTGACCTAGGTCAAGAGCGTGGCGGGTCCTCGCGACGTATCGTTGCGATGGGATTGTGTCGCCCATGCAGCGATCACGACCCGATCACAAGGGAGGGGAACCCAATGCTACGCGAAAACCTGCCGGTGCGCACCCTGCGCACCCTGCGCACCCTGCGCACCCTGCTCGCCGCCCCCGCGGCGCTCGGCTTGATCCTCGGCCTGGGGCTGGCGACGCCGTCGACACCGGCCCGGGCCGATGACCCGGAGGGGGAGAAGGCCGAGGGTCACGCCCACGACCGCACCGACCTGTGGGCGATCGCCCGCGGCGGGCGGCTCTACGACAAGTGGTGGAAGGAGGCGCTGACCGATCCGCCCGAGGGGACCCATCCGGCCTACCCGGAAGCGGGCAAGAAGGGTGGCTCGACGACCTGGCGCTGCAAGGAGTGCCACGGCTGGGACTACAAGGGGGCCAAGGGGGCCTACGGGAAGGGCTCCCACTACACCGGGATCAAGGGCCTGCGCGACATGGTCGGCGCCGACACCGAGGTCATCCACAAGGCGATCATGAGCAAGACCCACGGGTTCACGGAGCGGATGCTCCCGCATCGGGCGATGGAGATGCTCGCCCTGTTCGTGAGCCGCGGGCAGATCGACATGGACCTCTACATCGACCGCAAGACCGGCAAGTCGCGAGGCAACCCGGCCCGTGGCGCCAACTACTTCCAGACCATCTGCGTCATCTGCCACGGCTTCGACGGCAAGGAGATCAACTTCAAGAGCGCGGACAACCCGGAGTACCTCGGCACGGTGGCGGTCAACAACCCGCAGGAGTTCCTGCACAAGGTGCGCTTCGGTCCCGCCGGGATGCCGATGCCGTCCTTCATCACCCAGCCGATGGAGGCGATCGCCGACATCCTCGCCTACGCGCAGACCCTGCCGACCAGGTAGCGGCCAGCGGCGGGGCGCTGGGGGCCCTGGCGACCCCCAGCGCCCCGCATCTCTGCGGGCGCGGGAGCGGGCCGGGCCGCGGCGAGGCGTGCTACTCGGGCTCGAGCGGCTCGCCGAGCAGCACCACCCCGTCGACCCCGGTGATCCGGACCCGGGTCCCGGCCGGGCAGTCCGGCCCGCGCACCTTCCAGTGCGAGTCGTCGACCCGGATCTTGCCGTTGCCGTCGACGATCGGCTTGTCGAGGGTGAAGACCCGGCCGATGTACTGGCGGGCGCGCTGGTTGAGGAGCGGATCGGCGCTCTTGATCGGGCGCCGGGCAATCCAGTGGCGCATCGCCGGGATCGAGATCAGAGAGAGCACGCCGAAGGCCAGAAGCTGGAGCTTCCAGTCGAAGGGCAGCGCCCAGAGCGCCGCGCCGACCGCCAGCGCCGCCAAGCCCATGCCGAGAAAGAAGGCGCCGGGGACGAAGATCTCGCAGATCACCAGCACCAGCCCGAGGACCAGCCAGTGCCAGTAGGCGAGCGTCTCAGGCATCGCTGCGGTCCGACCCCTTGGTGAACACCTCCTTGGCGATCTCGCCGATGCCGCCCAGCGAGCCGATCACCGCGCTCGCCTCGAGCGGCATCAGGATCAGCTTCTGGTTCGGCGCGATGGCCACCTCGCGCAGCGCCTCGATGTACTTCTGGGCGACGAAGTAGTTGATCGCCTGCACGTTGCCCGCCGAGATCGCCTTGGAGACCATCTCGGTGGCCTTGGCCTCGGCCTCGGCGAGGCGCTCGCGGGCATCGGCGTCGCGGAAGGCCGCCTCCTTGCGCCCCTCGGCCTCGAGGATCCTCGACTGCTTCTCGCCCTCGGCGCGCAGGATGGCGCTCTGGCGCGCGCCCTCGGCCTCGAGGATCGAGGCGCGCTTCTCGCGCTCGGCCTTCATCTGCCGGCCCATCGCCTCGACCAGGTCACGGGGCGGGGCGATGTCCTTGATCTCGATGCGGGTGACCTTGAGCCCCCACGGCGTGGTCGCCTCGTCGACCACCCCGAGCAGGCGCTGGTTGATGTCGTCGCGCTTGGAGAGCACATCGTCGAGGTCCATCGAGCCCATCACCGTGCGGATGTTGGTGATCACCAGGTTGAGGATCGCGTTGTTCAGGTCGTTGACCTCGTAGGCCGCGCGGGCCGCGTCGATGATCTGGAAGAAGACCACCCCGTCGACCGAGACCATCGCGTTGTCGCGGGTGATCACCTCCTGGGTGGGGACGTCGAGGACCGTCTCCATCATGTTCAGCCGCGCCCCGATCCGATCGATGATCGGGGTGATGAAGTGCAGCCCCGGAGGGAGCGTGCGGGTGTAGCGGCCGAAGCGCTCGACCGTGAAGTTCATGCCCTGGGACACCGGTCGCACCGCCATGAAGCCGAGCACCACGACGAAGACCACGAACACCAGGACGACAACCGACAAGCCTTCTCCCATCACGACTCTCCTCGGGTAAGGTCATGGCCGGGGGCCGCGCGCGGCCCCCGGGGTACTCGCAGAGTATAGGCAAGCGGCTCGCCGGTGCCCGCGGCGCAGCGGCGCGGCGGGCGAATCGGCGCCGGCAGGCGCGGGCCGCCCGGCCCCTGCGGGCTAGAATGGCGCCACCACCGCGCACCGAGGAGGCCTGCGGCTTGGATGCCCGCGTGCTCAGCGCCCTGGCCCGCTGGCCCGACGTGCCGGCGGTGGCCGGCTGGCTGCGCCTCGACCGGCGCGGGCGCTGGCTGCTGCGTGGCGAGCCGATCGGGCACCGCGGGCTGCTCGATTTCATCGCCCGCCACTACGGCCACGACGGGCACGGTCGCTGGTTCCTGCAGAACGGCCCGCAGCGGGTGCTGGTCGACCTCGACTACACCCCCTGGGTCCACCGGCTCGACGGCGCCGGCCGGCTGCGTACCCACACCGGCCTCGCGGTCGGCGCCCTTGCCGGCGCCTGGCTCGACGAGGACGGCGCGCTGCTGCTCGCCGGGGCGCACGGGGTCGGGGTGGTCGACGACCGCGATCTCGCGGCGCTCGCCGCCGCCCTGGTCGACGAGCGTGGCGCGCCGGCCTCCGATCCCGGGACCGCCGCCGGGCTGCGCTGGGGCGGCGCGACCGTGCCCCTCGGGCGGCTGCGTGTGGCCGAGGTCGCCGGGCGTTTCGGCTTCGTCCCCCACCCGGAGACGGACCGCTGAGCCGCGCGCGCGCCCCGCTGCTGGCCCTGGCCGCGCTCTACTACCTGCTCGCCGCGCCGCTCGGCGCCGCGGTGCTCTACCACAGCGAGGCCGAGAGCCGGCTCCACGCACGTCTGGCCGGGCTGCGCACCCCCGAGGCCGAGACCGAGTCGCTGATCGCCCGCCTCCTCGAGGGGGCGAGCCTGGGGCTGTACCGGGGGGCGACCCGGCTGGCCCGCGAGCGTGCGGCGCTGCTCGAGCGCGCCCGCGAGCACGCCCGCCGGGCGCGCCTGGCCGGCTGGGCCTTCGCCGCCCTCACCGCGCTCTTCCTCGGCTACCAGATCGCCCGCGCCCGGCCGGCCCCGGTGGTCCACCACCTGCTCGGGGCGAGCGCCCTGTGCCTCGCCGTCGGGCTCGCCGCCCCGGTGCTCACCGTGATCGCCCACGAGCGCCTGCCGCTGCTCGGCGAGGTGGTCCTGCAGCACGAGACCCGCAGCGTGCTGTCGACGGTGAGCGGCCTGGCGCGCGCCGGCGAGCCGTTCCTGGCCGCCCTGCTCGGCCTGTTCAGCGTCGTCGTCCCGGTGCTCAAGCTGGTGCTGGCCGGCCTCGCCCTGACGCCGCTGCCGGCCCGCCACCGCCGGCTCGCCGAGCGGGTCCTCGGCGCGCTCGGGCGCTGGTCGCTGACCGACGTGCTGGTGGTCGCCATCCTGCTCGCCTTCCTGGCCAGCGAGAGCGCCCGGCTGACCGAGGCCCGCCTGGGGCTGGGGCTGTACTTCTTCGCCGCCTACGGGCTGCTGTCGATGCTCGCCGGGCAGCTCATGGTGCGCCATCGCGAGGCCCTGCTGGGCGGCGGGGAGAACGAGGAGGAGGAGCGATGAACGGGCCGCGCTTTCGCCACGCCATCGTCCGCAGCCCCGGCCCCGATGCGCCCGCCGGGCTGACCGCGGCGGGCCTCGGGCGCGCCGACCCGGAGCGGCTGCGCGCCGAGCACCGCGCCTACTGCGCCGCCCTCGAGGCCGCCGGGGTGGAGCTCGAGCGGCTCGCGCCCCTGCCCGGGCTGCCCGACGCCTACTTCGTCGAGGACTGCGCGGTGCTGGTGCCCGAGGTCGCGGTGCTGACCCGCCCCGGGGCGCCCGCCCGGCGCCCCGAGGTCACCCACCTCGAGGCCGCCGTGGAGCGGCTGCTGCACCGTGCAGGGGCCATCCGCGCCGGGCCGCCTGGCGGGGCCGGCGAGCCGCGCGGGCCCGCTGGGCAGCGCCGGATCGTGCGCCTCGAGGCGCCGGCGACGCTCGACGGCGGCGACGTGCTGGTCGCCGGGCGCGAGGTCTGGGTGGGACGCTCGGCGCGCAGCAACCGCGCCGGCTTCGAGCAGCTCGCCGCGGCGCTGTCCCCCCACGGCTACCGCTGCCGGGAGGTCGAGGTGCGCGGCGACCTGCACCTCAAGTCGGGTGCCGCCCACCTCGGCGGCGGGCTGCTGCTGCTCGCCCCGGGCTACGCCGCCGAGCCGGCCTTCGCCGGGCACCCCCGGATCGTGCTCGCCGAGGAGGAGCGCTACGCCTGCAACAGCCTGCCCCTCGATCACCGGGTGCTGGTCCCGGCCGGTTTCCCCGGGCTCGAGCGGGCGCTCGCCGGGCACGGCCTCGAGCCGTGGCCGCTCGAGGTCGGCGAGGTGCGGCGCATGGACGGTGGCCTGAGCTGCATGTCGCTGCGCCTGTGAGTACCATCCGGCGCCAGACACCGGCAGGGGGGAGGAGAGGATGGGCTCAGGTCGTCACCCGGCGCTCGCGGCGCTGGTCCTGGTGGCGCTGGCCTCGGCGGGGGCGCGCGCCGAGCCGCTGCTGACCAGCGGCTACTACTACCGCGGACCCGGGGTCAGCCTGCTCGAGCCGTGCGGCTCGCAGCAGGGCTACTGGGTGCTGCCCGGCGGCGATGCCCGGGCGTCGCTGTTCCCGCAGTACCTGCGGATCACCCGCAAGGACTACGAGCGGGTCTTCGTGACCCTGCGCGGAGAGCTCAGAGCGCTGCGCCCCGGCGAGGGCGTGCCCCCGGAGTACGCCGGCGCCTTCGAGGTCGAGGCGACCCTGGTGGTGCGCCCCGGGCGCGCCGGCGACTGCCGCTGAGCCGCCGCCCTACGCGCCGCGCGGCGCGCCCCGCGCCCCGCGGCGCCGCGAGCGGCGCAGCAGGACCACCCCGGCGGCGACCGCGACCATCAGCGCGACGGCCGCGGCGAGGCCGAGCAGGCCGGGGCCGGGGCGGGCATAGCGTGCCTCGAGGGTGTGGGGACGCTCGATGACCTCGTCCAGGGACAGGCCCCAGCGCACCAGGCGGCGCCCGTCGGCGAGCTGCGCGCCGGGCCCGGTGGCCGCCGCGACCCGGGTCGGGAACGCGACCTCGAAGCGCCACGGATAGCGGGCCAGCAGCGGGCCGAGCAGCAGCGAGGCGGTGGCGCCGAAACGGGCCGCGTCGAGGCTCACCGTGCGCCGGTAGAGCAGCTTGCGCTCGCCGCCCTCGGCGAGCGCGACCCGGCCGAACAGCCCCTGGTAGCCGGGGGCGCGATCGAGGCCGGCGAGCGCCGCGAGCGATGCGAAGCGCAGCCGGATGCGCAGCCAGCGGGTGCCCTGCTCGAGGGCCACCCGGGTCTCAACGACCTCGATGCCCGCGAGGCCGGCGAGCGCCGCGCGCACCCGCCCGGGCTCGAAGCCGTTGGCCTCGGCGAGCGCCGCGGCCCGGGCCAGATTCTCGCTGACCCCGATCTCGAGCAGCGCGCTGCCCGAGCCGTCCCGGCCGAGCTCGATGCGCTCGCGGTACTCGACGCAGCCGCCGAGCGCGGCGGCCAGCACCATCCCCAGCAGCGCCGCGACCAGCCTCCCGGCGAGGCGCGACCCGCGGGGGCGGCGCCGCGTGGAGGGGACCGCCATCCTCAGCCCGCCTCGACCAGCCGGCGCAGGTCGGCCGCGATCGCCTCGACCGGGTCGCCCGAGGTGGCGAGCAGCCGGGCGCGTCCCTGGCGGTCGAAGATGAACACCGCGCTGCTGTGCGAGACCAGGTAGAAGCCGTCCTCGTCGGGCTCCCCGTAGCCGTAGGTCACCCGGTAGCGCCTGGTCAGGCGGCGCAGCACCGGCTCCTCGCCGCGCAGCCCCACCACCTGGGGAGCGAAGGCGGCCACGTAGGCGCGCAGCGCCGCGAGCGTGTCGCGGCGCGGATCGACCGACACGAACAGCACCCGGACCTCCCCGGCGCGCTCGCCGAGCCGCCGGACGGCCTCGGAGAGCCGGACCAGGGTCGCCGGGCAGACGTCCGGGCAGCTCAGGTAGCCGAAGAACAGCATCACCACCTTGCCGCGGAAGTCGGCCTCGCTGACCTGCCGGCCGCGGTCGTCGCTGAGCTCGAGCTCGAGCGGCGCGACCACCCCGCTGACGTCCTTGAGGCGCCACCGCGGGCGCTCGGCGCAGCCGGCCGCGCCGAGCAGCAGCGCCAGCACCACGCCCCGAAGGATCACACCGCTCATGCCCGCTCCCCGCCTGGCGCCCCGCCGCGCCCCGGCTCGCCCGCCCGCGAGCCGCTGCCGGCGTGCATCCACATCCGCAGCACCACCAGGATCCCGACCACCGACATCATGCTCGGCGGGATCCAGGTGAGCAGCCCGCCGAGCTGCTGGTCGGTGAGCGGATCCAGCGGCCAGGCCCGCCCGCAGATGGCATAGGCATCGTAGAGCACCTCGCTGCTCAGGGTGATGTAGGCGCCGATCGCGATCTGGGCGACCATCGCCGCCCACAGCATCACGATCCGCACCCCGTAGGCAAGGGTCCGCCCGGCGTGGGCCGGGCGCGGGTCGAGGATCAGCCACCAGAACAGCAGCCCGTCGGCGGTCATGCTCCAGTTCATCGCCTTGTAGCGCGCCTCGCTGAGCATCGCATCGAAGTGGATCTCGGGGTCGAGCCACAGGTAGACCAGGCCGGCGAACAGCGCGGTGGCCGGCACCGGGTGCTGGATCAGCCGGTAGGGCCAGCGCAGCCAGGGGCTGCGCCACAGCGGCGCGAGCACCCGCTCGCGCAGCCGCCCGGGCAGCGCCGCGCCGATCACCTCGTGGGGCACGGCCAGCATCACCAGGAACGGCCCGAGGTGATGGAGCACCAGGTGCTGGAGGCGGTGGATCCAGAACATGTGCTGGGAGAGGTAGTCGAGGTGGCTGTGCAGGAACAGGTAGGTGAGCGCCAGCCCGCTCCAGAAGGCGAGCCGGCGCCCGGCCGACGGTGCCCGCCCGCGGGCGGCGAGCCGGCGCTGCCCGCGCAGCCAGCCGAGCGCCGCGCCGGCGCTCAGCACCATCACCGTCGGCGAGGGCTCCCAGGGGACGAGCCAGGCGAGCAGGGCCGCGGCGCTCACCGCCCGCTCATCGACGCGCCCCGCTCACAGGTCCCCCCACAGGGCCTGGGCGAGGGTCAGCGCGGCCAGCGCCGCGGTCTCGGTGCGCAGGGTGCGCGGGCCGAGCGCCACCGGCTCGAGCCCGGCGGCGCGCGCCGCGCGCCGCTCCCCGGCGCTCAGCCCGCCCTCGGGACCGACCAGCAGGGCGAGCCGCGGGCCCGGGTGGGGAAGGGCGCCCGGGCCCCGGCCGGCCTCGGGATCGAGCATCATGCCGGCCCCGCGGAACCCGGCCAGCCACTCGGCGAAGGGCAGCGGCGCGCGCACCTCGGGCAGCACCGCACGGCCGCACTGCTCGCAGGCCGCGCACGCCACCGCCCGCCAGTGCGCGGCGCGACGCTCGCCGCGCGCGCCGTCGAGACGCACCACGCAGCGCTCCGTGATCAGCGGCTGGATGACCGCCACCCCGAGCTCGGTCGCCTTCTGCACCAGCCAGTCCATCCGCTCCCCGCGCGCCACCGCCTGGGCCAGGGTCAGCGCCAGCGGCGATTCGCCGCGGGCGGCGAGCGGCTCCTCCACCCGCACCTCCACCCGGGCCCCGGCAAGCGCCACGACCCGCGCCCGGTGCTCGCCACCGCGCCCGTCGAAGAGGCGCAGCGGGTCGCCGGGGCGCAGCCGCAGCACCCGCGCCGCGTGGCGCGCGGCCGGCTCGGGCAGGGCGCGGATTGCGCCCTCGCGCAGCTCGCCGTCGAGGTGGAAACGCGGGATGCGCATCGGCTGCGGGCGGGCCTCGCGACGCCGGGGTCAGAAGCGCGGCAGCTCGCCCTCCAGGAACCAGCCCGCGAGCTCCTCGTCGTACCACCACAGCCCGCGGTGCACGAGCTCGCGAACGCTGGCCGAGTCGTCGCGGAAGTAGCTGAAGCGCACCGTCATCAGCGCCTCGGCCGCTCCCACCGGCACGACCTCGATGCGGTAGCCGGTCACGTTGAGCCCGCGGTAGCGAGAGCGCTCGATGGCCGCCGGCGGCGTCCCGTCGCGGGCCCGCAGGTGGCTGGCGGCCTGCTCGATCTCGCCCCAGCGCAGCGCCGCCACGTAGGCGTTGACCGCCTGGTCGAGCTTGAGCGCCCGCTCGCGCCGATCCATCTCGGCACAGCCTGCAACCAGGACCGCCACCAGGACCAGCGCGAGCCGGCCCAGCGCCGCTGCCCTCATCACCCCTCCCTCGCCGTGACCCGCGGCGAGGATAGGCCAGCCCCGCGACCGGCACAACGCCGCGGCGCGGCGCCGCGCGCTATAATCCGCGCCCCCGCCGAGGCCAGCTCGCGCAGGTGATCATGCCGCCCTCCCGTCCCGAGCCGCCGGCGCTCGCCGTCGAGGACCTGCACAAGGTCTACGCCGGCGGGCAGGTGGCGCTGCGCTCGGTCAGCCTGAGCGTCAGCGAGGGCGAGTTCTTCGCCCTGCTCGGCCCCAACGGGGCCGGCAAGTCGACCCTGATCGGCATCGTCACCGGGCTGGTCGGCAAGAGCGGCGGCCGGGTCCGGGTGTTCGGCATCGACATCGACCGCGACCCGGCCGAGGCCAAGTCGCGGATCGGCATCGTGCCCCAGGAGTTCAACTTCAACATGTTCGAGCAGGTGCTCGACATCGTCGTCACCCAGGCCGGCTACTACGGCATCGGGCGGCGCGCGGCGCTCGAGCGCGCCGAGCGCTACCTGCGCCAGCTCGGGCTGTGGGACAAGCGCGCCAGCCGGGCCCGCGAGCTCTCCGGCGGCATGAAGCGGCGGCTGATGATCGCCCGCGCCCTGGTCCACGAGCCGCGCCTGCTGATCCTCGACGAGCCCACCGCCGGGGTCGACATCGAGCTGCGCCGCTCGATGTGGGCCTTCCTGCGCGAGATCAACGCCCGCGGCACCACCATCATCCTCACCACCCACTACCTCGAGGAGGCCGAGAGCCTGTGCCGGCACATCGTCATCATCGACGAGGGCGCGGTGATCGAGGACACCGACATGAAGACCCTGATCCACAAGCTCAACGTCGAGACCTTCGTCTTCGATCTCGCCGCCCCGCCGCCGCGCGGGCTCGAGATCGGCGGCTACGCGGTGCGCAGCGTGGACGCGACCACCATCGAGGTCGACGTGCGCCGCGAGCAGGGACTGAACCGGGTCTTCGCCGCCCTCGAGCGCCAGGGCGTGGAGGTGGTGAGCATGCGCAACAAGGCCAACCGTCTCGAGGAGCTGTTCGTGCGCCTGATCGAGGCCGCGGCGGCCGACCCCGGCGAGCGCCCGGCGGCCCCCGAGGCGGCCGGCGAGGCCGGCGCGTGAGCCGCGCCCCGGCCGTGCGGCGCGCCTGGGTCGCCTACCGGACCCTGGTGCGCAAGGAGGTGCGCCGCTTCCTGCGCATCTGGGCCCAGACCCTGCTGCCGCCGGTGATCACCATGACCCTCTACCTGCTGATCTTCGGCAACCTGATCGGGCCGCGGATCGGCGAGATGGGCGGGCACCGCTACATGGACTACATCGCCCCCGGGATCATCATGATGGCCGTGATCACCAACTCCTACTCCAACGTGGTGTCCTCGTTCTTCAGCGCCCGCTTCCAGCGCCACGTCGAGGAGCTGGTCGTCTCACCGACCCCCAACGCCCTGATCCTGCTCGGCTACGTCACCGGCGGCGTGGCCCGCGGGCTGGCGGTCGGCGCGGCGGTGACCGCGGTGGCGATGTTCTTCACCGAGCTGCGCGTGCACCACGCCGGGGTGATGATCGCGGTGGTGGCGCTGACCTCGATGCTGTTCTCGCTGGCCGGGTTCATCAACGCCATCTACGCGCGCAACTTCGACGACGTCTCGATCATCCCGACCTTCGTGCTCACCCCGCTGACCTACCTCGGCGGGGTCTTCTACTCGATCAACCTGCTGCCCGAGCTGTGGCGCCACCTCTCGCTGCTCAACCCGATCCTCTACATGGTCAACACCTTCCGCTACGGGATGCTCGGGGTCAGCGACATCGCCGTCGGGCGGGCCTTCGCGATCATCGCGGTGTTCATCGCGGTGCTGTTCGCGGTCTGCCTCGAGCTGCTGCGCCGCGGGGTGGGGATCCGCAGTTGACGAGCAGCGCCGCGCATTACCCCGGCGCGAGCAGGAAGCGCTCGCGCAGCCGGTAGCCGCGCCGGGCGAGCTCGCTGCGCGCCCGCGGGCTCGCCTGGCCGCTCATCAGCACCTCCAGCGCGCGGGCCCCGCGCCGGGCCGCGTAGCGGGCCAGGCCGGAGAAGGTCTCGTCGCTGTCGCGGCTCCAGTACAGGTAGTCGAAGGGCAGCACCGCGATCAGCTCGCCGGCGCGGCCCGCCGCGAGCACCACCTCGCCGGCGTCGAGCAGCTCGGCGAGCGGGGCGACGGTGTCCTGGTAGCGGGCCAGCATCCGCGCGCCCTGCTCGTGGGCGAGCGCCCCGGCCTCGTCGCGGGCGGCCAGCGCCGCGCCGAGCAGCACGCCGGGATTGCGCACCCCGGCGAGGAACTCCAGGTAGGCGGTGATCGCGGTCTTGTGGCGCGGCGAGAGCGGCGGGTGGCTGAGGAAGCGGTCGGCGAGCGCCTCCTCGACGCCGAGCGCCAGCAGCCGCTCGCGGTTGCGGGCGTAGAGCTCGCGGATCGAGAGGCGGGCGAGCGCCGCGGCGACCGACTCGTCGATCCGCCCGCCGGCCAGCGGGGCGAGATCGCGGCGCCGCGCCACGCTGAGCACCCCGGCGCTGCGCTGCCCGGAGCTGCGCGCCGCGGCCACCGTGTTGAGGAACTCCTGGACCCGCGGGTTCGAGGAGTAGACGTCGAGGCCGAGCTGGCGGGCCACCGAGCGCTTGTGCTGGGCGAGCACCGGGTCGCCCGGGACCATCCGCGCGTAGGGGTCGGGGCCGAGCCGCTCGCGGCGCAGCGCCTCGTCGGGGAAGGTGCCGAGCTCGGCGAAGGTCTGTCCGACCTTCTCGCCGAGCTGCCCGACCATGCTCGAGGTGGTGGCCAGCGGCGAGGTCAGGATGTCGACGAACGAGTCGGCGCCGACCTCGAGGCGCCCGCGCAGGTCCTCGGCGAGGCGCACGTTGCGGCGGTTGTAGGCGTCGATGGCCTGGGCGAGGACGTCGATCTCGCGGATCCGCTCGATCGCCAGGGCCAGCGAGCGCGGCCGGAAGGTGCCGAAATCGGACTCCACGACCAGCTCCAGGGTGTGTCCGGCGAGGCGCACCTCGTCGAGCACCCGGTGGTGCCCGGAGCGCAGCAGGCGGGCCGGGAGCACCTGCCCGGCACCGAGCAGCGGCGGGCGCTCGTAGCGCCCGGGGACGAGCTGGGCGGCGGCCGGAGGGGCGCCGGCGAGGACGAGAAACGCCCCGAGGAGCGGCCGCACCGCGGCGGCTGGCCGGAGTATTGCCACGCCCGACACGCTACCCGATGGCCGCCCCCGGCGCCAGCCCCGGCGCGGGTGGCTGCCTGCCGGCCCGCGCCGGCCGGAAGACGGCGCGCGGTTTTTTCACAAACTCTCAGGGACCGGCGAGCCGCTCGGCCTCGCGCAGGAACTCC
>CAZRGU010000013.1:14518-26625 GCA_964599705.1 uncultured Ectothiorhodospiraceae bacterium | reverse complement strand
CCGCCGCACGGACCGGCGCGGAGAAGCAGCAAGCAGCCCGCCGCGCCCGTTCAGTAGTTGAACGGCTTGTGATCCTTGCCGTGGCAGACCAGGTAGCAGCTCCCGCTCCGGTTGCCCTTGTCGACGAAGCGCAGGTCGCCGTTGCCACGCGGGCTGACGATGCTGGTGTCGAAGTTGATCAGGTGGCTGTGATCGCCGGTCCCGGCGGTGGCCCGCACCCCGTGCGGATCGTGGCAGGTCGAGCAGGGCGCCTTCTCGCCGACCACATGCTTGCGGTGCTCCTTGAAGCCGGTCCACATCTTGTACATCTTGTCGGTGAAGTAGCGCTTGTCGTGGCACTTGTAGCAGATCGCGGCGGTGCTGGTGGCGGTGCTGCCCGAGAAGTCGGCCGTCGAGTAGCTGCGCTCGAGCAGGAACGGGTTGCTCGAGCCGTGCGGGCCCTTCGGCCCGGCCCCGCCGTTGCCCGGTCCCTGGTCGTTGTTGTGGCAGTCGGTGCAGTAGATCACGCTGCTCTCGGTGTAGCCGTTGTAGAGGCTCGGCACGTCCGGGTTCTGCCCGGGGCCCTCGACCGGGTGGTAGGAGGGGTTGGACAGGTCGAACTCGTGGCGGGTGTTCTGCGAGTTGACCTGGCGCACGATCGCGCCGGGCAGGCTCACCGGGTTGTCCGCGTGGCAGCGGAAGCAGACCTCGTAGGAGTAGCTGGCCGGCTTGACCTCGCTGCCGGCCGCCGAGACCCCGCGCGCGCCCTTGAGGGGCCCGGTGAGATTCGGTGGCGAGGCGCTCGAGGCGTCGACCTGGTGCGGGTTGTGGCAGTCGGTGCACTCGACGTGGGTGGGCATGGTCAGCGCGTTCTCGGCCGGGTCGTGGACCCCGGTGTAGGAGTCGACCGGGTGGCGGGTGACCTTGCCGAGCTCGGCCTCGATGTCGGTCGCGGCGACGTTGCCGTTGTGGCACGAGAGGCAGTTGGCCTCCTCGAGCGGGAAGTTGAGCAGCCGGGCGTGCCCGCCGGCGGTGTGCGGGCTGTGGCAGTTCTCGCAGCCGTTCTCGCTCACCGTGGTGTAGTCGGTGTGCGGCCAGGGATCGGGGCTGGCGCCGTTCCAGGTCGCCCCGGAGGTGGCGTGCGAGCTGGTCGGCCAGCCGGTGCGCTGGTGACAGGTGGTGCACAGCGCCGAGGCGTTGTTGGGCATCACCAGGAACTTGCCGAAGGTGTCGTCGTGGGGGTTGTGGCAGGCGGTGCACTGCAGCTCGCCGGCGTTGTCGAGCCGCACCGCACCGGTGAGCAGCGCCGGGCTCTCGAGCTCGCCGTTGGCGCTGGCCAGCGCCGCGTCGTAGACGAACGAGATCGGGTGATCGTCGGAGATGTCGGTGCCGAGCAGCGCCGGACCGCTGGGCATGAAGCCCGAGCCGGGAAACTCGATCGGGGTGGCCCGCGAGAGCACCGAGCCGAGCGCGATGGTGCCGTCATGGCAGCTCAGGCACAGCTTCGAGGCCCCGGTCGGCTGGCCGACCGAGGCGAACAGGGTCGAGCTCGTATAGGTCGTGTAGGTGGCCGTCGAGTCGGCGCGATTCCACAGGAAGGGGATGTTGCTGCGGGCCTGGTGGGGCGTGTGGCAGAAGATGCAGATCTCGGTCTCGCTGGTCGACTTGACCGGCCCCGGGCCGCTCACCGAGAGGTTGTGGCGGGTGTCGACGACGCTGCCGGCGAGCGCCGGGGCGGCAACCGCCAGGCCCAGCACGGCGACCGCGATCCATTCACCAGCCGCGCGTTTCATCTCGTTCTCCCTGATCGACCGACGCGCGCGAAGACCTGCACGCGCTGGTTGTACGCGTCGGCCACGTAGATCCGGTCCCGATCATCGATCCGGATATCGGCCGGCAGCCAGAATTCTCCAGCCCCGCGCCCCGGGGAGCCGAAGGCGATGAGCAGGCGACCCTGCGGGTCGAAGACCTGGACGTTGTCGAAGATCGCGTCGACCACATAGATGTTGCCCTCGGAGTCGACCGCGATCCCCTTGGGGCGGGCGAAGTGCCCGGGGGTGTCGCCGGCCAGCCCGAAGCGGCCGACGAAGCGGTACTCGGAGTCGAGGATCTGGACCCGGAAGTTGAGCGAGTCGACCACGTAGATGCGCCCGTCGCGTCCGGTCGCGACCTGGGTCGGGCGATTGAACGAGCGCTCATCCTTTCCCAGTCGTCCGACCACCCGCTTGAGCAGCAGGGTGCGCGGGTCGTAGACGGCGAGCCGTGAGCCGACCGTGTCGACCACGATCAGGTCGCCGTCGCGGGTCAGCGCCATCCCGGTCGGGCGGTCGATCTGATCCTCACCGAAGCTTGCCAGGTGCCGGTATCCGGGCGCCGTGAACACGTGCACAAGTCCGCTCCCCGAGTCGCTGACGAAGACCCGGCCGTCGACGCCGGCGACGACGTCGACCGGGGTGCGGAAGCGCGCTGGCGGAGGGCTGGGGAAGCGCAGGTAGCGCTGGGCGGCCAGATCGAAGACGTGGACCTGGGCGAGCACCGTGTCGGTGACGTAGAGCCGTCCGTCCGCGTCCACGTCGAGGCCGAGCGGCTGGCTGATGCGCTGCGGGCGGCTGCCCTTGAGCACCCCGAGGAACTGCTCGAGGAGGCCGCGCTCGGGGCTGAGCTGATCGGGCCCGGTCAGGGAGCGCAGGTAGCGGATCCGCGGCTCGGCGGGGGGCGGCGGCCAGACCGGGGCGACGTCCGGCTCGACACTCTCGGTGAGGGGTCGCTCACGTTCGCCTTGCTGGGCGCAACCGGCGCTCACCACGGCGATGAGCAGCGCGACGAGAAGCGATCGCGTTAAGGAACGATTCATCGGTCCATCCTCCATCGCTGCCCGTTCAGCGCGGCGCGCAACGCCGAGAGTCTGCCACGTCCGTCCCCCGGGCGGGAAGGTCAGCGAAAGTCGAGCCGCCGCTCGACCCGCAGCAGCACCCGGTTGCGGTGGAAGATCTGCCGGCTGCGGTTGTCTCGGGCCCGGCGCAGCCGTACCTCGATGCTCGGCTTCCAGGCCCCGAAGCGCCAGCGCAGCGTGCCGAGCAGGTAGGCGTCGTTGGTGCTCTGGACGTCGCCTCGGATCAGGCGAAGGTCACCCGTCATCTCGAGGCGGGCGTCGCGGCCGAGCGGCCAGCGGCCGAGAAACCAGCGCAGGGTGGCGTTGACCTGCAGCGTGTCCTCGATGTTGCCGGTGTCGAGCTCCTCGCTGTTGGCGAGCTGCACGGCAGAGCGCAGCGCCAGTCCGCGGGCCGGCGTCAGGTTGAGTTCCTCGCGTACCGTCCACTCCTTGCTCGGCGCGGAGACCGAGTCGATGTCCTCGTAGCGCACCTGGGTGCTGCTGATGCCCCAGTCGAGGCGCGCCGAGTAGCTGCGGGTCAGGTCGTCGATGAGCTGATCGTCGAAGCCGGAGAGCAGGCTCTCGGTGGCGCTCATGACCCGGTAGTCGAGAAACAGCCGCTGGCCGAGGATCAGCCCGAAGCCGAAGCTGTCGGTGGTCAGGCGGGTCTTGGCCGGCGCTCCGATCGCGTACTGGTAGTCGACCAGCACGGTCTCGCCGTCGGTGATCGCCGAGCCGACCGTGCGGGTCAGCGCGACCCGCCGCCCGCGGGTGGTGACCAGGTAGTCGATGCCTTCCAGGTAGCGCACCGTGGCGGCGAGGTTGGTGACCTCGATGCTCGCCGGCTCGATGTCGAGGTTGGCGAGGAAGCTGCGCGCGGTGCCGTTGAGGGTGAGCGATTCGTCGCTGACCCGGATGAGGCCGGCATCGCGGCGGTCGTTGGTGAGGATCACGTTGCGCCCCAGTGAGCCGTGCACGTACCCCCAGGGGATGCGCCGGACATAGGCGAGGTCCAGCTTGCCGCTGCTCTCGCTGACCGGGCCGCTGGCCTGGCGGTCGCGCGAGAGCCGGAAGCCGGCCCGGGTGGTCAGGTTCTCGTAGAGGCGGTGGGACAGCGAGCCCTCGCCGACGGTGCGCTTGCTGCTGAAGCCGGCGCTGATGCGGTTCTGGTAGCTCACCCCGGCGCGCCAGCGCAGGTTGTCGCGGACCTGGACGGCGAGCTCGCTGCCGGTCTCGAAGGTGCGCTGGGTGACGTCGTGCTTGGCCCGATCGTGATCGAAGCGCAGCCGCGAGGTCAGCGTCGCGCGGGGGCTGAGGTCGAGCTGGTGGCGCAGCGACGAGTCGAGGCTGCGATCGATCTGGCTGGCCTCGAGCGCGCTGCGCTCCTCGAGGCTCAGGCTGGCGCGCAGGTCGGCGCGCTGGCGCGCGTCGCGGTAGCGTGACAGCAGCGAGACCTCGTGGTTGATCGACTCCTCGGTGTAGCGGGTGGTGGAGGTGCTCTCCGAGCGGGTCACGCGAACCGTGGTCGGGAAGGGGTCGAGCTTGAGCCGCAGGAAGGCGCGGTAGTCGTTGCGCCGGGTCTTGGTGTCCGGCGAGAGCCGGTTGCTGATCGTCTCGCGCTCGCGGGTGGCGCCGAGCCCGAACGAGATCGGCTTGAACTGGAACCAGGTGCTGTCGAGGTCGTAGCCGAGGAACAGGTCATCGCTGGTCTCGAGGACGCCCGGCTTGGCGTTGGCGTTGCGCCGCTCGAGCTCGGGGCGGAATCGTGAGGTGAACACCACCAGCGCCGGGTGGTAGACCCAGCCCTGGGTGGAGACGACCATCGCGCTGCTGGCGGTGTGGGTGAAGAACGCGCTCGGGTTGCCGAGGCTCTTGCGCTGCTGGGCGTCGACCTCGTACTCGGAGACCAGATCGATGACCGGCCGCTCGATCAGCCAGTCGATGGCTGCCGCCGGCAGCGGCCGGGCGAGCGCGGCGAGCGCCGCGATCAGCGCCGCCACCCGACCCCGCGCGGCCGCGCTGATGCGCGGGCCGGTTCCGGGACCGCGTTGCCCGGCGGCGGGCAGGGACGGTCGGCTCCCCATCACCGCTCGGCATAGTCCCAGTTGAGGAGCAGGCGATCGCTGCCGAGGTGCGGGTTGTGGCACTCGGTGCAGGGCGGGAACGGCGGCTCGGGATGGGCATCGTTGCTCGCCAGGGCCGCCTCCTCGTGGCAGCTCGTGCACAGGGCCACGGTATCGGCGGCCTTGATGAAGGCCGGCCGCGGGCCGCCGTGGGGCTGGTGGCAGGTGGTGCACGGCCCGGTGGCGACCGGCCCGTGCAGCCACAGCCCCTGGCGGCGGGCCGCCGCCGGGCCCTTCTCGGCATGGCAGCCGAGACACAGCTCGGCGGGCGGCGCGGCGAGCAGGAAGCGGCGTTGCGAGCCGTGCGGCTGGTGGCAGCGCACGCACTGGCCGTTGGCGACCGGCCCGTGCTGCCAGTCGCCGCGCGCGGCCGCGGCCTCGGGGCCGAGGCGCTGGTGGCACTCCAGGCAGAGGCGTTCGCCTGGCTCCTCGAGCAGGAAGCGCTCCGGCGAGCGGTGCGGCCGGTGGCAGCCGGTGCACAGCCCCGAGGCGACCGGCCCGTGGCTCCACTCGCCGCGCGCGCGGGTCGCCTCCGGGGACTTGCCCTCGTGGCACTGCAGGCACAGCGCCTGGGGGCGCGCCTTGAGCATGAAGCGCTGCGGTGAGCGGTGCGGGCTGTGGCACTCGATGCAGCGCCCGGCGCTGACCGGTCCGTGGCTCCAGTCGCCGGCCGCCTCGGTCTCCTTCGGGTCGAAGTCCTGGTGACAGCCGATGCACAGCTCCTCGAGCGGGTAGGCGAGCCGCTGGCCGAAGCCGCGCGGGATGCTCGACTGCTGCGCGGCCGGCTGCTGGCCCTGGCGGCGCTTGGTGCGGAAGCTCACCGTGCCCTTGAGGTTGTGGCACAGGGTGCAGCTTCCCGCCCCGTACGGCCCGTGCACGAAGCTCTCCGCCTCGCGCCGCCGCGGGGTGGCCGCCTGCCCGGCGCCCGCGGCGGCGGCCGCCTCGGCCTGCTCCTGGCCGGGCCGGGGCACGCCGGTGAAGAAGACCGTGAGGACCTCGTAGCGCTGGCTCTCGCTGCAGGCGGCGAGCGCCAGCGCGCAGAGCGCGGCCAGGACCGCCCAGCGTAGCCCCCGAGTCACCCCTGCCGTGCGTGCTCTCACCTTGCTCCGGTTCCTCGCGCCCGCGCTCGCGCGAGCCACAGGCACCTGCCGGGCACCCCGCTCGGTTGTCGTTCTCGCCCGCGGGCTGGCGGCACGCTGGCTGGTTCCGCCCGCTTCGGCGCCCGCGCTGCCCGCCATCGGGGCTGGCGTCGTGGCGCCAGGCGCCGCGTCGCGCCCCGTTTCCCGCGCCGGGGCCGCCCCCGGCGCGGCCTCCCGATCTCCATGCCTCGCGTGGCGGGGAGCGAAGGGGTCGGGCTAGTTCAGCTTGGGGCCCTTCCAGTCGCCGAAGCCGTAGACGTTGATGCGCTGGCGCCCGGACTGGTTGCCGACGTAGATCAGGTAGCGGAGGCGAAAGCGCGGGTCGACGAAGCGCTGGAAGTACTCCAGGTTCTGGTAGTCGATGTCGACCGCCACCGGCAGGTAGGTCCCGCCCGGGCCCTCGCCGTTGGTGCCGAAGAACAGCAGCACGTCCCCGGTGCGGCCGTCGAAGATCTGGATGTTCTCGAAGGCCGCGTCGGCCACGTAGAGGTAGTCGTTGCGATCCACGGCCAGCCCCTTGGGGCGGGCGAAGTAGCCGGGCCGATCGCCGAGCTTGCCGATCGAGCGCAGGTGGTTGCCCTCGGGGTCGTAGACCTGGACCCGGAAGTTGAAGGTGTCGGTGACGAACAGGTTGCCCTCGGCGTCGAGGTCGATGAAGGCCGGCCGGTACAGCCCGCCCTCGGCATCCTCGTCGGCCCCGATGCGCTGGATCACCTCGCCGCTGGCCCGGTCGATGACCTCGACCTCGTTGTCGCGGATGTCGGCCACGTAGATCCGATCCTCGGTGGCGGCCACGTCGGTGGGCTTGAACTGGCCGTCCTCGCCGTAGCTGCGCACCGGGATGCCGCGCGGGTCGAGGGCGATGATGCGCTCGAGCTTGAGGTCGGCCACGAACAGGTAGCCGTCGGGGGCGACCGCGATCGCGCCGGGGTCCTGGAAGGTGCCCGGCTGGACGGTGCGCAGCGCCTCCATGCGCTGGGCCTTGAGGTCGATGCGCACGATCTCGCCGCGGCCGCGGTCGGCGACCCAGATCACCCCGGGCGAGTGGGCCACCGAGTAGGGTCGCACCAGCCAGGCGCGGACCTGGTCGGCACCGATCAGGAACTTGCGGAAGTCGCTCGCCCGCTCGGCCTTGAGGTCCCGCTCGATGCTGATGTGGGTCAGGTACTGGAGGCGCGGCTTCTCGGGCAGCGGCGGGTAGAAGATCGTGATCTGGGGCTCCTCCTCGACCCGGGTCGGGGCCTCTCCGCACGATGCGACCAGCACCCCCAGGCAGGCCACCACGAGCGCATGCTTGATGTTCATCTCGATCCCTCGAACCTTTGCGACACAGCGGGTTGCAATTGTAATCCCGCCCTGGCAGGCCGATCTTGACCCGGCTCAAGGGGCCGGCCGGGGGCGCCGCGCACTACTGGGCCTGGGCGGCGGCCCGGGCCGCCTCGAGCTCCTCCGGGGTGGCGTCCTCGCCCTCGCGCGGGCTCACCCGGAAGGGCGGCGGGACCGGCTTGAAGCGGTCGTACTCGACCACCGCGTGGCAGGTCGGGCCGCACTTGCCGCCGGTCTCGGTGAGCTCGAAGGTCGAGATGGTGATGTAGCGCTTGCCGAACGGGACCCGCTCGCGGATCAGGCGCGGGTAGCGCGCGGCGTGCTGGTCGTGGCAGGCCCGGCAGGTCCGTCCCTTCTCGCGGTTGACGTGGCGGTAGTGGAGGTTGAGGTTGCCGTTGCGGAACTCGGTCGCGTCCATGGTGCGCGCGCTGGTGAACGCCTCGACGTCATGGCAGGTGAAGCACATGTAGGCGTCCTCGGAGAACGGCGCGTAGAAGGTCGCCGGGTAGGGGGCGATCAGCAGCCGGGTGTCGGGCCCGGCATGCGGCAGGTGGCACATCGTGCAGGTCCCGGCCGCGAACGGCGGGTGCTGGGTCAGCGACTTGCTGTTGTAGGCCGCCTTGGTCGGCGGCAGCGCCCGTCCCTGCGGGTCCTTGAGGGTGCGGTTGTGGCAGCGGAAGCACAGATCAGGCTCGTCGGCCTTGAGCATCCGGTCGCGGTCCCCGGCGTGGGGGTCGTGGCACTGGATGCACTGGCCCTTGGCGACCGGGCCGTGGGTGACCTTGTCGCCGGTGTAGGGCGCGTCGGCGTGGCACATCACGCACAGCTCGGCGAGCGGCAGCTCGAGCATCCGCGGGTTGTCGCTCTGGTGGGGGTTGTGGCAGGTGGTGCACTCCCCGTCGGCGACCGGCGGGTGGACCGTGGCCTTGCCCTCGGTCATGTCGTCGTGGCACATGAAGCACAGCTCGGGGGGCTCGGCGGCGAGCTCGAAGACGTGGCGGGTCTCGTCGTCCCCGGTGAGGTGGCAGGAGGTGCACGAGTCGCCGTCGGCGGCGGCCGGGTGGATCACCCGCGCGGTGGCCAGGTCGCTGTGGCACGAGGAGCTGATGCACGAGGCGCCGGGCTCGAGGGTGATCTCGGCCGGATCGGTCTGCGCGGCCGCCGGCGGCGGGACGGCCAGCACCGTGATCGCGAGCACCAAGGCCCACGCGAATCCCTGGCTGCGCATGGCGGGGCTGCTCCCAGACTTCCTGTCCAGGACGCCGATTGTACTACGCCGGGCAGGGGCCGGGCATGAAAACGCGGAGGGGGCCTCTCGGCCCCCTCCGCGCCGCCCACCTCCCTGTGGGCGCGTTCAGGCGTCCCTGGCTACTTGGTGTGGCAGGTCAGGCAGAGCGCCGAGCCGGTGTTGTCCTTGCGCAGCAGCTTGAGCGCGGCCGCCTCGCTGTTGTGGACGTCGTGGCAGCTCGCGCACTGCAGGGTCGTCCCGCCCTCGAGCACCGCGCTGGCGATGGTGGCGCCGGTCGCCCACGAGTTGGCGGCGGTCGGGTCGGCGAGCTCGCCGTCGGTCGAGGCCAGTGCGGCGTCATAGGTGAACGACACCGGGTGGTCGTTGCTGAGATCCGGACCGACCTTGGCATGCCCGGACACGAACTGGCCGCCGGTATTGATCGGGTTGCCGTTCCCGTCCACGCCGAAGCTGTCGACCGCGATCGAGCCGTCATGGCAGCTCAGGCAGAGCTTGGCCGAGCCGGTCGGCGAGCCGGGCAGGGTCGCGTCGAGCGTGGGGCTCGAGTACATGGTGTACACCTGGGTGCTGGCCTGGCGGTTCCAGAGCAGCTCGCCGGCGGCGTTCTGGTTGGTGTGCGGCGCGTGGCAGAACACGCAGATCTCGTTGGTCGCGGTGGTGGTGCCACTCAGATCGTGCGGGCTGTTGGTGATGCCGGCGCCCGCCGTGTATCCGAGCGCGGCGCCCGACAGCGCGGCGGTGGCCGCGAACGCTACGATGTGACGCATCTTGATCATCTTCGACCTCCTGGTCCTGTTTCGGAGTCTTCCTGGCGCTTCGCTCACTCCGTCGCTCGAAGCCGCCCCTGGTTTCCGGTTTGCCGGCCGCATCCGGGTGGCCGACTGATGACATTTCCTTGCTTGCCCTTAAAACAGCCGTCAGGTTCGATTCAGGTTCCCTTCAGCTTGGTGAGAACTATAGACGCTTAATCCGGGCTTAATATTGATCCCGATCAAGAAAGTGCCGTGAATGCCTGGGCCGGGGCGCCGAGTGTGAACCCGGTCACAGGATCGGGACTTAGGAATCAATGGCTTGCTTGCCGGCCGGGCAGGAATGCAGGGGCCGAGAGCGCGGCCCGGGGACGCCGGGAATCCGTCGGTCGGGTGCGGGCTTGCCGGCGCCCCGGTGGGCGGGGGAGGACGCGCGATGCCGGCCACCCCCCCGCGTCTTGGCGCCGTTCCTCGCTTCCCGGCCCAGGGTCCCGGCCCCCGGCCTCCGGCCCCTATAGATAAGGAGGCGTCGCCGGGCCCGTCCCCCCGGGGCGGCCCGGCCTCCTCGACCCTCCCTGCTCCTCGCCGGCTCGCCCCCGACGGGTCCGTCCCACCCCGGCGAGCAACCCTTCCCCGAGCGCGCCCCGGGCTCCGTGCCGGGCATCGCGAAGGGCGTCGACAAGTCTTTTTTTCTTAAGCGAACCTTATTGATCTCGATCAATACCGCGCTCCCGATCCAGGGCTAGAGTCCCATCCAACCTTAAAGGTACCTGAAAGCTGCGCGGAAGCGGACCGCAGCGCAGCGCGGGAGGCCTTCGTAAGTGACTGATCGGGCAGCGCCCACGGATTTCTCATCGCCGCGCGCCGGCGACCCCGCCAGGGGGCCGGCGCCTCTTCGTGATTCGGTCTCGGGAGCCAGCACCATGAACGCAGAGATGACATCGCCGAGTCGCAGTGTCCGGGAGGGGGGTTGCACCCGCACCCGGCTGACCGCAGCGCTCGCCACCATCGCCGGGCTGATGCTCGCCGCGATGCTCGGCGCCTCGCTGCCGCGCGAGGCCGCCGCCTACAGCCAGTACAGCAGCGACGGGACCACCGGGAACTGCGCGAGCTGCCACGGCGACTTCAACGGTGCCGCCACCTACACATCGAAGCACGACGGGGTGACTTGGCCGACCAACCTCCACGACACCCATCGCTCGACGATGCTCTCCGGGGACTGCAGCACCTGCCACTCGAGCGGTGCCCGCTTCCCGGTGCTGCTCAACAGCTCGGCCGGCGGCGCCGGCCTCGACCCGATCGCCTGCGCCGGCTGCCACGGGCGCGCCGGCGACGGCATCCCGCTCGGCTCGCCGACCGCCTACGGCGCCGGCCTGCGCCAGCACCACTTCAACGCCGGGGTGACCCTGTGCTCGAGCTGTCACAGCGACGCCAACCCGGCCAACTACACCACCCTCGGCGAGGACGTGCCTCCGCCGTACTACTTCTCTCCCGACGCCAGCCACCCGAACAAGCCCACCGACCCGTGCAGTGCGGCCAGCGAGGGCGCCTACGCGGGCGGTCCGGACGGGCTCGACAACGACGGGGACGGGGTCTACGACGCGGCCGATCTCGACTGCCAGCCGGCCAACATCGCCGTTGCGCCGCTCTCGATCGGCTTCGGGGTCAACGCGATCGGCAACGTGGTGAGCCGCACCATCACCATCGACAACACCGGCGGCAAGCCGCTCACGGTCAGCGCGGTGACGCTCGCCGGCAGCGCCGACTTCAGCTTCACCACCCCGCCTGGCGCGCCCTTCACCCTCGCCGGGGGGGCGAGCGCGACGATCAGCGTCGACTACACGCCCTCCGACGTCGGCAGCGACGCCGGCACCGTGACCATCACCAGCGACGACCCGGACACCCCGACGGTGACCGTCGCGCTCGCCGGTGACGGGGTGCAGCCGACCGGTGGCTGCGCGATCACCGTCGCGCCGCTGAGCCTCGACTTCGGCACCGCCGAGCTCGGCGGCTCGGTGACCCTCTCGACCACCATCGGCAACAACGGCAGCACCGACTGCGTGATCTCCGGGCTGACGGTGAGCGGTGCCGGCTTCGCGCTCGATCCGGGCGCGCCGGCGACCCCGTTCAACGTCGCCCTCGGCGCCACCGTGCCGGTGACCGTGCAGTTCGCCCCGAGCGCGGTCGGCGCGGCGGCCGGAACGCTCGACATCGCCAGCGACGACCCGGCCAACCCGGTGGTCACCGTGTCGCTGGCCGGCAACGCGGTCGCGGCCCGCAACGTCTCGGTCAGCCCCGCCGCGGCGGCCTTCGGCGACGTCGAGTTCGGCGCCTCGGCCACCCTCACGGTGACCATCGCCAACACCGGCGGCGCGAGCCTGACGGTCAGCGACGTGACCCTCACGGGAAGCGCCGACATCGCCTTCGGGACCGCGACCCCGACGCTTCCGGCAACGGTCGCACCGGGTGGCTCGGTGACCGTCGATCTGGCCTACACGCCGTCGGGCCTCGGCGCCGACAGCGCCACCCTGAGCGTGGTCAGCGACGACCCGGACACCCCGGTGGTCGACGTCCCGGTGACCGGCAACGGGGTGGCCCCGGCGCTCGCCTGCACCCTCAACATCAGCCCCCTGGCGCTCGACTTCGGCACCGTCCAGGTCGGCTCCTCGG
>CAZRGU010000013.1:0-14418 GCA_964599705.1 uncultured Ectothiorhodospiraceae bacterium | reverse complement strand
ACCGTCGAGTCGGGGATGAGCGCCTCGCGCACCGCCACGATCAGCAACAACGGCAACCTCGATCTCACCGTCAGCGCGCTCAACCTGACCGGCAGCGCCGACTTCGCGCTCGCCGCCGGCGCGCCGGCGACGCCGCTGACCGTGATTCCGGGCGGGAGCGTCGATGTCGCCGTCGACTACACGCCGACCGGAACCGGGAGCGACACCGGTACCCTCGAGATCGCCAGCGACGACCCCGACCAGCCGAGCGTCTTCGTCGGGCTCTCGGGCACCGAGATCCCGCCGCTCGCCGATCAGGACATCGACGTCACGCCGCTTTCGGTCGACTTCGGGACCCTGGAGGTCGGGCAGAGCGCGGCGGCCACTCTGACCATCACCAACCTCGGCCAGCGTGACCTCACGGTGACCGCCCTGACCCTCGGCGGCAGCGCCGACTTCGCCTTCGGGCTCGGCGCGCCGGCCACCCCGTTCGCGGTGCCCCAGGGCAGCACCGTCGACGTGCCGCTGCGCTACGTGCCGAGCGACGTCGGCAGCGACGCCGGGACGCTGGACATCGCCAGCGACGACCCGCTCAGCCCGCTGGTCACCGTGGCGCTCTCGGGCAACGGCATCGCCCACGTGCCGGTGTGCACCCTGCTGCCCGACGTCAGCGCGATCGACTTCGGGCTGACCCCGGTGGCGAGCACCGCGACCGGCTGGGTCAAGGTGCGCAACATCGGCGACGCCGACTGCACGATCAGCGCGACCACGATCAGCGGCAGCGCCGACTTCGCGCTCGCCTCCTACGCGCGCGCGGTGCCCTTCACGCTCAGGGCGGGAAGCAGTCTCGCCACCGGCATCCCGGTCGAGTTCACGCCCGCGGCGGCAGGCCCCGCGAGCGCCACCCTGACCATCGCCAGCAACGACTCGGCGCAGCCGACCCTGACCATTCCGCTGTCCGGGACCGGCTCGTACGCGCCCGACATCGCGGTCCCGGCGAGCCTCAACTTCGGCGACGTGGAGAGCACCCTGAGCTCGACCCTGGCGCTGACGGTGACCAATGCCGGCAACTCCGACCTGACGGTGACCGGGGTCACCCTGAGCGGCAGCGCCGACTTCACCCTCGGCGCCGGAGGGCCGGCCTTGCCGGCCGTGGTGGCCGCGGGGGCCACCCTCGACGTGCCGGTGACCTACACCCCGACCGGTGGCGGAAGCGACACCGCGACCGTCCAGATCAGCAGTGACGATCCCGACGAGCCGGTGGTCAGCACCGTGCTGGCCGGCAACGAGGTGCCGCTGCTCGCCGACCAGGACATCGACGTGACCCCGGTCTCGATCGACTTCGGCACCCTCGACATCGGCCAGATGGCCTTCCGCACGGTGACCATCGCCAACCTCGGCCAGCGCGACCTGCGGGTGACCGGCTTCACGGTGACCGGCAGCGCCGACTTCCGGGTGCGTGGCAACGCGCCGGTGCCGCCCTTCACCCTCGTCCAGGGCCAGCAGATCCAGGTCGACCTGGTCTACCAGCCGAGCGACGCGGGCGCCGACAGCGGCTCGTTCGATATCGCCAGCGACGACCCGGCGACCCCGACGGTCAGCATTCCGCTGGCCGGCAACGGCATCGTCCACGTGCCGGCCTGCGACCTGTCGGTGAGCCCGGCGAGCGTCGACTTCGGCACCGTCTCCCCGGGCGGCAGCGCCAGCAAGCTGGTCTTCGTCGATAACCTCGGCGATGCCGAGTGCGTGGTCACCGCGATCACCTTCACCGGCAGCAGCGACTTCGCCCTCGGGGCCAACCCGCCGGCGCTGCCGTTGACCCTGCCGGTTAACGCGCTGGCCCGCGGCATCTGGGTCGACTACAACGCGACCGGTGGCGGCGCCGACAGCGGCTCGATCACCTTCGCCAGCAACGACCCGAGCAAGCCGACCGTCTCGGTCGCCCTGAGCGGCGTCGAGCTCCTGCCCCAGCAGGCGAGCGTCTCGCCGGCCGCGGTCGACCTCGGAACGGTGCCGGTGGGCTCCACCGCGAGCGCGACCGTCACGGTGACCAACAGCGGCGACGCCGACCTCACGGTGAGCGCCCTGACGCTGGCCGGCAGCGCCGACTTCACCCTCGGGGCCGGCGCGCCCGGGCTGCCCCTGGTGCTCGCCGGGGGGACCTCGGCCAGTGTCCCGGTCGAGTTCACGGCGAGCGCTGCCGGGCCGGCCAGCGCGACCCTGACGGTGGCCAGTGACGACCCGGTCAATCCGAGCGTGACGGTGAGCCTCACGGCGAGCGGCGCGGCGCTGCAGAACGCCAGCGTCAGCCCGCTGACCGTCGACTTCGGGACCGTCGATGTCGGTGTCACCTCGGCGCCGGCGACGGTGACCCTCACCAACACCGGTGACCTCGACCTGACGGTCAGCGCGGTGACGATCACCGGCACCGGCGAGTTCGCCCTCGGCGCGGTCAGCGTGCCGATGGTCCTCGCCGGCGGCGCCTCGGCCTCGTTCGACGTGACCTATGCGCCGATCGACGCCGGTGCCGACAGCGCCACGCTCGACATCAGCAGCGACGACCCGGACCAGCCCACGGTCAGCGTCAGCCTGGCCGGCAACGGCAACGTGCCGGCCCGTGACGGCCCGACCGTGTGGAGCCAGGTCTGCGCCGGCTGCCACGGCACCGATCCGACGGTCAAGGCCGGGCGGACCGCGGCGGACGTCCAGAACGCCATCAACAGCAACGTCGGCGGGATGGGCTTCCTCAGCACCACCCTGCAGCCCGCCGAGATCCAGAACGTCGGCGACTACCTGTCGACCCTGACTCCGCCGGCGGCCGACGGCCCGACCCTGTGGGCGAACAACTGCGCCGGCTGCCACGGGACCGATCCGAGCGTCAAGGCGGGACGCACGGTGACCGACATCCAGAACGCCATTGCCAGCAACACCGGCGGAATGGGCTTCATCTCGCTGAGCACGACGGACCTGCAGACGCTGGCCGACTACCTGGCGACGTTCACGCCGCCGCCGCCGGCGACCGATGGTCCGACCATCTGGGCCAACGTGTGCGCGGGCTGCCACGGCACCGACCCGTCGGTCAAGGCGGGGCGCACGGCGACCGATGTCCAGAACGCCATCAACAGCAACCTGGGCGGGATGGGGTCGCTGACCCTGACGGCCAGCGAGATCCAGATCGTCGGTGACTACCTGGCGAGCCTGGCGCCGCCGCCGCCGCCGACCGACGGGGCGGGACTGTGGAGCACCTACTGCCAGGGCTGCCACGGGACCGACCCGACGGTCAAGGCGGGGCGCACACAGCAGCAGATCCTCGACGCGATCGCGGCCAACACCGGCGGCATGGGGAGCCTGAGCGCCTCGATCGGGGCGACCGAGGCGCAGCTCCTGGCCGACTACCTGGCGACCTTCGCGCCGACCACGCCGGCCGGCAAGTACGCGGCCTACTGCCAGAGCTGCCACGGCGACCCGACGGTCGGCGGTGCGGCCCCGGCGGCCCCCTACAAGGTCGGTGGCGCGCGCTCCTGCTCGATCGACTTCTCGATCGACGGTGCGAACAAGGTCACCAGCTACTTCCGCAACGGGGTTCCGGAGATGGCGGGGCTGAAGGGAACGCTGTCGACGACCGACGTGGCCGACCTGGAGAGCCACCTCAACTCGTTCTTCGTCTCCGACGAGCAGCGCTACGTCACCGCCTGCGCGGGCTGCCACGGCATCGACGGCAGCGGTGGCCGGGTCGGCAAGGACGTGCGCGGCGAGAACGCCAGCAAGGTCCGCAAGGCCATCAGCAAGAACAAGGGCGGAATGGGCTTCCTGTCCTGCCTGCCGACCAGCGACACCGACGCCATCGGGGCGTTCCTGACCGGCAACGGCGGGCCGGGGATGCCGCCGCCGGCGGCCGACGGGGCGAGCCTGTGGGCGAGCAACTGCTCCGGGTGCCACGGTACCGACCCGAGCGTCAAGGCCGGTCGCACGGTGACCGACATCCAGAACGCCATCAGCAGCAACACCGGCGGGATGGGGAGTCTGTCGCTGACGGCCACCGAGCTGCAGACGCTGGCCGACTACCTGGCGACGTTCGCGGCGCCGCCGCCGGCGACCGACGGGCCGAGCATCTGGGCGGCCAACTGCGCGGGCTGCCACGGGGCCGACCCGACGGTGAAGGCGGGGCGCACGGCGACCGATGTCCAGAACGCCATCAACAGCAACTTTGGCGGGATGGGGTCGCTGACCCTGACGGCCAGCGAGATCCAGATCGTCGGTGACTACCTGGCGAGCCTGGCGCCGCCGCCGCCGCCGACCGACGGGGCGGGACTGTGGAGCACCTACTGCCAGGGCTGCCACGGGACCGACCCGACGGTCAAGGCGGGGCGCACACAGCAGCAGATCCTCGACGCGATCGCGGCCAACACCGGCGGCATGGGGAGCCTGAGCGCCTCGATCGGGGCGACCGAGGCGCAGCTCCTGGCCGACTACCTGGCGACCTTCGCGCCGACCACGCCGCAGGGCAAGTACGCGGCCTACTGCCAGAGCTGCCACGGCGACCCGACGGTCGGTGGGCCGGCTCCGGCCGCGCCGCGCAAGGTCCCGGGGGCGCGCTCCTGCTCGATCGACTTCGCCCTCTACGGGAACCCGGACTACAACAAGGTGTTCCCCAACGGGGTCGCGGAGATGCAGTCGCTGCAGGGGGTGCTCTCGACCACCGATGTCGACGACGTCGCCGGCTACCTCAACTCCTTCTCGGTGAGCGGCCAGGAGCGCTACGTGACCATGTGCGCCGGCTGCCACGGGATCGACGCGCGGGGCGGGGCGAGCGGCAAGGACGTGCGCGGCAAGGATGCCAAGAAGGTGCGCGACGCGATCAAGAAGGAGAAGGCGATGAAGTTCCTGTCCTGCCTGCCGAGCAGCGACAGCGACGCGATCGGGAGCTGGCTGAAGACCCAGTAACCGAACCCGCCGGGCTTGTCCTGATGGCGGGGGGCGCGTTCGGCGTCCCCCGCCCTTCTTTCTCGGCCTTCCTGCCCTGCTCGCGGGGGTTGCGCGCTCCGAGATGGACGCCAGCCCGCGCCGGCGCGCGCGGCGACGGCGCTACTGGTTGAACAGGCTGGAGCGGCGGCCCGGCTCGGCCTGGAAGGGCTGCAGGCTGTGCATCTTGCGGCGGAACTCGGCGGTGACCGCCTCGGCGTCGGCCGCGCTGCGCACCGCCCGCGGCGTGATCAGCACCACCAGCTCGGTGCGCCGCCCGCTCGCCGAGCGCTGCCCGAACAGCCAGCCGAGCACCGGCAGGTTGTAGAGCCCCGGGATCCCGGAGCGCGACTCGGAGCGGTTGTCGCGGATCAGCCCGCCGAGGACCACGGTCTGGCCGCTCTCCACCGCGACCGTGCTCTCGATCTTGCGGGTCTGGATGGTGGGGGTGAGCGAGTCGCCGGTCCCCGGGGCGACGTCGCTGACCTCCTGGGAGATCTCCATCGTCACCAGGCCGCCGGCGTTGACCCGCGGCGTCACCGTGAGCAGCACCCCGGTGTCGCGGAACTCGATGGTGTTGATCACGTTCGCGGTGGTCGAGGTCGACTGCTGCTGCTGGGTGGTGACCGGGACCTGGTCGCCGACCTGGATGCTCGCCTTCTGGTTGTTGAGCACCATCAGCGACGGCGAGGAGACGATGTTGGCCCGCGAGTCGCTGGCCAGGGTGTTGAGCACCGCGTTGACGATGTCGGCCCCGCCGGTGATCGCGTAGGAGAACCCCGGGGCGATGGCCGCGATCCCGGCCGCACCGAGATCCAGCGTCCCCACCCCGCCCTTCTTGCCGAGCTTGTTCTTGAAGTACCACTCGAGCCCGTTGCTGAGGTCGCCGGTGAGGCTGATCTCGGCGATGGTGGCCTCGATGAGCACCTGCAGGGGCACCGCGTCGAGCTTCTTCAGGGCCTCGCGCACCCGCCGGTACTCCTGGGCGGTGGCCAGCACCAGCAGGGCATTGTTGACCTCGTCGGCGATGATCCGGATCGAGCCGGGGACCAGGGCGACGCCCTCCTCGCCCTTGGCCGCGGGCGGCGCTGCCTTCCTGCCCGCTTCCCCGGCGCCAGCGCCGGCCTTGGTGGCCACTCGCGCCGGCTCGCGGCCGGGGGCGAGGGTCGCTGCCGGGATTCCCCGCCGTCCGCTTCCCGCGTAGACCTGGTTGAGGACCTTGGCCAGATCGGCCGCCTTGCCGTTCTGCACCCGGTAGACGAACAGCCGCTGCCCGCCGCCGCCGCTGTCGCGATCGAGCCGGTCGATCCAGGCCGCCACCCGCTGCAGGTACTCGCGCCGCGCGGTGACCACCAGCAGCGCGTTGAGCCGCTCGATCGGCACCAGCCGGACCAGCCCGGCCAGCCGGCTCTTGCCGCGCTCGCCGAAGATCCGGCCGAGCTCGTCGGCCAGCGTCTTGGGGTCGACGAAGTCGGGGATGAACAGCCCGACCGAGGTCCCGGCCAGCCAGTCGACGTCGAAGATCTCGATGATCTCGAGGATCCGGGCGAGCTGCTCGCGGGTCCCGGTCACCACCAGCAGGTTGCGCGCCGGGTCGATGCGCACGATCTCGCCCTGCAGGGTCAGCGGCTCGAGGATGTCGGCCATCTCGCTGGCCGCCACGTAGCGCAGCGGCACGATCCGGATCCCGAAGCCGCGCGGCAGCGGCTTGCGCGCCCCGCCGAGCTGCGGCGTGGCCTCGCCACGCACCGCCAGCTCGCGCGGCACGACCCGGTAGAGCCCGTCGCGCTCGACCAGCGCGGCACCGTTCATCCGCAGCAGCATCTCCAGGGTCGGCAGCAGCGCCTCGCGGGGGATCGGCCGGCTGGTCTGCAGGGTGACCCCGCCCTTGACCCGCGGGTCGACCGTGTAGTTGAGCCCGAGGAGATCGCCGAGGATCACCTTGACGACCTCGAGCAGGTTGGTGTTCTCGAAGTTGAGGGTCACCTCGCCGGGGCGCTCGGCGAGCCCGGGCGCCGGGCGGGGCGCGGGCTCGGCGACCTGCACGTCGCTGCCCGGCCGGCGGAAGCTGCGCGGGGGGTGGGCTGGCAGGGCCTGCTCCTCGGCCGGCAGGGCCCGGGTCCCGGCCTCCGGGGCCGGCTGGCCGGCCCGCGCGGGGGGGCTGCCGGTGGCGGGCCCGGGCTCGAGCTCGGGCAGCCGCTCGGCGGGTGGCATCAGCACCGGCGGGAGCTGGCAGGAGCCGAGCGCGGTGGCCAGCGCGATCAGCGACAGCCGGCGGGGGTACTCCGCTCGGCCGCCCTTTCCAGCGCCTCCCGCCATGTCCGTCCCCACCCGATCTTCAGCAAAGAAATTGTTTCAAGTATCGAAGCTTACTCCATGATTTGCAAGATATCTGTGAAGAAAGGTTGCGAGCCAGGGAAGCCGCTCGACGGGCGGCTTGCCGGCCTCGAGGGGGGCTGGAGCACGGCGCCGGTGGGGCGGGTCGCGCGCGGCTACTTGATGTGGCAGCTCAGGCAGAGGTCGGTGGTGCGCCCCGGAACCGTCAGCCGCCCGGTGGCGGTGCACTCGCCCTCGGGCGCGGTGGTGCGCGACCAGGCGGTCTTCACGAACCCGGTCTTGACGAACCCGTAGGCGGGCTGGCGATCGTGGGTCGCGACCTGGTGGCAGGAGATGCAGCTCACCCGCCCGCCGACCAGCCGGATCGACGGATCGAGGGTGGCGGCGGGGACGAAGGCCCGCGGGTTGCGCGCCGCGGCGAGCGCGTAGCTCATGCCGACCGGGTGGTTGGTGGCCGCCCCGCTGCTCCAGCGTCCGCGCCGATGGCCCCTGGCGTGGGCCCGCACCGCACCGGCGCGCTTGCCGTCGTGGCAGGCCAGGCAGCCCTCGGCGATCTCGTCGAGGGCGACCCGCTCGGCCGGGCGAGGATCCTGCATCCAGGCCGGCGCGTCGGCGAGCAGCCACTCGCGAAACGATCCGGCCGATGCCGGGGGCGAGCTGGTCACGGCGATCAGGGCAGCAGCGGTGGCGATGGCTCTAGCAGCGTTCATCCGGCCTTCCCCCGCCCGCCGGGGAGGGAAGGTCGGCTGAAGGCTCGGAAGGTACCGGGCGCGAGCACGCGCAACGCCCGCCGCCGCTGGCGGGCCTGCTGCGCATGTCGAAATCGGTGTTCATCGAACTCTCCGGCAGCCCCTCGGCCATAACCGCCTTGCGGTCCCAGGCAGGTAGCTTTGCGCCCCGGTCTTTCGACCGGTTTGCCTTTGTCACGAGTGAGAACTTGCGCTAGGGTTAGCGGCCCCTGGGCGAGATCCTTTAGCCTTCGATCGCAATTTTTTTCGGACCTCACGGAGGAGGGTCGAGCGGTCGTCCTGCCGCGACCTCCCGCGCGTGCCCCCGGTCACCGGGCGGTGGGTGGGGGCGTATCCTGCCGACGAGCGACCTGCCGGCTCGCCGGTGCCGCGTTCACGAGCTGATTTGGAGTTCCAGCCGATGCCCAACCGAAGCCGCATGGCCGCCTTCACCGTCCTTTCCGCCCTCCTCGGTGCCGCCTCTCCGGGCGCCGCGCAGGGCCCGCAGCCCGGCTCGTCGCCGCTCGCCCAGCCCCCCGAGCGGGTCGTGGCGCGGGTCAACGGGCAGAGCGTGCGCCTCGCCGACGTGAAGCGCGCCTTCAACCGGATCCTGCCGATGCAGAGCTTCCACGGCTCGGTCGACGAGGCCAAGGTCCACGACATCGCCCGCCAGGCGATGCAGGCGGCCATCGACCGCGCGCTGGCCCTCCAGGATGCGCGCGCCCGGGGCATCGAGGTCAGCGAGGCCGAGATCGACGAGGCGCTGGCCAAGGTGAGGGCACGCTACCCGGGCAAGGGGGCGCTCGAGGCGAGGATGAAGAAGGTCGGGCTGAGCATGGAGGCGCTGCGCGCGCTCCTCGCCGAGGATGCGCTGGCCGAGAAGATCGAGGCGCTGGTCGCGCGCCGCGACGAGACCGTCTCGCTCGAGGAGGCCCGTGCCTACTACCAGGCCAACCTGGCCCGCTTCCAGGAGCCGGTGCGCGCCGAGGTGCGCCAGATCATGCTCAAGATGCCGCCCACCGGGCGCAGCGAGGCGCTGTGGGCCGAGAAGGAGGCCGAGGCCCGCAAGCTCGCCGAGCGGGCCCGCGCCGGCGAGGACTTCGCCGTGCTCGCCCGCCAGTACTCGGAGGCCCCCGAGCCCCAGAAGGAGAAGGGCGGGCTGCTCGGCGCCTTCCACAAGGGCCAGCTCGCCAAGTACCTCGACGCGGTGGTGTGGAGGCTCGAGCCGGGCGAGGTCTCCGATCCGGTGCGCTCCTTCTACGGCGTGCACGTGGTCAAGGTCGACCGCCTGCTGCCGGCACGCCAGGTCCCGTTCGAGGAGATCGCCGAGAAGCTGCGCGGCTACCTGCAGAAGGAGCGCGCCAAGGAGCGCCTCGCGCGCTGGCGCGAGGGGCTGCGCGCCAAGGCGAGCATCGAGTACCTCGATCCGTACTTCGCCCCGCAGGAGGAGCCGGCTAAGCCTTCCTGAGGTAGTCGATCGCCGCCTCGCCGGCAGCCACGCCGGCCGCGGCGGCCTTGCCGAAGGCGATGCCGTGCAGGGCGTTGCCGGCCGCCAGCAGCCCCGGGGCGGCGCCGAGCGCCGCCTCGATGCGCGCCACCCGCTCGAGGTGGCCGAGCTCGTACTGGGGGATGGCGCGCGGCCAGCGGACCACCCGCTGGTAGAGCGGCGGCTCGTCGATGCCGAGCAGGCGGGCCAGATCGGCGCGGGTGATCGCCACCAGCTCCTCGCTCGACAGCTCGGCGGCCTGCGGGTCGACCGCCCCGCCGAGCATCGCCCGCACCAGCAGGTGCCCGTCGGGGCTGCGCCCCGGGAACAGGAAGGTGTCCCAGAGCGAGCCGAGGATCCGGTAGCCGGCCTCGCGCGGGATCAGCACCCCGAAGCCGCGCGGCACCCGGGCGAGCGCCTGCGCGCCGAAGCCGAGCGCGACCAGCACCACCGGCGGGCAGGGGATCGCGGCGAGCGCCTCGGCCGCCTCGCCGGCCTCGGGCGGGAGCAGGGTGGCCATCGCCCAGGGCTCGCCGGCCAGCACCACCGCGTCGGCGTGCACCGACTCGCCGCCGGCGCGCAGCCGCCAGCCACCCCCGGCGGCCCGTTCGATCGCCTCGACCGGACGCGCCCCGTGGACCGCGAAGGCGCCGCGCGCGGCCAGCGCCCGCGGCAGGCTCTGCAGGCCATCGGCGAAGCTGGTCAGGGTCCCGGCAGGGCCGGCCGGCCCGCCGCCGCTGCGCCCCGCCCGGCGCCGCGCGATCAGCCCGCGCACCAGCGAGCCGTGCTCGCGCTCGAGCTCGGCGAGCCTGGGGAAGGCCGCGGCCAGCGACAGCTCCCGCGCCTCCCCGGCGAACACCCCGAGGACCATCGGCGCGATCAGCCGCTCGGCGGCCTGGCGCCCGAGGCGTCGCTCGGCGAACGCCCAGACGCTCTCCTCGCCGGGGTCGCGCCGCGCCGGGACCAGCGGCTCGAGGGCGAGGCGTGCGAGCCCGAGCGGCCCCAGGATCCCGGAGGCGGCGAACTTCAGCGGGTGGGGACGGATCTCGCGCATCCGCTCGCCGCGGACCACGAAGCGCCGGGCGGCAGCGGCGTCGGCGGGCAGCTTGGCGAGCCCGGCCGCCGCGACCAGCCGGTCGAGGGCCGGCTCGTTGTCGAGGAAGCCGGTCGGCCCGGTCTCGACCAGCCAGCCGTCCTCGGCCACCGAGACCGCCTTGCCGCCGACCGCGGCCTCGCGCTCGTAGACCGTGATGGTGAGCCCGCCGGCCACCGCCGAGGCCCGCTCGGCGGCCACCGTGGCCGCGGCGAGCCCCGAGATCCCGGCGCCGATGACCGCCAGGTGCCTCACCGGCCGGACTGCTCGCCCTCGGCGTGGACGGCCTCGATCAGGGCCGCCACGCTCTCGAGCGGTGCCTCGGGGGTGATGCCGTGGCCGAGGTTGACGATGTGGCCGCGGGCCGGCATCCGGGCCAGGAAGGCGCGGGTCTCGCGGGCCACCACCTCGGGGCCGGCGAGCAGCAGCGCCGGGTCGAGGTTGCCCTGCAGGGCCTTCGCGTAGCCGATGCGCTCGCGCAGCGCCGCAAGCTCCGAGCGCCAGCACAGCGCCAGCCCCTCGCTGGGCAGCGCCGCGTAGTCCTCGGCCAGGTGCGGAGCGCCGTTGGCGAACAGGATCCGCGGCACCCCGGCCGCGCCGAGCGCCTCGAGCAGGGCGAGCAGGTGCGGGCGCACGTGCCGTTGCCAGTCCTCGCGCGACAGGATCCCGGCCCACGAGTCGAACACCTGCACCGCGTCGGCGCCGGCGCGGTGCTGCTCGACGAGGTAGCCGGCGACCAGCTCGGCGAGGCGCTCGAGGATCGCCCCGAAGAGCGCCGGCTCGGCGCGCAGCAGGGCGCGCAGGGTCGGGAAGCCGGTCACCCCGCGCCCTTCCACCAGGTAGGCGGCCAGCGACAGCGGCGCGCCGCCGAAGCCGAGCAGGGCGACGGCCGGGTCGAGCTCGGCGCGCACCCGGCGCAGGGTCGCGGCGACCTCGGGGGCGACCTCCTCGGGCCGCGGGCGGGCCAGGGCCTCGAGGGCGGCGCGGCTGCGCACCGGCCGGCCGATCACCGGGCCCGGGTCGAAGCGGAACTCGACCCCGAGGGCGGCGACCGGGGAGAGCAGGTCGGCGAACACGATCGCGGCATCGAGCGCGAAGCGGCGCAGCGGCATCAGGGTGACCTCGGCGGCCAGCGCCGGGTCGGCGCACAGCTCCTCGAAGCGGTAGCGGGACTTGAGCTCGCGGTACTCGGGCAGGTAGCGCCCGGCCTGGCGCATGATCCACAGCGGGCGGCGCGCGGTGGGCTGGCAGGCGAGCGCCTGCATCATCAGTCGAGGGGTGCTCATCGGTCTGCTTCCCTGTGACCTCGCGGGGCTCGTCACGCGGGCGAGCCTGGCCGCGATTATACGGTCGGGCGGCTCTCCGCGGCCGGGCTCCGTGCTAGGATCCGCGCCGCCGCGGGCCGGAGGCCCGCGCTGGCTGCCGGCCACGCCAGGGAGACCACGCCGCGATGGCACCGACCAGTCCCCTCACGCGCCTGTTCGGGCGCTCGCCGATCGGGCCGCTCCAGGAGCACATGGACAAGGTCATGGAGTGCGTCGGCGAGCTTCCGGCGCTGGTCGAGGCGGCGCTGGCCGGGGACTTCGAGCGGGTCGCGGCCTGCCGCGAGCGGATCGCGGCGCTCGAGGATGAGGCCGACGACCTCAAGCACGACCTGCGCCTGCATCTCCCGCGCAGCCTGTTCCTGCCGGTGGATCGCCGCGACCTGCTCGAGGTGCTGACCATGCAGGACAAGGTCGCCAACCGCGCCAAGGACGTCGCCGGGCTGATCCTCGGCCGGCGGATGCGGATTCCGGAGCCGATCGGGGCGCGCTACCTCGATTTCGTGCGCCGCGGCGTCGAGGCCTGCGCGCAGGCGAGAAGGGCGGTCGCCGAGCTCTCCGAGCTGGTCGAGACCGGCTTTGGCGGCGCCGAGATCGAGGTCATGCAGTCGATGATCAACGAGCTCGACCGGATCGAGAAGGAGACCGACGAGATCCAGATCGAGCTGCGCAACGGCCTGCTCGAGCTCGAGTCCGGGCTGCCCCCGGTCGACGTGATGTTCCTCTACCGGCTGCTCGACTGGACCGGGGATCTGGCCGACCGCGCCCAGCGGGTCGGCTCCCGCCTGCAGCTCATCCTCGCCAAGTAAGCGCCCCCGCGATGGAGCACGCCGGCCTGCTGCTCGCGCTGGCGGCGGCCTTCGGGCTGTTCATGGCCTGGGGGATCGGCGCCAACGACGTCGCCAACGCGATGGGGACCTCGGTCGGCGCCGGGGTGCTGACCCTGCGCCGCGCGGTGCTGGTCGCGGCGGTCTTCGAGTTCTCCGGGGCGGTGCTCGCCGGCGGCCAGGTCACGGCCACGATCCGCAAGGGGATCGTCGATCCGGCGCTGCTCGCCCCGACCCCGGAGCTGCTGGTCTACGGGATGCTCGCCTCGCTGCTCGCCGCGGCCACCTGGCTGCTGGTGGCCTCGTACTTCGGCTGGCCGGTCTCGACCACCCACTCGATCGTCGGTGCGATCGTCGGCTTCGCGGCGGTCGGGATCGGGCTCGACGCGGTGATCTGGTCGAAGGTCGGCAAGATCGTGGCGAGCTGGGTGGTCTCGCCGCTGCTCGCCGGGACCATCGCCTTCCTGCTCTTCGCGAGCGTGCGCCGGCTGGTGCTCGACACCCCGGACCCGTTCGCCGCGGCACGGCGCTGGGTGCCGGTCTACATCTTCCTGGCCGGCCTGCTGGTCGCCCTGGTGACCCTGCTCAAGGGCCTCAAGCACGTCGGCCTGGAGATCTCGACGGCGGCCAGCTACGCGCTGGCGGTGCTGGTCGGGCTGGTGCTGGCCGCGCTCGGGACGCTGGCGGTGCGGGCGGTGCGCCGCGACCCGGTCGCCGAGCGCGGGTTCCGCTACGCCAGCGTCGAGCGGATCTTCGGGGTGCTGATGGTGGTGACCGCCTGCGCGATGGCCTTCGCCCACGGCAGCAACGACGTGGCCAACGCGATCGGCCCGCTGGCCGCGGTGGTCGGGGTGGTGCAGAGCGGCAGCGTCACCCAGCAGTCGCCGCTGCCGGGCTGGGTGCTGCTGGCCGGTGGGGCCGGGATCGTGGTCGGGCTGGCGACCTACGGGGCGCGGGTGATGGCCACGGTCGGGCGGCGGATCACCGAGCTCACCCCGAGCCGCGGCTTCGCCGCCGAGCTGGCCGCCGCGGCCACCGTGGTGCTGGCCTCGGGGACCGGGCTGCCGGTCTCGACCACCCACACCCTGGTCGGGGCGGTGCTCGGGGTCGGCCTGGCCCGCGGGGTCGGCGCCATCGACTTCCGGGTGGTGCGCTCGATCGTGGTCTCCTGGCTGGTCACCCTGCCGGCCGGCGCCGCGCTGGCGGTGCTGTTCTTCTTCATCCTGCGCGCCGTGCTGTGACGGTGAGCTGCCCCTCCTGGGGACCCCTCGCCCCAGGTGGCCGCACGCCTCGCCTGGGCAACGGGGTGTATTGCTCGCCGGAGCCCGGCCGGGTGAGATCGGCGTCGGGGACGGTCTCGAGGGCGGGTGGCCCGTGCGGCTACCGCTCACCGCGCCCTCCGTGGCGCGGCTCGCTGCGGGTCGGCGGCGCTCCGCCTCCGTGGCTCCCGCGCCGCCTCCACGCCGCCGCCCGGGCCACCCGCCCTCGAGACCCCTGGAGGTGCGCCGCCCGGTGGCCGGGCTCCTCGAGACGGCTCCCGCCTCGGGCAGCGCAGCCCCAAGGGCGAGGTGTGCGGTGGGGTGGGGCGCGGAGCGACCGTCGCGAGGCAGGGATGCCGAGCGCCGAGCGCCATATATGGTCCGCCCCGCGTTTGCAAGCACCAAACGGGAGCTACAAGAGATTT
>CAZRGU010000012.1:0-26841 GCA_964599705.1 uncultured Ectothiorhodospiraceae bacterium | reverse complement strand
CACGAGGAGAGCTTCCGGGCGCGGATCACAGGGGCTCGCCGAGCAGCCCTTCCTCGCCGAGCGCGGTGATCCGGGCCCGTACCCAGCCCTCGCTCGGCGCCCCGGCGGCCAGCTCGACGCGCAGGTAGTTGTCGGTCCAGCCGCAGCGGCGCGCCTCGGCGGCGCGGCGGCCCGGCTCGAGCAGCACCTCGACCACCGCCCCCAGGTGGGCCTCGCGGAAGCGCCGGTTCTTGGCCGCCGAGAGGCGCTTGAGCGCCCGGGTTCGGCGCTTCTTGACCTCGCCCGGCACCTGGTCACCGAAGGCCTCGGCCGGCGAGCCGGGGCGGGGCGAGTAGGTGAAGGCATGGAGATAGCTCAGCGGCAGGCGCTCGAGCAGCTCGAAGGTGCGCTCGAAGTCCGCCTCCTCCTCCCCCGGGAAACCGCAGATCACGTCGCTGCCGATCCCGCAGCCGGGGACCTGCTCGGCGATCCGCGCGACCAGATCGGCGAACTGCGCCGCCCGGTAGCGGCGGCCCATGCGCTCGAGGACCCGGTCGCTGCCGCTCTGCACCGGCATGTGCAGGTGGCGGGCGAGGCGCGGCTCGGCGCCCATCAGCTCGACCAGCCGGGAATCCACCGAGGCCGGCTCGATCGAGCTCAGGCGCAGCCGGCGCAGCCCCTCGAGCCCGAGCAGCGCCTCGAGCAGCCCGACCAGTGGCGGTCCCCCGCCGGGCAGGTCGAGACCGTAGTCGCCGAGGTGCACCCCGGTGAGCACGATCTCGCCGTAGCCCCGGTCGAGCAGCGCGCGGACCTGCTCGAGGACGCTGGCCGGCGCCCGGCTGCGCGACGGCCCCCGGGTGCGCGGCACGATGCAGAAGGTGCAGGCGTGGTTGCACCCCTCCTGGACCTTCACCAGGGCGCGGGTGTGCTCCATCATCCCGGTGACCGGGACGTCGAGGAAGGCGCGGCTGCCCTCGACCGGCGAGACCGCGATCTCGGGACCCTTTCCGGGCGCCGGGAGCGAGGCCAGCCGCGCGGCGATGCTTCCCCGCTCGCCGGTGCCGAGCACCAGCGCCACTCCGGGGAGCGCGGCCAGCTCCTCGGCGGCGCGCTGCGCGTAGCAGCCGGTGACCACGATGCGCGCCGCGGGACGCTGGCTGTGGATGCGCCGCACCGCCTTGCGGGCGCTGGCGTCGGCGCGCGCGGTCACGCTGCAGGTGTTGATCACGTAGACGTCGGCCGGCTCGCGCGGCGCCACCGTGCGCCAGTCGCCGTCACGCTCGAGCAGGCTGCGCAGCGTCTCGCTGTCGTACTGGTTGAGCCGGCACCCGAAGGTGCAGAAGGCCACCCGCTTCGCCATCCGGAACCCCTCCGCGAGCACCCGGCCATGGTATCAGCGCAGCGGGCGGGGAGCCCGCTCGGCTGCGCCGCGGCCGGCCTTTGCTATATGATGAATCGCCTCCGCCACGCACGCCAGGACGGCCCCCATGAGCGAGATCCCGCGCAAGATCGGCAAGTACGAGATCGTCGAGGAGGTGGGCCGCGGCAGCATGGGCACGGTGTACTCGGCGCACGACCCGTTCTCCGACCGGCTGGTCGCGATCAAGGTCGCCCACCCGCAGTTCATCGACGGCAGCACGGAGGGCATGCGCTACCGCAAGCTGTTCTTCAACGAGGCCCACGCCGCCGGCGTGCTGACCCACCCCAACATCCTGCGGATCTACGACGCCGACGTCGAGGGCGACCTGTGCTACCTGGTGATGGAGTTCGTCCCCGGGGCCACCACGCTCGACGCCCACTGCCGCCCGGACAGCCTGCTGGCGCTGCGCGAGGTGGTGGGGATCGTCTACAAGTGCGCCAAGGCGCTCGACTACGCCCACCGCCAGGGCGTGATCCATCGCGACATCAAGCCCAGCAACCTGCTGCTGACCGAGGACGGCGACGTCAAGATCGCCGACTTCAGCATCGCCATGATCACCCGCCCGGACGTCACCGCCACCCAGTTCACCGGCTTCATGGGCTCGCCCCTGTACATGTCGCCCGAGCAGATCAACGAGGGTCAGATCGAGCCGAGCAGCGACATCTTCTCGCTCGGCGCGGTCATGTACCAGCTGCTCACCGGCGTGCAGCCGTTCAAGGCCGACAACCTGAGCGCGATCAGCTACAAGATCACCAGCGAGGACCCGCCGCCGGTCTCCCAGTACCGCAACGACCTCCCCGAGGGCATCGAGTACACCTTGCGCCGGATGCTCAAGAAGAACCCCCGGCAGCGCTACAGCATGGGGCTCGACCTGGCCGCCGACCTGGCCGTCATCTTCGAGGACCTCGACGCGGTGCCCAACGAGGATGCGCTGCGCGAGAAGTTCGGGGTGATCAAGGAGCTCGGCTTCTTCAAGGGCTTCTCGGAGACCGACATCTGGGAGCTGATCCGGGCCTGCCAGTGGCAGAGCTACCCGAGCGGCACCGCCATCATCCGCGAGGGCGAGTCCGATCACTCCTTCTACATCGTCCTCTCGGGGGTGGTCTCGATCGAGAAGAACGGACGCGAGGTCGATCGCCTGCAGGAGGGCGACTGCTTCGGCGAGATGGGCTACCTCACCAAGGCCAAGCGCACCGCGACCGTGACCGCGGTCACCGAGGTCTCGCTGATGAAGGTCAACGAGTCGACCATCGACCGGGCCGCCGAGGCCACCCAGCTGCGCTTCCACAAGGTCTTCGTGCGCACCCTGATCGAGCGGCTGCGCGACACCACCAACCTCCTCGCCCAGCTCAACCCGGTCTGATCGGCGGGGGCGCTTTGCGGTGAGAGCGCTGACCCAGGGCATCCGGACATCGCTGGCAGTGCTGCTCGCCGCGCTGCTCGCCGCCGGGGCGGCCGCCGGCGAGCCGCTGCGGGTGGGCGGCAGGGGCGTCGAGCTGGCCTGCGAGCAGGGCTCCGCGGCGGTGCTCGCCTGCCGGTATCGGCTGCTGCCTCCCGGCGAGGCGATCGGCGCCGAGGCGAGCCTCGCCGGCACGCCCCTGCCAGCGCCCGAGCTGCTCGGCCCGCCCGCCGAGCGCGGGCCCGGGGCGGTGCTGCTGCTCGTCGACACCAGCGACCCGCGGCGCCAGGCGGCCGTGCACCGCGCCGTCGAGCACCTGCGCCTGATCCTCGAGCGCGGCCGGGGCCGCTATGCCTTCGGGCTGGCGAGCTTCGACAGCACGATCCGCCTGCTCGCCCCGCTCGGCACGCCGGTCGAGGAGATCGAGCGGGCCAGCGCGGGCATCGAGGCGGTCGGCAAGACCACCGAGCTGTACCGCAGCGCGATCGAGGCGATCCGGGTGCTGGCCGCCTACCCGGCCGAGCCGCGGGCCCTGTTCCTGTTCTCCGACGGCCTCGCCGAGGACCGCGCCTACTTCCACGACGACGTGATCGCCGCCGCGCGCGCCGCCGGCGTGGTGATCTACGGCATCGGCTATCCGCGCTCGACCGCCCTGTCGGTCGCGCTGCAGAGCCTGCGCCGGCTCGCCGAGGAGACCGGCGGGCGCTTCGTCGCCGCCGACCAGCGGGGCTTCGAACTGCCCGCGGAGTTCCTCGCCGAGCCCTTCGCCGGGCTCGACCGCATCGGCCGGCTGCGCATCGATCTGCGGCCGGCGCTCGCCGCCGGCCTCGGCGGCGCCCAGACCGTGCGCCTGGCGCTGCTCCGCCAGGGCGGCCGGGCCAGCGTCGAGATCCCCGTGACCCTGCCGCCGCCTCCACCGCCCGAGCCGGTGGTCAAGGTGGTCGAGGTCCCCAAGGTCATCGAGGTGCCGAAGGTCGTCGAGGTGCCGGCCCAGGCCGCGCCGGCACCGGCCCCGCCCGCCGCGGCGAAGCCCCCGCTCCTCCGGCCCTCCGCGCGCTGGCTGTCGTGGCTGGCCGGGGCCGTGGGCGTGGCGCTGATCGTCGCGCTGCTGGCCCTCGAGCGGCGCCGCCGGCGCCGCCGGGAGGAAGGCGCGGGCGCCGAGCCGCCCGCCGCGCTGCGCACCTTCGCCTACCTCGAGCTTCAGGACGGCAGCGGCATCCGCCACCCGGTGACCAGCGTCGCCTTTCGCATCGGCCGCCACGGTGACAACGACCTGGTGCTCAAGGACCCCTCGATCTCGCGCCACCACGCCGAGATCCACCGCCGCCGCGACGGGACCTTCACGATCACCGACCTCGAGTCGCTCAACGGTGTCTTCGTCAACGGCAGGAAGCTCAAGACCAGCCCGCTCAAGGAGGGCGACCTGCTCGAGATCGGGGACATCACCCTGCGCTTCGGGGTGCGCAGCGACCCCGACCTGCCCGGCGAGGAGACCGTCATCCTGCACACCGTGACCCCGCGCGAGCCGCCGCTCACCGACACCCTCGGCGACAGCGGCTCCGAGCGCTCCTCGGCGAGTCAGTAGCAGGGCGGAAACAGGCAGCGCTCGGTGATGGCGAGCAGCCGCGCGGCGCTCTCGGCGAGCACGATCAGGGTGGCGAGCGCCGTGGACACGACGACCGCGTAGCGCACCCCGCGCGAGACCATCTGCGCGCTGCCCTCGGTGCGGCGCACCCCGAAGGCCTCGCGGTCGAGCCTGCCCTGGGCATCCTGGGCCTCGACCTCGCGGGTGAAGTGCCGCACCCAGCTCGGCACCTGGTCGGCGAACATGTAGGCGGCGAAGACCCGATCGGCGGCCCGCGCCTCGGCCTCCTCGCCGTGCCAGCGCCGGTGGGCGAGCCGGAACAGCTCGAACTCGGTGATGTCGAGCAGGGCGGCGGCGTTGAGCACCGAGCGCACGTCGTCGCGCAGCCCGTCGTCCGACCAATCGCCGTCACGCCCCGCCATGATCGGATAGACCGCCGCGGGGGCCGGTTGGTTTCGCCGGCCCGGGCCAGCCCGACCAGGCCGGCAGCCAGCCCGGCTCGCCCGGGCCGGCCGCGAGGCGCGCGCCGACGCACACCCCCGGCACCGCGACCAGCTCGCCGTCGAGGCACACCAGGGGCACCCGCGCGCGCAGCCATGGCGGCATGCCCGCCTCGCGCAGCAGCTCCTTGAGCGGGCGGCGATGAACCGCCCCGGGCAGGCGCACCCGCTCGCCGCCGCTGCGAAGCACCACCTCGAGGACCCGCCCCTGCAGGCGCTGCCGGGCCATCCCGCGCCCCTCGACCGGGCGCACCGTGACCTCGGTCCGGTCGGGCAGGACGAGCCGCGCCGGCGGCCTCCAGGCCAGTCGCAGCCCGCTCTCGGGCGGCACGGCCGGCGCCAGGGCGTAGAGCTCGCCACGGTGGCGCCGGACCTCGCCGCCGGGCCAGCGCACCGCGGGCCGGGCATCGGGGCGGGCGGCGAGCAGCGCGCCGAGGATCTGGTCGAGGTGCGCGGCCGCGGGCGGCGGCAGCCCGCGCTCGGCGATCCAGCGGCGCACCACCAGCGCGGCGCGCGGGCGGCCGAGGGCGCGCAGGCGTCCGGCGTCGAGGGTCGCATCGGCCTGTCCTCGGGCGCGCTCGAGGTCGGCTCGCGCCTGGGCCTCGAGCAGGCCGGCGGCCTCGCGCTGCAGGCGGGTGGCCCGCAGCAGGGCTCGCGACAGCCCCGGCCAGCGCCGCTCGAGCAGGGGCAGGACCTCGTTGCGCAGGTAGTTGCGATCGAAGGCGCAGTCGCGATTGCTCTCGTCGTCGACCGCCTCGATCCCGGTCCCGGCGAGGTAGGCGGCCAGCACCCGCCGGGGGACGGCGAGCAGCGGACGGGCCAGCCAGCCGCGACCGAAGGGGCGCAGCGCCGGCATGGCGGCCAGGCCGCGCGGGCCGGCACCGCGCAGCAGCTGCAGGAGCACGGTCTCGGCCTGATCGTCGCGATGGTGGGCGGTGCACAGCACCTCGCCGGGCTCGAGCCGCGCGGCGAGCGCCGTGTAGCGGGCCCGCCGCGCGGCCGCCTCGGGGCTCTCCCCGGCGCCCGCCCGGGCCTCGACCCGGACCACCGCGAGCTCGACTCCGAGCCCCTCGCACAGCCGCCGGCAGTGCTCGGTCCAGGCCCCGGCGCCGGTGGCGAGGCCGTGATCGACGTGCACCGCAGCGACCCGCGCCGCGCCGCGCCCGGCGCCCCAGCGGGCCAGCGCGTGGACCAGCGCACACGAGTCCGGCCCGCCGCTCAGCGCCACCCGGTAGCAGGGGGCCTCGGGCAGGGTCGCCAGCGCCGCACGCAGCCGCCGCTCCGCGCCTGGTGCCGACCCGCCCATCGTCCCGACCGGCCGCTCAGAACAGGCGCCGCTCGAGACCGGTCTTGAGCAGGATCCGCGAGGCGATCTCCTCGATCGAGAGGTTGCTGGTGTCGAGCACCGTGACCCTCTCGCGCCCGAGCAGCGCCTCGGCCTGCTTGATCTCCTTGCGGCACTGGCTGAGCGATGCGTAGCGCGAGTTGGGGCGGCGCTCGGAGCGGATCTGGCGCAGCCGCTCCGGGGCGATGGTCAGCCCGAAGAGCTTGCCGGCGTGGGCGCGCAGCACCCGCGGCAGCTCATCGCGGTCGAGATCGTCCTCGGTGAGCGGATAGTTGGCGGCCCGGATCCCGAACTGCATCGCCAGGTAGATGCAGGTCGGGGTCTTGCCGGTACGCGACACCCCGACCAGCACCAGGTCGGCCTCGCCGTAGTGGCGGGTGCTGGCGCCATCATCATGGCCGAGGGCGTAGTTCACCGCGTCGATGCGGATCTCGTAGGCGGCCCGGTCGACGACCCCGTGCGAGCGGCCGCTGGCGTGCGAGGAGATGCGGTTGAACTCGATCTCGAGCGGGCGGATGAAGACGCTGAACAGGTCGAGGACCAGGCCCCGCGAGGCGCTCAGGCGGGCGTGCAGCGCCGGCTCGGTCAGGGTGCTGAACACGATCGGGCGCTCGCCGTCGTCATGCGCGCAGGCATCGATTCGTGCCACCGCTTCCTCGACCTTGGCCACGTCATCGACGAACGGCAGCGTCACCGAGCGGAACTCGATGCCCTCGAACTGGGTGAGCAGCGTGTGGCCGAGCGTCTCGGCCGTGATCCCGGTGCTGTCGGAGACGAAGAAGATCGTGCGTCGCATGCCCTGGTAGCGCCGGCCCCCGTTGTCCGCGCATGCTAGCGACTCGCCGGCGGCAGATCGACTCCGTCCGGCGCAGCCGTCCCCTGTGCTATGGTGCCCGGGCGGCCCCTGGCATTGCGGCGGCGACGATGGACCGAACCGGCCCCGAGGGCGAGCGGCGCATCCGTGAGCTGCTCGACGAGCAGGCACAGCTCGAGCGCGAACGGGCGGCGCTGCACGGCTTTCTGGCCGCGATCCGCTCGCTGGCCGCCGCCATCGACGCGCCGGCCGGCGAGTACGATGTGCTCGATCTGCTCGAGCAGGTGCTCGACAGCGCGCTGCGCGCCGTCGACGCCGAGAACGGCTCGCTGCTGGTGCCCGACGAGCGCCACGGCGGCCTGGTGTTCGCCCTGGTCCGCGGCGAGCACGCCGCGGCCCGCCTGACCGGAACCCGGATCCCGCCGGGAGAGGGGATCGCGAACTGGGTGGCCCGCCATCGGCGCGCCGCGATCGTCAACGACGTGGCCAGCGACGAGCGTTTCTACCCGGAGGTCGACCGCCAGCTCGCCCATCGCACCCGTTCGGTGCTCGCCGCCCCGCTGACCGGCGGCGGCCACCTGCTGGCGGTGATCGAGCTGGTCAACCGGCGCGGCGGCAAGCTGTTCAGCCTCGCCAACCAGACCCTGATCTCGCTGATGTGCCGCTTCGCCGGCGAGCTGCTCAACGGGCTGCTCAAGGATCTCGATCTCTCGCAGACCATCGAGCAGGCCGTGCAGGCGCGCGCCGCCACCGTGCACCACGATGGGCCACCACGATGAACACCCGTAACCTGCGCGAAGACACCCTGCGCCTCGAGCGCGAGAACGCCAACCTGCGCCAGGAGATCCTCTCCCTGCGCCAGTTCATCGACGCGATGCAGAACCTCGTCGAGGCCATCGACGGCGGCCACAGCGAGGCCGAGCTGATGGACCTGCTGGCCAGCGTGCTCGAGAACGCGCTCTCGGCGATCGGCGCCAAGGACGGCTCGCTGCTGGTGCTCGACGACGACACCGGCGAGCTGGTCTTCGTGCTCACCCACGGCGAGGTCCCCCAGGAGCACCTCGCCTGGCGGCGGCTGCCGCCCGGCACCGGGATCGCCGGCTGGGTGGCGCGCAGCCGCAAGGCGACCGTGGTCGACGACGCCCAGAGCGACGAGCGCTTCTACGGCGAGGTCGACCGCGAGCTGAGCTTCCGCACCCAGTCGGTGCTCGCCGCCCCGGTCATCGCCGGCAACCAGGTCCTCGGGGTCATCGAGGTCCTCAACAAGCGCGACGGCAAGCTGTTCAACGACGACGACGTGGTGCTGCTCACCCTGCTGTGCCGCTTCGCCGGCGAGCTGCTCGCCGACTTCGTGCGCCGTCCCGCGGAGGCCGCCGGCCGCGACGATCAGTCCTCGAAGGCCCCGTAGCCGATCAGCCGCCGGTAGCGGCGCTCGAGCAGCGCCTCGGTGTCGAGCGCCTCGAGCGCCTCGAGCTCCTCGGCGATCGCCGCCTTGAGCGCCACGGCGGCCGCGTCATGGTCGCGGTGCGCCCCGCCGAGCGGCTCCTCGACGATCCGGTCGACCAGCCCCAGGGCATGGAGGCGATCGGAGGTGATGGCCATCGCCTCGGCGGCCACCGCCGCCTTCTCGGCGCTCTTCCAGATGATCGAGGCGCAGCCCTCGGGCGAGATCACCGCGTAGGTGCTGTAGCGCAGCATCAGGGTGCGATCGCCGACCCCGATGGCGAGCGCCCCGCCCGAGCCCCCCTCGCCGATCACGGTCGCCACGATCGGGGTGCGCAACCGCGCCATCACGTAGAGGTTGCGCGCGATCGCCTCGCTCTGGCCGCGCTCCTCGGCCCCGACCCCGGGATAGGCGCCGGGGGTGTCGATGAAGGTCAGCACCGGCAGGGCGAAGCGCTCGGCCAGCCGCATCAGGCGCAGCGCCTTGCGGTATCCCTCCGGGCGCGGCATGCCGAAGTTGCGCTCGACCTTCTCGCGGGTGCTGCGCCCCTTCTGGTGACCGATGATCACCACCGCCCGCCCGTCGAGGCGGGCCAGGCCGCCGACGATGGCCGGATCGTCGCCGTAGCTGCGGTCCCCGCGCAGCTCCTCGAAGCCGGAGAAGATCCGCTCCACGTAGTCGAGCGTGTAGGGGCGCTGCCCGTGGCGGGCGAGCTGCGCGATCTGCCAGGCATCGAGCCTGGCGAAGATCGAGCTGGTCAGCTCGCGGCTCTTGGCCTCGAGCCGCGTGATCTCCTCGCCGATGTTGAGGTCGGTGCCGTCGCCGACCCGCCTGAGCTCCTCGATCTTGGCCTCCAGCTCGGCGATCGGGCGCTCGAAGTCGAGATAGTCGATGGGCATCCTGCCGCCGCTCCTCTGCTCGCCGGCCGGCGCTAGTGTCGGCCAGCCGCACTCCGGGTTCCAGTGCGCGATTCTTTCACAAGCGGTCAGTAGCGAAGCTCCACCGCGCCCTCGCCGAGCAGCTCGCGCAGGCGGCGCAGCAGGGCCTCCTCGGGACGCACCCGCCAGCGTTCCCCGAGCTCGAGCTCGACGGCCGCCCCGGCGGGCACCGTGCACTCGATGCGCACCGGGATCGGACCCTCGGCGAAGGCCCGCAGCGCGGCGGCCAGCTCCTCGGCCAGGCCGTTGCGGGGGTGGACCGAGCCCAACCGCACCACCAGGGCGCGGGCGTGGCGGGCGCGGGCCTGGTCGAGGTCGTAGAGGGCCTCGGCGACCAGCGAGCAGCCGCCGCTGAACTCGTCCTCGCCGGCCTCGCCCTCGACCACCAGCACCCGATCGCAGACCAGCAGCTCGCGGTGGCGCTCGTAGAGCTCGGAGTAGACCACCACGTCGGCCCGCGCGGTGCGATCGTCGAGCGCGAGCACCGCCATGCGGCCGTTGCGGCTGCGGTTGGTGCGCATCTGCACCACCAGCCCGGCGATCACCTGGCGCTGGCCGGGGCGCGGGCGCAGGTCGCGCAGCCGGGTGCTGGTGATCCGGTCGAGCTCGCGCTCGTAGCGGCTGATCGGATGTCCGGTGAGGTACAGCCCGAGGGTCTCCTTCTCGGCGGCGAGCCGCTCCTCCTCGTCCCACTCGGGCGCCGGGGTGAACTCGCTCTCGGCCTCGCCCTCGGCCTCGGGCACCACCCCGCCGAACAGATCGTTCTGGCCGGCGGCGCGGTCGCGGGCATACTGCTCGGCGGCGTGCAGGGCGAGGGTCAGGGTGGCCATCATCGAGGCCCGTCCCGGTCCGAGCCCGTCGAGGGCGCCGGCCCGGATCAGCGCCTCGATGACCCGGCGGTTGGCACGCCGGGTGTCGACCCGGCGGCAGAAGTCGAACAGGTCGCGGTAGGGGGCGTCCGAGCGCTCGGCGAGGATCGCCTCGATGGCGGCATCGCCGACCCCCTTGATCGCGCCGAGCCCGTAGAGGATCTGGTCGCCGCCCCGGGCGCTGAAGGCGCGCTGGCACTCGTTGACGTGGGGCGGGAGGACCTTCAGCCCCATCGCCCGGCACTCCTCGATCAGCCGCACCACCTTGTCGCTGTGGTCCATGTCGGCCGACAGCACCGCGGCCATGAACGCCGCCGGGTAGTGGGCCTTGAGCCAGGCGGTCTGGTAGGCGACCAGGGCGTAGGCGGCCGAGTGCGACTTGTTGAAGCCGTAGCCGGCGAACTTCGCCATCAGCTCGAAGATCTGCCGGGCGAGCGCGGCCTCGACCCCGCGCGCGCAGGCCCCGCTGATGAACCCCTCGCGCTGGGCGTCCATGGCCTCGTGCTTCTTCTTGCCCATCGCCCGGCGCAGCAGGTCGGCGCCGCCGAGGCTGTAGCCGGCCAGCACCTGGGCGATCTGCATGACCTGCTCCTGGTACAGGATCACCCCGTAGGTGGGGCGCAGGATCGGCTCGAGCTCGGGGTGCAGGTAGACGACCGGCGCCCGCCCGTGCTTGCGATCGACGAACTCGTCGACCATCCCCGACTGCAGCGGCCCGGGACGGAACAGCGCGACCAGCGCGATCACCTCCTCGAAGCAGTCCGGCTGGAGGCGGCGAACGAGGTCGCGCATGCCCCGCGACTCGAGCTGGAAGACCGCGGTGGTCGCCCCGCTCTTGATCAGCTCGTAGGTCTCCGGATCGTCGGTGGGGATGCGGGCGATGTCGATCGGGGCCTCGCCGGCCCGCTCGCGCTCGGCGTTCACCGTGGCCAGCGCCCAATCGATGATGGTCAGGGTGCGCAGCCCCAGGAAGTCGAACTTGACCAGCCCGACGGCCTCGACGTCGTCCTTGTCGAACTGGGTCACCGGGCTGCTCGAGCCGTGCTCGCAGTACAGCGCGGTGAACTCGACCAGCGGCGCCGGCGCGATCACCACCCCGCCGGCATGGCGCCCGGCGTTGCGGGCCAGCCCCTCGAGCTTGCGGGCCAGGTCGATCAGAGTGCGGACCTCCTCCTCCTCGCGGTAGCGCCGTCCCAGCGCCTCCTCCTCGAGGGCCTTGTCGAGGGTCATGCCCAGCTCGAAGGGGATCAGCTTGGCGAGCTGATCGACCCAGCCGAACGGCTGGCCGAGGACCCGGCCGACGTCGCGCACCACCGCCTTGGCGGCCATCGTCCCGAAGGTGATGATCTGGGCGACCCGGTCGGCGCCGTAGCGCTCGCTGACATACTCGATGACCCGGTCGCGCTGCTCCATGCAGAAGTCGATGTCGAAGTCGGGCAGCGAGACCCGCTCGGGGTTGAGGAAGCGCTCGAAGAGCAGGTCGTAGGCGATCGGGTCGAGATCGGTGATCGCCAGCGCGTAGGCGACCAGCGAGCCCGCCCCCGAGCCGCGCCCGGGGCCGACCGGGACGCCGTGCTCGCGTGCCCAGCGGATGAAGTCGGCCACGATCAGGAAGTAGCCGGCGAAGCCCATCTCGTTGATCACCGCGAGCTCGCGCTCGAGCCGCTCGCGGTAGCGATCGATCTCGGCCCCGGCGGGCACGGCGCCTTCGGCCCGGCGCCGCTCGAGGCCCTCGCGGGCCTGCGCGGCGAGCCACTCCTCGAGGCTGCGCCCGGCCGGGACCGGGTAGGCCGGCAGGTGGGGCCGGAAGAGCTCGAGCTCGAGATTGCAGCGCCGCGCGATCTCGACCGCGTTGGCGAGCGCCTCGGGCAGATCGGCGAACAGCTCCGCCATCTCGGCGCCCGGGCGCAGGTACTGGGCCGGGGTGTAGCGGCGCGGGCGGCGCGGGTCGGCCAGGGTCCGGCCCTCGTGGATGCAGACCCGTGCCTCGTGGGCCTCGAAGTCCTCGGCGTGCAGGAAGCGCACGTCGTTGCTCGCCACCACCGGCAGGTCGAGCTCGGCGGCGAGCGCCGCGGTGGCCGCGACCAGCTCCTCGTCGCCCGGACGCCCGAGGCGCTGGACCTCGAGGTAGAAGCGGTCCGGGAACAGCCGCTGCCAGTGGCGGGCGAGCGCGCGGGCGCGCTCGTCGCGCCCGGCGGCCAGGGCCCGCCCGACATCGCCTGCCGGGCCGGCCGAGAGCGCCACCAGCCCGGCGCTCGCCTCCTCGAGCCAGGCGCGCTCGAGCAACCCCCCCGGCCGGCCGCCGAGGTAGCCGCGCGAGATCAGGCGGGTGAGGTTGCGATAGCCTTCCAGGTCCTGGCACAGCACCACCAGGCGCGACGGGCCGGCCGCATCGTCGGGCTCGTGGAGGCAGAGCTCGGCGCCGATCAGCGGCTTGACCCCGGCGGCCAGCGCCGCGCGGTAGAACTTGATCGCCGAGAACAGGTTGCCCTGCTCGGTCACCGCCACTGCCGGCATCCGCAGCTCGCGCGCGGTCTCGAGCAGCGCCCCGATGCGCACGATCCCGTCGACCAGCGAGTACTCGGTGTGCAGGTGCAGGTGGACGAAGGCGGCGCTCATCGCTCGAGGGCTGCGCGAACCGGCGCGAAGGAGCGCCGATGGACGGGACACGGCCCGAGGCGGGCCAGGGCCTCGAGGTGGGCGCGGGTCGGATAGCCCTTGTGGGCGGCGAACCCATAGCCGGGGTAGCGCGCCGCAAGGCGCACCATCCGCGCGTCGCGCTCGACCTTGGCGAGGATCGAGGCGGCGCTGATGCAGGCCACCCGGGCGTCGCCCCCGATCACCGCCTCGGCCTCGACGGCCAGCGCCGGGCAGCGGTCGCCGTCGACCAGCACCCGGACGGGGCGCACCGCCAGCGCGGCGACCGCGCGGCGCATCGCCAGCAGGGTGGCCTGGAGGATGTTCAAGCGGTCGATCTCCTCGGGCTCGGCGCCGGCCACCGCCCAGGCCAGCGCCTGCTCACGGATCTCGTGGGCCAGCGTCTCGCGGCGCGCGGGGGCGAGGCGCTTGGAGTCGCGGACCCGGGCCGCCACCGGCACCTCGCCGAGGATCACCGCCGCCGCGATCACCGGTCCGGCCAGCGGCCCGCGACCGGCCTCGTCGACCCCGGCGATCGGGCCGGGCCGGCTCATCCCGGCCCCCCGTTAGTGTAACCGCTGCACCCCCGGGGGGCGCTCATCTGCGCCCCTCGAGCAGCCCGGCGATCGCCTGCGCCGCACGCCGATCGGCCCCGCGGCGCAGCTCCCGGTGGATGCGGGCGAACTCGCGGGCGAGCTCGGCGGCGCGCCGCGGCTGCTCGAGCTCGGCGAGCACCGCGGCGCCGAGGCGCTCGGCGGTGGCCTCGCCCTGGAGCAGCTCGGGGACCAGCCGCCTGCCGGCGAGCAGGTTGGGCAGCCCGACGTGCTCGACGTGCAGCATCCGCCGCCCGATCGCCCAGGTCAGCGGGTGGGTCCGGTAGGTGATCACCATCGGGCGCTTGACCAGCATCGCCTCGAGGGTCGCCGTCCCCGAGGCGATCAGGACCACGTCGGCCGCGCCGATCGCCAGGCGCGCCTGGCCGGCGCGAAGGTACAGCCCGGCCGGCACCGGCAGCGCGGCCGCCCGCCGCTCGAAGACCGCGGCGGCCACCCCGGCGGCCGGCGCCGCGCAGAAGGCCAGCCGCGGGCGCCGCCGGGCGAGCCAGCCGGCCGCGCCGAGCATCGGAGCGGCGAGCCGCTCGACCTCGCCGCTGCGGCTGCCCGGCAGCAGCGCGACCAGCGGCCGGTCCACGGGCAGCCCGAGCGCGGCACGCGCGGCGGCCGGCTCGGTGCGCTCCGGGATGGCATCGGCGAGTGGATGGCCAACGCACTCGGCGGCCAGCCCGTGGTCGCGATAGAAGGCCTCCTCGAACGGGAACAGGGTCAGCACCCGGTCGAGCGAGCGGGCCATCGAGCGCACCCGGTAGCGGCGCCAGGCCCACACCGAGGGGCTGACGTAGTGCGCCGTGCGCATCCCGGCGCGGTGCAGGCGCGCCTCGAGCGCGAGGTTGAAGTCGGGGGCATCGATGCCGACGAACAGCGCGCAGCGCTCGCCGATCAGGCGCGCGGCCAGCCGCCGGCGCACCGGGAGCAGCTCGAGGAGCCGCACCGCCCCCTCGACCAGCCCGACCACCGAGAGCCGCTCCATCGGGTACAGGCCCTGGCAGCCGGCCGCGCGCATCCGCGGCCCGGCGATGCCGAGGAAGCGTGCCTCGGGGCGCAGCGCGCGCAGCTCGCGGATCAGCCCGGCGCCGAGCTCGTCGCCCGAGGGCTCCCCGGCGCAGATCCCGATCGGCAGCGTCACCGGCCGGCGCCCCGGGCAGCGGTTCAGCGCACGATGCCGCGCCCTGAGCCGCGCACGAACTCGGTGAGCAGGCGCACGTCGGCGCTCGCCGCGGCGCTCTCCTCGAGGGCCGCGAGCGCCTCCTCGAGGCCCAGCCCGCGCTTGTAGAGCGTCTTGTAGGCGGCGCGCAGCGCGCGGATGCGCTGCGCCGAGAAGCCGTGCCGGCGTAGCCCCTCGGCATTGAGGCCGTGGGCGTGGGCGAAGTTGCCGGCCACGGTGACGAACGGCGGCACGTCCTTGACCACCACGCTGCCCATCGCCGAGAAGCTGTACGGGCCGATGGCGCAGAACTGGTGGACCACGGTGAAGGCGCCGAGGGTGGCATAGTCGCCGAGGCGCACGTGCCCGGCGAGGCTCGCCGCGTTGGCCATTACCGTGTGGTCGCCGACCCGGCAGTCGTGGGCGACATGCACGTAGGCCATGATCCAGTTGTCGGAACCGACCCGGGTGATCCCGCCGCCGCCCGCCGTCCCGCGATGGAAGGTGCAGTACTCGCGGATGGTGTTGCGGTCGCCGATCTCGAGCTCGCTGCGCTCGCCGGAGAACTTCTTGTCCTGGGGCACGCCGCCGATCGAGCAGAACGGATGAATCCGGTTGTCCCGCCCGATCCGGGTCGGGCCCTCGAGGACCACGTGGGCGCCGATCGAGGTGCCATCGCCGATCTCGACCTCGGCGCCGATCAGCGACCACGGACCGACGCTCACCCCGGCACCGAGCCGGGCGCGGGGATCGACGATGGCACTCGGGTGGATCACACCTCGATCTCGCGCAGCGCACCCATGATCTTGGCGCTCGCGACCAGCTTGCCGTCGACGCTGCCCTCACAGGCCACCTGCCAGATGCCGCGGGTGGTGCGCAGCAGGCGGATGTCGATGATCAGCTGATCGCCCGGCTCCACGGGCTGGCGAAAACGGGCCTCGTCGATGCCCACGAAGTAGTAGATCGAGCGCTCGTTGAGCTCCACGTCGAGGGTCCGCAGGGCCAGGATCCCGGTCGCCTGGGCCATCGCCTCGAGGACCAGCACCCCCGGCATCACCGGGCGGATCGGGAAGTGGCCGGGAAAGAACGGCTCGTTGTAGGTGACGTTCTTGAGCGCCCGCAGCGACACGCCCGGAACGCACTCCAGGACCCGGTCGACGAGCAGCAGCGGATAGCGATGCGGCAGATAGCGCAGCACCTCGGAGATGTTCATCAAGGCCATCGCTGGCTCCCTGGAAGCCGGATCCGTGATCCCGTCGACCCCACCCGCCGCAGCCACCCGGTCGGTCATGCCCGCGGGCCGCGCTCGAGCGCCCGCAGCCTGCGCGCCAGGTCATCGAGCTGGCGCAGGCGCACGATGCTGCGCCGCCAGGCGCGGTTCTCCTGCACCGGCATGCCCGAGGAGTAGACCCCCGGCTCCTTGATCGAGTTGGCGACCGCCGAGGTCGCCGTGAGGTGCACGTCGTCGGCGATCTCGATGTGTCCGGCCAGCGAGGCCGCCCCGCCGATCGTGCAGCGCCGCCCGATCCGGGCGCTGCCCCCGATCGCCACGCAGGCCGCGATCGCGGTGTGCTCGCCGATGCGCACGTTGTGCCCGATCTGGATCAGGTTGTCGAGCTTGACCCCCTCGCCGATCACGGTGTCCTCCAGGGCGCCGCGGTCAATGGTGGTGTTGGCGCCGATCTCGACGTCGTCGCCGACCACCACCGCGCCGAGCTGGGGAACCTTGATCCAGACCCCCTCCTCGTTGGCGATCCCGAAGCCATCGGCCCCGATCACCACGCCCGGATGCACCAGCACCCGCCGGCCGATGCGCACCCCCGGGCAGAGCGTGACGCTGGCGCTCAGGCGCGAGTCCTCGCCGATCGACACCCCCTCGCCGATCACGCAGCACGGTCCGAGCTCGACCCGCTCGCCGATCCGGGCGCCGCGCCCGACCACCGTGTTCGGACCCACCCAGGCGCTGGCCGCGACCTCCGCCCCCTCCTCGACCACCGCGCTCGGCTCGACCCCCTGGCGCGAGCGGCGCGGCGGTGCGAGCAGCGCGGCGGCCCGAGCGAAGGCCGCATAGGGGTTGTCGCCGACCAGGGCGGCGACCGGGCAGTCGGCGAGGAACTCCTCGGCGAGGATCACCGCCTCGGCCCGGGTGGTGCGCAGCGCCGGGCGATAGCGACGATTGGCGAGGAAGCTCAGGGCGTGCGGGCCGGCCCCCTGGAGGGTGGCCACCGATTCGATCACCTGCCCGGCATCGCCGCGCAGGCGCAGCTCGAGGCGCCGGGCCAGCTCGCCGAGCGTGTAGCGCGGACCGACCGCCCGTCGACCGGCCTCGCTCATCCGCCGGACTTCTTGAACTCCGCCTGCAGCCGCTCGAGCACCTTGCCGGTGATCTCGATGCGCTCGCTCGCGTAGACCACCCCGTCCATCATGATCAGGTCGAAGCCCTCGGCCTTGGCGAGCGCCCGGATCACCTCGCTGACCTTGCGCTGCAGCTTGCTGAGCTCCTGGCTGCGGCGCAGGTTCAGATCCTCGCGAAACTCGTCCTGGGAACGGCGCAGGTCGCGCTTCATGCGCCGGATCTCCTCCTCCTGGCGCTGGCGCTCGCTGGCCGACATCACCGCCGCGTTCTTGAGCAGCCGGTCCTCGCGGGCCCGCACCTCCTTCTGGCGCTTGAGCAGCTCGCGCTCGCGGGGCGCGAACTCCCGCTCGATGCGGTTGCGAGCCTGCTCGGCCTGCGGCGCCTTGTCGAGGACCTTGCCGACGTTGACGAAGCCGACCTTGACCTCGGCGGCCGAGGCCGCGCTGAGCACGAGCAGGGCGAGCAGGGAGACGGCGATGCGCGGAGCATGGGAGAGAATGTTCATGATTCAGAAGCTGGTCCCAAAGGTGAATTGAAAACGCTGCAGCTCGTCGCCGGCCTGATCGCCGAACGGCTCGGCGATGCTGATGGTCAGCGGGCCGAGCGGCGACAGCCACAGCGCGGCGATGCCGACCGAGTGGCGCAGGCTGCCGAGGTCGAAGGACTGCCCCGGCCCCCAGACATTGCCGGTGTCGTAGAAGGTCGTCACCCGTACCGAGCGGCTGTCGTGCAGGAAGGGCAGCGGCAGCAGCAGCTCGGCGCCGGCGGTGAACTTGAGGTCGCCACCGAGCGGCTCGCCCTTGGAGTCGCGCGGCCCGAGGGTGTTGGCCTTGTAGCCGCGCACCGAGCGGATCCCGCCGGCGTAGAAGTTCTCGGTGAGCGGCAGATCCCCGGTACCCCCGTAGCCGGAACCGTAGCCGACCTCGCCCTCGATCTTGAGGGCCAGGCCGCGGGGCAGCGGGAAGAAGCGCTGGTGCAGCGCCGAGAGCTTGAAGTACTCGAGGTCGAGCCCCGGCACGGCCAGCGAGCCGGACAGCCGGCTCAGGCTGCCGGTGCTGGGCAGGATGCGGCTGTCGCGGCTGTCGCTGGACCAGCCCGCGGAGATGAACGCCACCGAGTAGTTGCCTCCGGTCAGCCGGTCGAAGGCCAGGACCTCGCGGGACGGCGAGTCACCGAGCTTGAAGTCGGTGTTCTCCAGGTTGAAGGCCACGTCGACGGTGTTGTACTCCGAGATCGGGATGCCGAAGCGGACATTGCCGCCGAGCTGATCGAGGTCGTAGTCGGCGAGGTTGGCATCGGCGGCGTTGGTCCGCCGGTAGTGGGCGTTGAAGCCGCGGCTCACCCCGTCGATGGTGTAGTAGGGGTTGAGCCAGTCGAAGCTGAAGTTGCGGTTGACCTTGCTGTTGTTGAAGGCCGCGCTGACCCGGTTGCCGGTGCCGAAGAAGTTCTCCTGGGTGAGGCTGCTCTGGAAGATCACCCCCTGGTCCTGCGAGTAGCCGGCCCCGATGGCAAGGTTGCCCGAGGGCTTCTCGACCACCGTGAAGTCGACATCGACCTGGTCGGTGGTGCCCGGCACCGCCGGGGTCTCGACGTTGACCTCCTCGAAGTAGCCGAGCCGCTCGAGGCGGGTGCGCGAGCGCTCGACCGCGCCGGTCGAGATCCAGCCGCCCTCGATCTGGCGCATCTCGCGGCGCAGCACCTCGTCGCGGGTGCGGGTATTGCCCTTGAAGTTGATGCGGCGCACGTAGACCCGCTTGCCGGGGTCGACGAAGAAGGTCAGGGCGACCTCGCGCCGGGCCTCGTCGATCTCGGGAATGGCGTTGACATTGGCGAAGGCGTAGCCCTCGTTGCCGAGCATCTCGGTGAGATTGGCGCTGGTCTCGGTGACCGCCTGGCGCGAGAAGATGTCGCCGCGGCTCACCGTCACGCCGGCGAACAGATCCTCCTTGGGAACCACGAACTGTCCGGCCAGCTTGACCTCGCTGACCGTGAAGCGCTCGCCCTCGGTGATGTTGATGGTGATGTAGACGTCGCGCTTGTCGGGGGTGATCGAGACCTGGGTCGAGTCGATGCTGAAGTTGATGTAGCCGCGGTCCAGGTAGTAGGAGCGCAGCGACTCGAGGTCGGCGGCAAGCTTCTGCTTGGAGTAGCGGTCGGCGCGGCTCAGCCAGGTCAGCATGCCGCTCGGGCGGAGCTGGAACAGATCGAGCAGCTCGGAGTCGTCGAAGGCGTGGTTGCCGACGATGTTGATCTGCTTGATCCGCGCCACCTTGCCCTCGGAGATGTCGAAGAACACCCCCACCCGATTGCGCTCCAGCGGGGTCACCGTGCTCTTGATCCGGACCCCGTACTTGCCGGCCGCGAAGTAGTTGCGGCGCAGCTCCTGCTCGACCTGCTCGAAGATCTGGCGGTTGAAGGTGCGCCCCTCGACGAAGCCGATCTGTTCGAGCGATCTGCGCAGGTCCTCGCTGCTGATGTCCTTGTTGCCGGAGAACTCGATGCTCGCGATCGAGGGGCGCTCGACCACCGCCACCACCAGGGTCGAGCCTTCGCGCTCGATGCGCACGTCCTGGAAGAAGCCGGTCTTGTAGAGCGCGCGGATCGCCTCGGCCGTGCGGCGCGGATCGACCCGGTCACCGACCTTCAGCGGCAGGTAGTTGAACACCGTTCCCGAGGAGATCCGCTGCAGGCCCTCGAGGCGGATGTCCTCGATGACGAACGACTCCTGGGCGACGGCCGCCGCGGCCGCCAGCGCGAAGAGCACCATGGCGAGCAGCCGTGCTGGCGCGCTCACCGCCTCCGCCTCCCGCCGCTGCCGGGATGCGTCCCACTGCCCCCTCGCCTGGCCATCGCCCTCCTCCCTGTCCTGCGCCGCGCAGGTCCCCGCCTCACCGGCCCGCCACCGCTCGCCCCGCCCCGGCCGCCGCGCCGCCCGCCCCGGCGCGGCCTGCTCCCGCCGCCCGGCCGGATGCCGTCCCGGCCACGCCCTCGCCGTCGTCCGCTCGCCGCGCCCCGCCGGGAGGGCGCCTCGAGGCCCCCGCTTCGCGCCCCGGCGAGCGGGGCGGGCTAGCCGAGCAGGCGCGCCAGGTCATTGTAAAACGCGATCCCCATCAGGCCAACGAGCACCGCGATCCCGAGCCGCTGGCCGAGATCGCGGGCCTGCTCGGACAGCGGCCGCCCGCGCACCAGCTCGAGCGCATAGTAGAGCAGATGCCCCCCGTCGAGCAGCGGGATGGGAAGAAGGTTGAGAATGCCGAGGCTGACGCTGACGATGGCGAGGAACTCGAGAAACCGGGCCGCACCGAAGCGCACCGAGATGCCGGCGTACTGGGCGATGCTGATCGGGCCGCTCAGGTTCTCGACCGAGACCTGGGCGGTGAGCATCTTCCAGACCATGCGCAGGGTCAGCACGGTGGCCGCCTCGGTGCGCGCCGCGGCCCGCACCGCGGCCTCGAGCGGACCGTAGCGCTCGGTCACGTAGAGCGCGTCGAAGACCTCCGGCGCCGGGGTACGCACCGCCGCGCCGATCCGCCCGTGGAGCCCCCCGTCGCGCTCGTCGGGGACCGCCTCGGGGGTGATCAGCAACTCGACGCGAGCCCCGGCCCGTTCGACCACGGTGGCCAGCGGCCGCCCCGGATGGGCGCGCACCCGCGCCACCCACTCGCTCCAGTCGGTGATCGGCTCGCCGCCGGCCGCGATCACCCGGTCACCCGGGCGCAGCCCGCCGAGCTCGGCCGGGCTGCCCGGCTCGACCCGCTCGATCACCGGCACCACGCGCGGGCGCTGGGGCTCGAGCCCGAGGCGCGCGAACAGCCGCCCGCGGGTCAGCTCGTCGATCGCCACCCCGGCCAGCGACAGCTCGATGCGCCGCCGGGCACCGTCCGCGCCCCGCACCTCGACGGTCACCGCCTCGGACCCCAGGGCGGCACCGACCAGCGCCTGGACGACCCCGTCCCAGCTCCGCGTCGGGCGCCCGGCGACGGCGAGGATCTGGTCGCCGGCGCGCAGCCCGGCCTGGGCGGCGAGCGACTCGGCGCTCACCCCGCCGACCATCGCCCGCAGCCCGCTGACCCCGATCAGGAACATCAGCCAGTAGGCGAGCAGGGCGAAGGCGAAGTTGGCCAGCGGCCCGGCGGTGACCACCGCCACCCGCACCGCCAGGGGCTGGCGGTTGAAGGCCCGGGCCCGCTCCGCGGGCGCCACCTCGCCCTCGGCCTCGTCGAGCATCTTGACGTAGCCGCCGAGCGGGATGGCCGCCAGGCAGTACTCGGTCTCGTCGCCGCGACGGTGCCAGGTCAGCAGCGGGCGGCCGAACCCGATCGAGAAGCGCAGCACCTTGACCCCGAGGCGCCGGGCGACCCAGAAGTGGCCGAACTCGTGCACCGTGACCAGCACGCCGATGGCGGCGACGAAGGCGAGCAGCGACTCGATCACGTCCACCCTCAGCGCCCCCGCCCGAGCCGCGCCACGCAACGCTCGGCCTCGGCCCGGGCGGACGCGTCGAGGGCCAGCACCGCCTCGACGTCCGGGGGATCGGGAGCGGCGAGGCGCTCGAGGACCTCGGCGTTGACCCGCGCGATGGCCGGGAAGGCGATGCGCCGCGCCAGGAACGCCGCCACCGCCACCTCGTTGGCGGCGTTGAGCACCGTGGCCGAGCCATCGCCGGCCGCGGCGGCCTGGTAGCCGAGCGCCAGGCAGGGGAAGCGCTGCGGCTCGGGTGGCTCGAACTCGAGCGCGGCGAGCGCCGGCGGATCGAGGACATCGACCCCGGAATCGATCCGCTCCGGCCAGGCCAGGGCGTGGGCGATCGGGGTCCTCATGTCGGGGTTGCCGAGCTGGGCGAGCACCGACCCGTCGCGGTAGGCAACCATCGAGTGAATCACGCTCTGCGGGTGGATCACCACCTCGATCCGCGAGGGCCGGGTGGCAAACAGCCAGCAGGCCTCGATCACCTCCAGCCCCTTGTTCATCATGGTAGCCGAGTCGACCGAGATCTTGGGGCCCATGCTCCAGTTCGGGTGGCGGCAGGCCTGCTCGGGGGTGACCCGCTCGAGCTCCTCGGGGCGCGCCCTGCGAAACGGCCCCCCCGAGCCGGTGAGCAGAATCCGCTCGACCCCGCAGCGCTCGAGCCCGCCGGCACAGCCCCCGGGCAGGCACTGGAAGATGGCGTTGTGCTCGCTGTCGATCGGCAGCAGCTCGGCGCCCCCGCCGCGCACCGCCTCCATGAACAGGCGCCCGGACATCACCAGCGCCTCCTTGTTGGCGAGCAGCACCCGCTTGCCGGAGCGCGCCGCGGCGAGCGTCGGCAGCAGCCCTGCGGCGCCGACGATCGCGGCCATCACCGTGTCGACCTCGGGCGCCGCGGCGACCTGCTCGAGGGCGGCGGGGCCGGCCAGCACCTCGACCTCGGCGCAGTCGCCGGCCAGATCGGCGGCCAGGCGGGCGGCGGCGCGCTGCTCGGCAAGGACCGCGTAGCGCGGGCGCCAGCGCCGGCACTGCGCGGCGAGGCGCTCGGCGCTCGAGCACGCGGCCAGGGCGAAGACCTGGAAGCGACCGGGATTGCGCGCCACCACGTCGAGCGTGTTGACCCCGATGGTGCCGGTCGAGCCGAGAACCGTGAGCCGCCTCACCCCGGGCCTCCGAGCGCCCCGGCCCCGAGGGCGAAGAACGGCGCGGCGGCCACCAGCCCGTCGATCCGATCGAGCACCCCGCCATGACCGGGCATGATCAGTCCGCTGTCCTTGACCCCGGCCTGGCGCTTGAACAGGCTCTCGGCGAGGTCCCCGAGCACCGAGACCAGGGCGACCAGCGCGCAGAGCAGCGCGAAGCCGAGCCGCTCGGCGGCCAGCCCGAGCGGCTCGGCGGCCGCCAGCGCCACCACCACCACCGCCAGCAGCCCGGCGAGCACCCCCTCGACGCTCTTCCCGGGGCTCACCCGCGAGGCCAGCCGGCGCCGCCCGAGGAGCCGGCCGGCGAAGTAGGCGACGCTGTCGGCGAGCCACACCAGGACCAGCACCGCCAGCACCCAGCGCCGCCCCCCCGGTCCCCGGGTGTGGAGCTCGACCAGGGCGGCCCAGGCCGGGACCAGCACCAGCCAGCCGCACAGCGCCACCAGCGGCCGCGAGGCCAGCGCCGCCGGCACGCGGCCCTGCTGGTAGCGGACCACCCAGGCCAGCGCCACGCTCCACCACACCACCCCCGCCCCGAGCAGCAGCCCGCCTCCCCAGCCGGTCGCCAGCAGCGACGCGGTGGCGCCCAGCGAGGCGGCCAGCGCGAGCACCAGGGCCAGCCGGGGGAGCGGTCCGGAGAAGCCGGCCAGCCCGGCCCACTCCCAGCCGGCGACCAGCACGAAGGCGGCGATGACCAGCGCGAAGCCGGCGCTCGGCAGCAGCCAGACCGCGCCGATCACCAGCGGCACCAGCACCGCGGCGGTGGCCAGCCGCTGGGCGAGCCCGGCCATCGGCGCGCGGCTCACGGACGCGACTCGAGCTGCTCTCCGGTACGCCCGAAGCGGCGCTGGCGGGAGGCGAACGAGGCCACCGCGGCCTCCAGGCAGCGCCGGTCGAAGTCCGGCCACAGGGTGTCGGTGAAGTACAGCTCGGTGTAGGCGAGCTGCCAGAGCAGGAAGTTGCTGACCCGCTGCTCACCGCCGGTGCGGATGAACAGATCGGGCTCGGGCAGGTCGGCGAGGGAGAGCTCGCCGGCCAGTAGCTGCGCGTCGATGGCCTCGGGATCGAGCGCTCCGGCGGCCACCCGGCGGGCCAGCGCGCGGGCCGCCTCGGTGAGATCCCAGCGTCCCCCGTAGTTGGCGGCGATGACCAGCTGCAGCCCGCGGTTGGCCCGGGTCAGGGCCTCGGCCCGCTCGATGCGCTCGACCAGGGCGGGCGGGAAGGCGCCGCGCTCGCCGATGATGCGCAGGCGGATGTCGTTCTCGTGCAGGCGGCGCACCTCGCGGTCGAGGGCGGTGGAGAACAGCCCCAGCAGCAGCCCGACCTCCTCCTTGGGACGGCGCCAGTTCTCGCTGCTGAAGGCGAACAGGGTCAGCACCTCGACGCCGAGCTCGGCGCACGCCCCGACCGTGGCCCGCACCGTCTCGACGCCGGCGCGGTGCCCGCTGAAGCGCGGCTTGCGCCGGCGCCGTGCCCAGCGACCGTTGCCATCCATGATGATGGCGATGTGGCGCGGGACCGGGCGCTGGCCGTCAGCGGCGGCGTACTCCCCGCCGCTCGGGCAGCGCTCGGGCAGCAGCGACCGGCTGCCGGCGCCCTCCTGCTCTGGCTCCATCCTCTGAACGGTCTCTGCGCTCGACGCCGCGCCACCGCATCCTGCGTGCCGCGGGCCCCTCAGAACTCGAGCAGGTCCTTCTCCTTGTCCTCGAGCACCTTGTCGATCTCGGCGATGAACTGGTCGGTGAGCTTCTGGATCTCACCCTCGGCGCGCCGCTCGGCATCCTCGGCGATGTCGCCGTCCTTGAGCAGTGCCTTGAGGTGGTGGTTGGCGTCGCGGCGGATGTTGCGCACCGCGACCCGCGCGTTCTCGGCCTCGTGGCGCACCACCCGGGTCATCTCGCGGCGCCGCTCCTCGGTCAGCGGCGGCAGCGGAACGCGGATCACGTCGCCGGCGGTGACCGGATTGAGGCCGAGATCGGAGTTGCGGATCGCCTTCTCGACCGCCGGCACCATCTTCTTCTCCCAGGGGGTCACCGCCAGGGTCCGCGGATCGGTGACGCTGACGCTGGCGACCTGGTTGATCGGCGCATCGCTGCCATAGTACGGCACCGTGATGTGGTCGAGCAGGCTGGTGTGGGCCCGCCCGGTGCGCAGCTTGCTGAGCTCGTGGCGAAGCGCCTCCACGCTCTTGCCCATCCGGGTCCGTGCGTCCTTCTTGATCTCCTCGATCATCGCCCCTCTCCCTACGCTGGTGGCGCCGGCGCGCCGTCCGGTCCCGGCCTGAGGCAGCGCCCCGCCGAGGGCGCCGGCGCGGCGACGACAGGTCCCGCTAGCAGACCAGGGTACCCTCTTCCTCGCCGAGGACCGCGCGCACCAGCGCGCCCGGCTTGTCCATCTTCACCACCCGCAGCGGCATGTGATTGTCGCGGCACAGCACCACCGCGGTCGCGTCCATCACCGCCAGCTTGCCGGCCAGCACCTCATCGTAGCCGAGACGGGTGAAGCGCGTCGCCTGCGGGTCGCGCTCCGGGTCCGCCGAGTAGACGCCGTCGACCTTGGTCGCCTTGATGAGCAGATCGGCGTCGATCTCGATGGCGCGCAGGCTGGCCGCCGAGTCGGTGGTGAAGAACGGATTCCCGGTACCGGCCGCGAAGATCACGATCCGGCGCTTCTCGAGGTGGCGGATGGCGCGCCGGCGCAGGTAGTCCTCGCACAGCTCGTTGACCCGGATCGCGGACATCACCCGGGCGTGCAGCCCGCAGCGCTCGAGGGCGTGCTGCACGGCCAGCGCGTTGATCACCGTGGCCAGCATGCCCATGTGATCGGCGGTGACCCGCTCGATGCCCTGGGCGGCGAGGCTCGCACCGCGGAAGATGTTGCCGGCGCCGATCACCAGCGCGAGCTCGGTACCGAGCTCGTGGACGGCGCGCACATCCGCGGCCAGCGCCGCGAGCGCCTTGGGGTCGATCCCGTAGCCGCCCTCCCCGATCAGCGCCTCGCCACTCAGCTTGAGCAGCACCCGGCGATATCTCGGGGTCTGCCCGCTCATCGCGCCGGGCTAGGCCGTCGCTCCGCCGCCCTGCCGGACCTGGCTCATCACCTCCTCGGCGAAGTTCTCGGAGCGCTTCTCGAGGCCCTCCCCGACCTCGAAGCGCACGAACCGCAGGCAGCGCGCGCCGGCCGCGGCGAGGTGCTTCTCGATGCTCTCGGCCGGGTCCTTGACGAACGGCTGGCCGAGCAGCGTCACCTCGCGCAGGTACTTCTCGAGCCGCCCGCGGACCATCCGCTCCTGGATCTCGGGCGGCTTGCCGCTGGCGGCGACCTGGGCCTCGAGGATCTCGCGCTCCTTGGCCAGGACCTCGGCCGGGAGGTCCTCGGCGCTGAGCGCCAGCGGGCGGCTGGCGGCGATGTGCAGGGCCAGGTCGTGGCCGACCTCGGGCCCGCCGCCGGCGACCTCGACCAGCACCCCGATGCGCGAGCCGTGCACGTAGCTCGCCACCGCCCCCTCGGCGCTCTCGAGCAGCGCCGCCCGGCGCACGGTGATGTTCTCGCCGATCTGGGCGACGAGATCGCGGCGGCGTTCCTCGACGCTGGCCCCGTCGAGCCGGCACTCGGCGAGGCGCGCGGCATCGCCGGCCCCCTCGGCCAGGGCCAGCTCGGCCAGCGCCGCGGCAAAGCCGCGAAAGGCATCGCCCTTGGCCACGAAGTCGGTCTCGCAGTTGACCTCGACCATCGCCGCGCGGCGCCGGCCCTCGTCGACCGCGACCGCGATCACCCCCTCGGCGGCGATCCGCCCGGCCCGCTTGTCGGCCTTGGCCTGCCCGGCCTTGCGCATGTTCTCGGCGGCCTGCTCGATGTCTCCGCCGGCCTCGACCAGCGCCCTCTTGCAATCCATCATCCCGGCCCCGGTGCGCTCGCGGAGCTCCTTGACCAGCGCGGCTGTGATCTGCATGCCCTCAAGCCCTCGTCAGTTCGTATCCATGGACACCCGCGAGGGCATCACTCACCGCCGCCCGGGGCGCTCGCCGGCCTGCGCTCGGCGCCGGCCTGCGGATCGGCGCCCGCCGCTGCCGGCTCGGCCTCGGCGCCCGCCTCGCTGCCGCCGGCGGGGCTCGCCGCGGCCGC
>CAZRGU010000011.1:0-27443 GCA_964599705.1 uncultured Ectothiorhodospiraceae bacterium | reverse complement strand
ACCCGACGTCGGGCTGGCGCCCGACCCACGCCCGGGTTCGAGCGTGGGATGGCACCCGGCAGTGCGCAAACGGGGGCGTCGCCTCCACTGGGTACCCCGCCGCGCGAGCGTGGACAGCCGAGGCGCGGCTGCCCTATCATTCACTCCCCGAGAGCTGGCCCGCCCGGCGGGTCCACCCAGCAACCGGATTGAGATCCTGCGGGAGTCGCCACACCGGCCGCTCCCGCTCTTCGTGTATGCGGAGGGGCCGTGCGCGCACCCGCGCTGCTGGCGCTCGAGGACGGCACCCTGCTCGAGGGGGAGTCGGTCGGCGCCGAGGGAATGGAGGCCGGGGAGGTGGTGTTCAACACCGCCATGACCGGCTATCAGGAGATCCTCACCGACCCCTCCTACTGCCGCCAGATCGTCACCCTGACCACCGCCCACGTGGGCATCGTCGGCGCCAACCCGCTCGACGAGGAGTCGGCCGGGGTCTACGCGGCCGGGCTGGTGGTCGCCGACGTGCCGCGCCGCCACTCGAGCTGGCGGGCCGAGCGCGACCTCGAGGGCTACCTGCGCGAGCGTGGCGTGGTGGCGCTGGCCGGCGTCGACACCCGCCGGCTGACCCGCCTGCTGCGCACCCGCGGCGCCCAGCGCGGCTGCATCGCCGCCGGGGCGGGGCTCGATGCGGGCGCGGCGGTCGCCGCGGCCCGGGCCTTTCCCGGGCTGGCCGGGATGGACCTGGCGCGCGAGGTCAGCACCGCGCGCGGCTACTCGTGGGGCGAGGGCGTGCTCGAGACCGGGGCGGCGGGCTGGCGCTACGGCGAGGGCGGCACCGGGGGCCATCACGTGGTCGCCTACGACTTCGGGGTCAAGCGCAACATCCTGCGCCTGCTGGTGGCGGCCGGCTGCCGGGTCACCGTGGTGCCGGCCGAGACCCCGGCCTGCGAGGTCCTGGCGCTCGACCCCGACGGGGTGTTCCTGTCCAACGGCCCCGGCGACCCGGAGCCGTGCGGCTACGCGATCGAGGCGATCGCCGAGCTGCTCGAGACCGGGCTGCCGATCTTCGGGATCTGCCTCGGCCACCAGCTCCTGGCGCTGGCCTGCGGGGCGCGCACGGTGAAGATGAAGTTCGGCCACCACGGCGCCAACCACCCGGTGCTCGAGCTGGCCAGCGGGCGGGTCAGCATCACCAGCCAGAACCATGGCTTCGCGGTCGACGAGGCGAGCCTGCCGGACTGCCTGCGCGCCACCCACCGGTCGCTGTTCGACGGCTCGCTGCAGGGCATCGAGCACCGCGAGCGACCGGCATTCGGCTTCCAGGGCCATCCCGAGGCGAGCCCGGGGCCCCACGACATCGCCTCGCTGTTCGCGCGCTTCGTGGCGCGGATGGGCCGCTAGATGCCGCGCCGCGAGGACCTCGAGACGGTGATGATCATCGGCGCCGGGCCGATCGTCATCGGCCAGGCCTGCGAGTTCGACTACTCGGGCACCCAGGCCTGCATGGCGCTGCGCGAGGAGGGCTACCGGGTGGTGCTGGTCAACTCCAACCCGGCCACCATCATGACCGACCCGGGGATGGCCGACGCCACCTACATCGAGCCGGTGCACTGGCAGGCGCTCGCCCGGGTCATCGAGCGCGAGCGCCCCGACGCCCTGCTGCCCACCATGGGCGGCCAGACCGGGCTCAACAGCGCCCTCGATCTGGCCCGGCGCGGCGTGCTCGAGGCCTACGGGGTGGAGCTGATCGGGGCCAGCCGCGAGGCCATCGACAAGGCCGAGGACCGCGAGCAGTTCCGCGAGGCGATGCGCCGCATCGACCTCGAGGTGCCGCGCTCGGCGCTCGCCCACAGCCTCGAGGAGGCCCACCAGCTCCAGGCCGGGATCGGCTTTCCGACCATCGTGCGCCCGTCGTTCACCCTCGGCGGCACCGGCGGCGGCATCGCCTACAACCGCGAGGAGTTCACCACCATCTGCGAGCGCGGCCTCGACGCCTCGCCGACCTCCGAGGTGCTGCTCGAGGAGTCGGTGATCGGCTGGAAGGAGTTCGAGATGGAGGTGGTGCGGGATCGCAGCGACAACTGCATCATCGTCTGCTCGATCGAGAACCTCGACCCGATGGGGGTGCACACCGGTGACTCGATCACGGTCGCCCCGGCCCTGACCCTCACCGACAAGGAGTACCAGCGCCTGCGCGACGCCTCGATCGCGGTGCTGCGCGAGATCGGCGTCGACACCGGGGGCTCCAACGTCCAGTTCGCCCACGACCCGGCCAGCGGCCGGCTGCTGGTCATCGAGATGAACCCGCGGGTGTCGCGCTCCTCGGCGCTCGCCTCCAAGGCCACCGGCTTCCCGATCGCGCGGGTGGCGGCCAAGCTCGCGGTCGGCTACACGCTCGACGAGCTCGCCAACGAGATCACCGGCGGGGCCACCCCGGCCTCCTTCGAGCCGACCATCGACTACGTGGTCACCAAGGTGCCGCGCTTCAACTTCGAGAAGTTCCCGCGCGCCGAGGCGCTGCTGACCACCCAGATGAAGTCGGTCGGCGAGGTGATGGCGATCGGGCGGACCTTCCAGGAGTCGCTGCACAAGGCGCTGCGCGGCCTCGAGACCGGGCTCGACGGGCTCGACGAGATCGTCGATCCGGCCGCATCCGATGCCCTCGAGCAGATCCGCCGGGCGCTGCGCGAGCCCGGCCCCGAGCGCCTGCGCTACCTGGCCGACGCCCTGCGTCTCGGGGTCGGCGCCGAGGAGATCGCCTCGCTGAGCGGCATCGACCCGTGGTTCATCGACCAGATCGCCGAGATCGTCGAGGTCGAGCAGGGGCTCGCCGGCTGCCGGCTCGAGGCGCTCGGGAGCGAGCGGCTCCGTGCCCTCAAGCGGATGGGCTTCTCCGACCGGCGCCTGGCCCGGCTGCTCGCGAGCGACGAGCACGCGGTGCGTGAGCGGCGCCACGCGCTCGGCCTGCGCCCGGTCTACAAGCGGGTCGACTCGTGCGCCGCCGAGTTCGAGGCGAGCACCGCCTACCTGTACTCGACCTACGAGAGCGAGTGCGAGGCTGCGCCCAGCGAGCGCGACAAGATCATCGTGCTGGGCGGCGGCCCCAACCGGATCGGCCAGGGCATCGAGTTCGACTACTGCTGCGTGCAGGCCGCGCTCGCGCTGCGCGATCACGGCTTCGAGACCATCATGGTCAACTGCAACCCGGAGACCGTGTCGACCGACTTCGACACCTCGGACCGGCTCTACTTCGAGCCGCTGACCCTCGAGGACGTGCTCGAGATCATCGCCCTCGAGCGCCCCCGCGGGGTGATCGTCCAGTACGGCGGGCAGACCCCGCTCAAGCTCGCCCGCGCCCTCGAGGCGGCCGGCGCGCCGATCATCGGCACCACCCCCGAGAGCATCGATCTGGCCGAGGACCGCGAACGCTTCCAGCAGCTCATCGAGCGGCTCGGGCTGCGCCAGCCCCCCAACCGCACCGCGCGCACCCCGGCCGCGGCGCTCCGTCTCGCCGAAGAGATCGGCTACCCGCTGGTGGTCCGCCCGTCCTACGTGCTCGGCGGGCGGGCCATGGAGATCTGCTACGACGCCGGCGAGCTCGAGGCCTACATCCGCGATGCGGTGGCGGTCTCGGAGCGCTCGCCGGTGCTCCTCGACCGCTTCCTCGAGGCGGCCGTCGAGGTCGACGTCGACGCGGTCTGCGACGGCCAGGAGGTGCTGATCGGGGGGGTGATGGAGCACATCGAGCAGGCCGGCGTGCACTCCGGCGACTCGGCCTGCTCACTGCCTCCCTGCCACCTCGACGAGGCGCTCCAGGAGCGGATGCGCGAGCAGACCCGGGAGATGGCCCGCGCCCTCGACGTGGTTGGGCTGATGAACGTGCAGTTCGCCATCCAGGGCGAGGAGATCTACGTGCTCGAGGTCAACCCGCGGGCCTCGCGCACGGTGCCGTTCGTGTCCAAGGCGACCGGCATGCCACTGGCCCGGATCGCGGCGCTGTGCATGGTCGGGCGCACGCTCGCCGAGCAGGGTGTGACGGCGCCGCGCGTCCCCGGCTATTATTCGGTCAAGGAGGCGGTGTTCCCGTTCGTCAAGTTCCCCGGTGTCGACCCGCTGCTCGGGCCGGAGATGAAGTCTACCGGTGAGGTGATGGGCGTCGGGCGCAGCTTCGGCGAGGCCTTCGCCAAGGCCTGGCTGGCCGCCGGGGACGCCATCCCGAGGGGCGGGCGGGCGCTGCTCAGCGTCAAGGACGAGGACAAGGCCGAGTGCGTGGCGGTGGCTGCGGCGCTCGCCGCGGCGGGGTTCGAGATCCTCGCGACCCGCGGCACCGCGGCCGCGCTCGAGGCCGGCGGGGTGGCCTGCCGGGTGGTGCGCAAGGTCGCCGAGGGGCGCCCGCACATCGTCGACCTGCTCAAGAACGGAGAGATCGCCCTGATCGTGAACACCACTGCCGGCAAGCAGGCGATCGCGGACTCCTACGCGATCCGGCGCACCGCGCTGCAGCAGCGGGTGCCGTACTCGACCACCGTGGCCGGGGCCAAGGCGGTGGTCAACGCGCTCGGCACGCTGGAGCACTTCGAGGTGCGCCGCCTCCAGGACCTGCACCGCGAGGTGGCGCCGTGAGCCCGACCCCGCTGACCCGCGCCGGGGCCGAGCGGCTGCGTGCCGAGCTCGCCGAGCTCAAGGGGGTGCGCCGCGCCGAGGTGGTGCGCGCGATCGCCGAGGCCCGTGCCCACGGCGATCTGCGCGAGAACGCCGAGTACCACGCCGCCAAGGAGCAGCAGGCCTTCATCGAGGGGCGCATCCACGAGCTCGAGTCGCAGCTCGCCGGCGCCCAGGTGGTCGACCCGAGCCGGCTCAATGCCGACGGCCGGGTGGTGTTCGGCGCCACCGTGCACCTGCGCAACCTCGCCACCGGGGAGGAGGTCTGCTACCAGGTGGTCGGCGAGCTCGAGGCCGACATCCGGGCCGGGCGGATCTCGGTGGTCTCGCCGATCGCGCGGGCCCTGATCGGCCGGGAGGAGGGCGACGTGGTGACCGTGCGCGCCCCGGGTGGCGACGTCGACTACGAGATCCTCGCCGTCGAGTACCGGTGAGCGCCCGGCGCTCGCGGCGCTGGCTGCGGGAACATCGCGCCGATTCCTATGTCCGAGAGGCTAGAGCGCGCGGTTACCGCTCGCGGGCGGCCTTCAAGCTGATCGAGATCGACGATGCCGAGCGGCTGCTGCGCCCGGGCGCCCGGGTGCTCGACCTGGGCGCCGCGCCGGGCGGCTGGTCGCAGGTCGCCGCCGAGCGGGTCGGCCGCGAGGGACGGGTGGTGGCCGTCGACCGGCTGCCGATCGAGCCGATCCGCGGGGTGGTGGTGCTGCGCGGAGACCTGGCCGAGGCGGCGGTGCGCGACCGGATCGGCGAGCAGCTCGGCCCGGCGGGCGCCGATCTGCTGCTCTGCGACATGGCCCCGGACCTGAGCGGGGTGGCGGCCAGTGACCAGGCGCGGATGGTGGCGCTCGGCGAGCTCGCCCTCGGGCTGGCCGAGCAGTACCTCGCCGGCGGCGGCGACCTGCTGATGAAGGTCTTCCAGGGCGAGGCGGCCGAGACCCTGCGCGCGGCGGCCGCGGCGCGATTCGCGGGGCTGGCGGTGCGCAAGCCGCGGGCCTCGCGGGCGCGCTCCGCCGAGCTCTACCTGCTGGCCCGCGGCCATCGTGGGCGGGGCTGACGTGGACTTTTTCCCGGCCAGCGCTGAAAATGCCAAGGTCGAGGCGTGTCCCTTGGCTGCGCCGCGGGCGCTTCCGCGGCGCCACCCGGCGGATCCGCATGAGGTGAGTGAAGCTTGAACGATATGGCGAAGAATCTGATCCTGTGGGTGGTCATCGCCCTGGTCCTGATGTCGGTGTTCAACAACTTCGGGCCGCGGCGCGCCGCCACCGAGCAGATTGACTACTCGCGCTTCATCGCCGATGTGCGCCAGGGTCGGGTGCAGAAGGTGGTCATCGAGGGGCGCAACATCCAGGGCGTGCTGCAGAGCGGCGAGCGCTTCCGCACCTACACCCCGGAGACCGACAACCGCGCGCTGATCGGCGAGCTGCTCGACAACGGCGTGATCATCGACGCCCGCCCGCCCGAGCAGCAGTCGCTGCTGATGCAGATCTTCATCTCCTGGTTCCCGATGCTGCTGCTCATCGGGGTGTGGATCTTCTTCATGCGCCAGATGCAGGGCGGTGGCGGCGGGCGCGGCGCGCTGTCGTTCGGCAAGAGCCGCGCGCGGCTGCTCGGCGAGGACCAGGTCAAGGTGACCTTCGCCGATGTCGCCGGGGTCGAGGAGGCCAAGGAGGAGGTCGCCGAGCTGGTCGACTTCCTGCGCGATCCCGGCAAGTTCCAGCGCCTCGGCGGCAAGATCCCGCGCGGAGTGCTGATGGTGGGCCCCCCGGGGACCGGCAAGACCCTGCTCGCGCGAGCCATCGCCGGCGAGGCCAAGGTGCCGTTCTTCACCATCTCCGGCTCGGACTTCGTGGAGATGTTCGTCGGAGTCGGCGCCTCGCGGGTCCGCGACATGTTCGAGCAGGCCAAGAAGCACGCCCCGTGCATCATCTTCATCGACGAGATCGACGCGGTCGGGCGCCATCGCGGCGCGGGGCTCGGCGGCGGGCACGACGAGCGCGAGCAGACCCTCAACCAGCTCCTGGTCGAGATGGACGGCTTCGAGGGCAACGAGGGGGTGATCGTGATCGCGGCCACCAACCGCCCCGACGTGCTCGACCCGGCGCTGCTGCGCCCCGGGCGCTTCGACCGCCAGGTGGTCGTGCCGCTGCCCGACATCCGCGGCCGCGAGCACATCCTCAAGGTCCACATGCGCAAGGTCCCGGTGTCCAAGAACGTCAACCCGAGCATCATCGCGCGCGGCACCCCGGGCTTCTCGGGGGCCGATCTCGCCAACCTGGTCAACGAGGCGGCCCTGTTCGCGGCGCGCTCCGACCAGCGCACCGTCGACATGGAGCACTTCGAGAAGGCCAAGGACAAGATCATGATGGGCGCCGAGCGCAGGTCGATGGTGATGAGCGACGAGGAGAAGAAGCTCACCGCCTATCACGAGGCCGGCCACGCGGTGGTCGGGCTGCTGGTGCCGGCCCACGACCCGGTCTACAAGGTCACCATCATCCCCCGCGGGCGCACCCTCGGGGTGACCATGTTCCTGCCCGAGGAGGACCGCTACAGCTACAGCAAGCAGCGCCTCGAGAGCCAGATCTCGAGCCTCTTCGGGGGGCGGGTCGCCGAGGAGCTGATCTTCGGGCCCGAGTACGTCACCACCGGGGCAAGCAACGACATCCAGCGGGCCACCGACCTGGCGCGCAACATGGTGACCAAGTGGGGGCTGTCGGAGAAGCTCGGGCCGCTGGTCTACAGCGACGAGGAGGACGAGGTCTTTCTCGGGCGCAGCGTCACCCGCCACAAGCCGACCTCCGACGAGACCGCCCACCTGATCGACGAGGAGCTGCGCAGCATCATCGATCGCAACTACGCGCGCGCCGAGCGCCTGCTCAAGGAGAACATCGACAAGCTCCACCTGATGGCCGGCGCGCTGGTCAAGTACGAGACCATCGACACCGCCCAGATCGCCGACATCATGGCCGGCAAGGAGCCCCGCCCGCCCGAGGGCTGGGACGATCACGGCCCGAGCGCCGGCGAGGGGGAGGCCGAGACCGAGGCCAGCGGGCGCGACGAGCCCGAGGCGCCTCCCGGCAAGATCGGCGGGCCCGCCAGCCTGCACTGATCCTCATGCCCGCCGAGGCCGTACCCGGCGCCGGCCGAGCGGAGACGGCGACCCGCCCCGCGGCGCCGTGGACCCGGAGGCCGCAGGTCATGGGGGTGCTCAATGTCACCCCCGACTCGTTCTCCGACGGGGGCCGCTTCGTCACCCCGGCGGTCGCGCTCGAGCACGGCCGGGCGATGGCCGCCGCGGGTGCCGCGATCATCGACGTCGGCGGCGAGTCGACCCGCCCCGGGGCGGCCCCGGTCGGGCTCGCCGAGGAGCTCGACCGGGTGGTTCCGGTGATCGCGGCCCTGGCCGCCGAGCTCGAGGTCCCGATCTCGGTCGACACCTCGCGCCCCGAGGTGATGCGCGAGGCGGTGCGCGCCGGGGCCAGGATGATCAACGACGTGCGCGCGCTGCGCCGTCCGGGGGCGCTCGAGGCCGCCGCCGAGCTGGCCGTCCCGGTCTGCCTGATGCACATGCAGGGCGAGCCGGGCACCATGCAGCGCGAGCCGCGCTACCGCGACGTGGTCGCCGAGGTCCGCGCCTTCCTGCTGGCGCGCGCCGAGGCCTGCCGCGAGGCCGGCATCGGCCGCGAGCGGATCCTCATCGACCCGGGCTTCGGGTTCGGCAAGACGCTGGCCCACAACCAGCGCCTGCTCGCCCGCCTCGAGGTGCTCGCGGCGAGCGGCTATCCGGTGCTGGTCGGTCTGTCGCGCAAGTCGATGATCGGGGCGCTGACCGGGCGCCCGACCGGCGAACGGGCGAGCGCCAGCGTGGTGCTCGCCCTCGAGGCCGCGCGGCGTGGCGCCGCGGTGCTGCGGGTGCATGACGTGGCCGCCACCTGCGAGGGGCTGCGCCTGCTCGAGTGGGTGGCGGCCGGAGGGGACGAGGATGGCTGAGGAGCGGCGCTACTTCGGGACCGACGGGGTGCGTGGGGTGGTCGGCAGGGCGCCGATCACGGCCGACTTCGTGCTCAAGCTCGGCTGGGCGGCCGGCCGGGTGCTGACCCGCGAGCGGCGCGGGATGGTCCTGATCGGCAAGGACACGCGCATCTCGGGCTACATGTTCGAGGCGGTGCTCGAGGCCGGGCTGAGCGCCGCCGGGGTCGACGTGCGCCTGCTCGGGCCGATGCCGACCCCGGCGATCGCCTACCTGACGAGAACCCTGCATGCCCGCGCCGGGGTGGTGATCAGCGCCTCGCACAATCCCTACCAGGACAACGGCATCAAGTTCTTCGATGCCGACGGCGGCAAGCTGCCCGACGCGGTCGAGCTCGACATCGAGCGCGAGCTCGAGCAGCCGATGCGCACCGTGTGCTCGCGCGAGCTCGGCAAGGCCGAGCGGGTGGTGGATGCCGCCGGGCGCTACATCGAGTTCTGCAAGAGCACGGTGCCCTACCGGCTCAGCCTGCGAGGGATGCGGATCGTGGTCGACTGCGCCCACGGCGCGACCTACCACGTCGCCCCGAGCGTGTTCGACGAGCTCGGCGCCGAGGTGGTGGCCATCGGCTGCAGCCCCGACGGGCTCAACATCAACGACGGCTGCGGGGCGGTGGCGCCGGCGGCGCTGCAGCGCGCGGTGCTCGACTCGGGCGCCGACCTCGGGGTGGCCTTCGACGGCGACGGCGACCGCCTGATCATGGTCGATCACGCCGGCGAGGTGGTCGACGGCGACGAGATCCTCTACATCATCGCCAGCGCCCGCCACGACGAGGGGCGCCTGTCCGGGCCGGTGGTCGGGACGGTGATGAGCAACTTCGGGCTCGAGCGGGCGCTCGCCGAGCGCGGCATCGAGCTGCGCCGGGCGCGGGTCGGCGACCGCTACGTGCTCGAGCGGATGCGGGCCGAGAACGCGCTGCTCGGCGGCGAGACCTCGGGGCACATCATCTGTCTCGACCGGGTGACCACCGGCGACGGGGTGGTCTCGGCGCTGCAGGTGCTGCTCGCGATGCGCCGCGCCGAGCGTACCCTCCACGAGCTCAAGCAGGGAATGAGCAAGTGTCCGCAGGTGCTGCGCAACGTGCGCCTCGACGGGGCGCAGGGCAATGGCCTGGCCAGCGCCGCGGTGCGCGCCGCGCTCGCCGAGGCCGAGGCCGAGCTCGGCGCGCACGGCCGGGTGGTGGTGCGTCCCTCGGGAACCGAGCCGGTGGTGCGGGTGATGGTCGAGGGGCCCGAGCGCGAGCAGGTCGAGGCGCTGGCCAGGCGCCTGAGCGAGGCGGTGGAGGCCGCGCTGCACGATGGCGATTGACCGCTCCAAGGACTGTCGGTATCCTTAATCGTCTTTGATTACTGAACTGGATCGGCGAGTGCGGCGACCCCTCGTAGCCGGCAACTGGAAGATGAACGGGACCCGCGCGATGGCCGGCGAGCTCGCCGGGGCGGTCGCCGAGCGGGCCGCAGCGCTTGCCGGGGTCGAGGTCGTGCTCTGTCCGCCGGCCTGCTATCTGGAGACGGTGGGAGGGCGGCTCGACGGCGCGCCGGTGGCGCTCGGCGCCCAGGACGTGGCCAGCGAGGCGCCCGGGGCGCACACCGGCGAGATCGCCGCCGAGATGCTCGCCGATCTGGGCTGCCGCTACGTGATCTGCGGGCACTCGGAGCGGCGCAGCGGCCACGGCGAGGACGACGCCCGGGTGGCGGCCAAGTGCGCTCGAGCGCTGGAGTGCGGCCTGCGCCCGATCCTGTGCCTCGGCGAGACCCTGGCCGAGCGCGAGGCGGGCACCACCGAGGCGGTGGTCGAGCGCCAGCTCGAGGCGGTCCTCGAGGGGCTCGGCGACGAGCTCTCGCCCGAGGCCCTGGTGATCGCCTACGAGCCGGTGTGGGCGATCGGGACCGGGCGAAGTGCCAGCCCCGAGCAGGCCCAGGCGGTGCACGCGGTGCTGCGTGCGCGGCTCGCGCGGCGCTCGGCGGCGCTCGCCGGCGGCGTGCGGATCCTCTACGGGGGCAGCGTCAAGCCGGCCAGCGCGGCGGCGCTGTTTGCCCGGCCCGACATCGACGGCGGGCTGATCGGCGGCGCGTCGCTGGTGGCGCGCGACTTTCTTGCCATCTGCGAGGCGGCGGCATAGGCTCATGCAGCAGGCATTACTGGGCATTCAGATCCTGGTGGCGGTGGCCTTGATCGGGCTGATCCTGCTCCAGCATGGAAAGGGCGCCGACGCCGGTGCGGCCTTCGGCAGCGGCACCTCGGGGTCGATCTTCGGGGCCCGCGGGCCGGCCTCGTTCCTGGCCAAGATCACCGCGCTGCTCGCCGCGGTGTTCTTCTTCAACAGCATGGCGCTGTCCTACCTGGCCGGGAAGTCGGTCGAGCGCGCCAGCGTGGTGGAGCGCTTCCAGGAGGCTCCGCCGGCGGCCCCGGCCGAGCCGCCGAGCGCCATCGAGCAGATCCCGGGACCGCCGAGCGCGCCGCCGGCGACCGACAGCGGCCCGGCGGCGCCCGCCGGGCAGGCGCCGGCCGACGTGCCGGCCGCACCGGGCGGACAGTGAGCGGGCCGTGGGGTGAGCGACAAGATGCCGATGTGGTGGAATTGGTAGACACGCTGTCTTGAGGGGGCAGTGGCGCAAGCCGTGCCGGTTCGAGTCCGGCCATCGGCACCATCGAGCGAGAGGACGCCCGGCCTGAGCCGGGCGTCTTCGTCTCGGCTCGCGACCGGCGGGTCGGGCGGGATCGTTCCGCTGCTGGCAGCGGCGCCGCGGGTCAATTGATCCAGGTCATATGGGCCTCGCGCGGTCGCTGCGTACAATCCGCCGACCGCGCCTGGAGGGGCAGGAAGGAACCCTTCCGGCGGGCCGCGTTCCGGCCGCGATCTGAGGGGCAGGGAAGGGGTGCCGGGGGTGCGAATTGACACCCCTACTGGGGCTGGCATACAGTCGCGCGGTTCGCCGCGCGCGCGGCCTCAGCGGCATCCGAGAGGGACCTGGGTATGCTCGCGAACTACCTCCCGATTCTGATCTTCCTGCTCGTCAGCTTCGGCATGGCGGGCGGGATGATCTTCATGGGGGCGATGATGGGTCCGCATCGCCCCGACAGCGAGAAGAACTCCCCCTACGAGTGCGGGTTCGAGGCCTTCGAGGACTCGCGCATGAAGTTCGACGTGCGCTACTACCTGGTGGCCATCCTGTTCATCATCTTCGACCTCGAGATCGCCTTCCTCGTCCCCTGGGCCATCGTCCTCGACCGCATCGGCACCTTCGGGCTGGTGGCGATGGCGGTGTTCCTCGCGGTTCTGACCATCGGCTTCGCCTACGAGTGGAAGAAGGGGGCGCTGGAATGGGAGTAGAAGGGCTCCTCGAGGAAGGCATCGTCACCACCACCGCCGACAAGCTCATCAACTGGGCGCGCACCGGCTCGATGTGGCCGATGACCTTCGGCCTGGCCTGCTGCGCGGTCGAGATGATGCACGCCGGCACCGCGCGCTACGACCTGGATCGCTTCGGGGTGGTGTTCCGCCCCAGCCCGCGCCAGTCCGACGTGATGATCGTGGCCGGCACGCTGTGCAACAAGATGGCCCCGGCGCTGCGCAGGGTCTACGACCAGATGGCCGAGCCGCGCTGGGTGATCTCGATGGGCTCGTGCGCCAACGGCGGCGGCTACTACCACTACGCCTACTCGGTGGTGCGCGGCTGTGATCGGATCGTGCCGGTCGACATCTACGTGCCCGGCTGTCCGCCGACCGCCGAGGCGCTGCTCTACGGGATCATCCAGCTGCAGAAGAAGATCCGCAGGACCAACACCATTGCTCGCTAGGAAGGGAGTCGATGTCTGAACGCGCAGAGCAGCTTGCCGCACGGGTCGGCGAGCGCTTCGAGGGGCTGCTCGGGCCGTGCCGCGTGGCCCGCGGCCAGGTCGCCGTCGACGTGCCGGCCGAGCACCTCCTCGAGGTCTGCCGGGCGCTGCGTGACGAGTCCGGGTTCGCCTTCGCCCAGCTCATGGACCTCTGCGGAGTCGACTACCTCGACTACGGCAAGGCCGAGTGGGAGACCTCCGAGCAGGCCTCGAGCGCCGGCTTCTCGCGCGGCGTCGAGCAGCGCCCGGCGAGCGCGGGCGAGGTGGCACCGGGGCGCTTCGCGGTGGTCTACCAGCTGCTCTCGCTCGAGCACAACTGGCGCCTGCGGCTGCGCTGCTTCGCGCCCGGCGAGCCGCCGCGGGTCGACTCGGTGGTCGAGATCTGGAACAGCGCCAACTGGTTCGAGCGCGAGGCCTTCGATCTGTTCGGGATCCTGTTCACCGGGCATCCCGACCTGCGCCGTATCCTCACCGACTACGGCTTCGTCGGCCACCCGTTCCGCAAGGACTTTCCGCTGATCGGCGAGGTCGAGATGCGCTACGACCCGGAGCGCCGGCGGGTGGTCTACGAGCCGGTCTCGATCGAGCCGCGCACCCTGGTGCCGCGGGTGATCCGGGCCGCGGCAGCGGGGCCCGGCGAGGAGCTGACCGCGAGCGGCGCCGAGGAGAGCGGCGATGCCTGAGATCCAGAACTTCACGCTCAACTTCGGTCCCCAGCACCCGGCCGCCCACGGGGTGCTGCGCCTGGTGCTGGAGATGGACGGCGAGGTCATCGAGCGGGCCGACCCGCACATCGGCAATCTGCACCGGGCCACCGAGAAGCTCGCCGAGTCCAAGCCGTTCAACCAGAGCATCGGCTACATGGACCGGCTCGACTACATGTCGATGATGTGCAACGAGCACGGCTACGTGCTCGCCATCGAGCGCCTGCTCGGCATCGAGCCGCCGCTGCGCGCCCAGTACATCCGGGTCATGTACGACGAGATCACCCGGATCCTCAACCACCTGCTCTGGATCGGCAGCCACGGGCTCGACATCGGCGCGATGACCGTGTTCCTGTACGCATTCCGCGAGCGCGAGTACCTGCTCGATGCCTACGAAGCGGTCTCCGGGACGCGCATCCACGCCGGCTACTACCGCCCCGGCGGGGTCTACCGGGACCTGCCCGATCAGATGCCGCAGTACGAGAAATCGCGCTTTCGCAGCGAGCGCGACCTGCGCCGGCTCAACGCCGATCGCCAGGGCTCGCTGCTCGACTTTCTCGAGGCCTTCACCGAGCGCTTCCCGGGCTGTGTGGACGACTACGAGACGCTGCTCACCGACAACCGCATCTGGAAGCAGCGCACGGTCGGCATCGGCGTGGTCTCTCCCGAGCGGGCGCTCGCGCTCGGCTTCAGCGGGGCGATGCTGCGCGGCTCCGGGATCGAGTGGGACCTGCGCAAGAAGCAGCCCTACGAGGTCTACGACCGGCTCGACTTCGACATCCCGGTGGGGGTCAACGGCGACTGCTACGACCGCTACCTGTGCCGGGTCGAGGAGATGCGCCAGGCCAACCGGATCATCCGCCAGTGCATCGACTGGCTGCGCGCCAATCCCGGCCCGGTGATGCTCGAGGACCACAAGGTCACGCCGCCCTCGCGCGAGGAGATGAAGGGCGACATGGAGGCCCTCATCCACCACTTCAAGCTGTTCACCGAGGGCTACTGCGTGCCCGAGGGCGAGGTCTACGTGGCCATCGAGGCCCCCAAGGGCGAGTTCGGCGTGTACCTGATCTCCGACGGGGCCAACAAGCCCTACCGGGTCAAGGTGCGCCCGCCCGGCTTCGTCCATCTGTCGGCGATGGACGAGATGGTCCGCGGCCACATGCTCGCCGACGTGGTCGCGGTCATCGGCACCATGGACATCGTCTTCGGGGAGGTCGATCGCTGATGATTGGGCAGTTCGACGACCAGCGCAGCGGCATTGCGGTGGCCCTGGGCGCACCGCTCAGCCGCGAGCAGGCCGCCGCGGTGCTCGGCGCCGAGGTCTGCGCCGAGATCGAGCACTGGCTGACCAAGTACCCGCCCGAGCGGCGCCGCTCGGCGCTGCTCGCCGCGCTGCGTGCCGCCCAGCACCACAACGGCGGCTGGCTGAGCCGCGAGCTGCTCGATGCGGTGGCCGCCTACCTCGACCTGGCCCCGGTCCAGGTCTACGAGGTGGCCAGCTTCTACTCGATGTTCGAGCTCAAGCCGGTCGGCCGGCACAGTGTCTCGGTGTGCACCAACATCTCCTGCATGCTCTGCGGGGGCGAGTCGATCCTCGCCTATGTCGAGAGGAAGCTCGGCATCAAGGTCGGCGAGAGCACCGCGGACGGGCGCATCTACCTCAAGCCCGAGGAGGAGTGCCTGGCGGCGTGCTGCGGGGCGCCGATGATGCAGGTCGATCACGTCTACCACGAGAATCTCACGCCCGCCAAGGTCGACGAGATCCTCGATGCGCTGGAGTGAGGGGATGCTGATCAACGAGGTCTGCTACGCGACGCTGAAGCTCGACCCGCCCTGGACGCTCGACAGCTACCTCAAGGTCGGCGGCTACCAGGCCTGGAAGCGGATCCTGCGCGACAAGGTGGCGCCGGCCGAGATCATCGAGGAGGTCAAGCGCTCGGGGCTGCGCGGGCGCGGCGGGGCCGGCTTCCCGACCGGGCTCAAGTGGACCTTCATGCCCAGGGACTTCCGCGGCCAGATGTACGTGGTCTGCAACTCCGACGAGAGCGAGCCGGGCACCTGCAAGGACCGCGACATCCTGCGCTTCAACCCCCACGCGGTGATCGAGGGGCTGGCCATCGCCGGCTACGCCACCGGCGCGACGGTCGGCTACAACTACCTGCGCGGCGAGTTCATGGACGAGCCCTTCAAGCGCTTCGAGGCGGCGCTCGCCGAGGCCTACCAGGCCGGCCTGCTCGGGCGCGACATCCAGGGCTCGGGGGTCGACTTCGACTGCTACGCGCATCTTGGCGCCGGGGCCTACATCTGCGGCGAGGAGACCGCGCTGCTCGAGTCGCTCGAGGGCAAGAAGGGCCAGCCCCGCTACAAGCCGCCGTTCCCGGCCAACTACGGCGTCTACGGGCAGCCGACCACGGTCAACAACACCGAGTCCTACGCCTCGGTGCCGGCCATCCTGCGCCGCGGCGGCCAGTGGTTCGCCGATCTCGGGGTCGCCAACAGCGGCGGCACCAAGTGCTTCTCGGTGTCCGGACACGTCAACCGGCCGGGCAACTTCGAGGTGCCGCTCGGCATCCCGTTCAAGGAGCTGCTCGAGCTCGCTGGCGGGGTGCGCGACGGGCACCGGCTCAAGGCCGTGATTCCGGGGGGCTCCTCGGTCCCGGTGGTGCCCGCCGAGGTGATGATGGAGGTCACCATGGACTTCGACGCGCTGGCCAAGGCCGGGTCGGCGCTCGGCTCCGGGGCCGTGATCGTGATGGACGAGACCACCTGCATGGTCCACGCGCTGGCCCGCATCGCGCGCTTCTACTATGCCGAGTCGTGCGGGCAGTGCACCCCGTGCCGCGAGGGCACCGGCTGGATGTACCGCATGATCTGCCGCATCGAGCGCGGTGAGGCCGCCCCCGAGGAGCTCGACCAGCTCGTCGATGTGGCCAACCACATCGAGGGGCACACCATCTGCGCGCTCGGCGATGCCGCCGCCTGGCCGGTGCAGAGCTTCCTCAGGCACTTCCGCGAGGAGTTCGAGCACCATGCGCGCCACGGCACCTGTGAGCTCACCGCGGCTGGCGCCGCGGCGGCGGCGTGAGCCCCTCGAGCCTCCACCCGCAGCGAGCGTGACGGACCACGATGGCTGAGCAACAAGTGAACGACCTGGTCAACATCGAGATCGACGGCCGCCCGCTGCAGGCGCGCAAGGGCGCGATGATCATCGAGGTCGCCGACGCCCACGGGATCACCATCCCGCGCTTCTGCTACCACGAGAAGCTGCCGGTGGCGGCCAACTGCCGGATGTGCCTGGTCGAGGTCGAGCGCGCGCCCAAGCCGCTGCCGGCCTGCGCCACCCCGGTGATGGAGGGCATGAAGGTCCACACCGCCTCGGCGCGGGCCCGCGAGGCGCAGCGCGCGGTGATGGAGTTCCTGCTCATCAACCACCCCCTCGACTGCCCGATCTGCGACCAGGGCGGCGAGTGCGAGCTCCAGGACCTGGCGCTCGGCTACGGCAAGGACGTGTCGCGCTTCAGCGAGCGCAAGCGGGTGGTCGCCGACCAGGACATCGGCCCGCTGGTGGCCACCGAGATGACCCGCTGCATCCACTGCACCCGCTGCCTGCGCTTCGGCCAGGTGATCGCCGGGATGCCCGAGCTCGGCGGGATCGGGCGCGGCGAGAACACCCGCATCGGGACCTTCGTCGCCCACACCATGGAGAGCGAGCTCTCCGGCAACATCATCGATCTGTGCCCGGTCGGGGCGCTGACCTCCAAGCCGTTCCGCTTCCGGGCCCGGGCCTGGGAGATGCGCCAGGTCGCCGGGGTCGCGCCGCACGATCCGGTCGGCTCGAACATCGACCTGCACGTGCGCAGCAACCGGGTGCTGCGGGTGGTGCCGCGCGCCAACGAGGCGATCAACGAGGTCTGGCTCTCGGACCGCGACCGGTTCAGCTACGAGGGCCTGTACAGCCCCGAGCGGCTGCTCGCCCCGCGCATCAAGCGCGACGGCGAGTGGTACGAGGTCGACTGGGAGGAGGCCCTCGAGTTCACCGTCGCGGGCCTGCGCGCGGTGCTCGAGGCGCACGGCCCGGCGGCCCTGGGGGCCCTGCTCTCGCCCTCGGCGACCAGCGAGGAGTTCTATCTCGCCCAGAAGCTGGTGCGCGCCCTGGGCAGCGGCAACGTCGATCACCGGCTGCGCCAGCTCGACTTCAGCGACGATGCCGAGGCGCCGCTCTACCCGGGGCTCGGCCAGCCGATCGCGGCCCTCGAGGAGGCCGATGCGGTGCTTCTGGTCGGCTCCTGGACCCGCAAGGAGCACCCGCTGATCAACCACCGCCTGCGCAAGGCGGTGCAGCGCGGCGCGGCGGTGATGGCCATCGGGGCGCGCGCCCGGCCGTTCAACTACACGCTCGCCGAGCAGCAGGTGGTCAGCCCGGCGGCGCTGCCCGCGGCGCTCGCGGCGCTCGCGGCGGCCGCCCCCGAGCGGGCCGGGCTCGGCGAGCTGCTCGGCTCGGTCGACGCCGGCGAGCAGGCCGAGGCGATGGTCGGGCGCCTGCAGGCGGCCGAGCGGGCGGCGATCCTGCTCGGGCCGGCGGTGCTGAATCACCCCCAGGCCGCCGCCCTGCGCGCGCTCGCCGCGGCCCTGGCCCGGGCGACCGGCTCCACCCTCGGCTACCTCACCGAGGGGGCCAACGCGGCCGGGGCGTGGCTCGCCGGGGCGCTGCCCCAGCGCGGCCCCGGCGGGCGGGTGGCCAGCCTCGCCGGGCTCGACGCGGCGCGGATGCTCGACGGCGGGCTGCGCGCGGCGCTGCTCCTCGGGGTCGAGCCGGAGTACGACTGCGCGCATCCGGCCCGCGCCCTCGAGACCCTGCGCGGCGCCGAGCTGGTGGTCTCGCTGGCCGCCTTCGCCGGCGAGCGGGCCGCCGAGTACGCCGACGTGCTGCTCCCGGTGGCCGCCTTCGCCGAGACCCCGGGCAGCTTCGTCAACGCCGAGGGACGGAGCCAGCGCTTCGCGGCCGCGACCCGCCCGCCCGGGCAGGCGCGTCCGGCCTGGCGGGTGCTGCGGGTGCTCGGGACGCTGCTCGAGCTCGAGGGCTTCGCCTTCCACGACATCGACGGGCTGCGCGCCGAGCTCGAGGCCGCGATCGGCGAGGTCGCACAGCCTGACAACGCCGCGGCCTGGCGCCGCCCGGAGCGCCTCGATCTGGCGGCCGGCAACGGCGCGGTGTGGCGGGTCGGGGAGCTGCCGATCCATGCCGTCGACGCCCTGGTGCGCCGCGCCCCGGCGCTGCAGCGCACCCCGGACGCGGCGCTCCCGGAGCTGGCCGTGAGCGCCGATCTGGCCGCCGAGCTCGGCGTCGAGGAGGGCGCCGAGGTGCGGGTCGCGCAGAATGGCGGCGAGGTGCGCCTCAGGGCGGCCATCGACCCGCGCCTCGCCGCGCGCTGCGTGCGCCTGCCGGCGGCCAGCGAGGCGGGCGTGGCGCTCGGACCCGACTACGGGCCGATCGAGATCGGCTTGAGCACTGGCGAGTAGCTCGGAGCGGGGAATGGAAGCGATAGGCCAACAGATCCAGGGATTGCTCGCACCACTGCCCGACGGGCTCGCCGCGGTGATCTACGCGCTGGTCAAGATCCTGGCGCTGCTCCTGCCGCTGCTCGGGATCGTCGCCTACTACTCGCTCGCCGAGCGCAAGGTGATCGGCTACATGCAGATCCGCCTCGGCCCCAACCGGGTCGGTCCCAAGGGGCTGTTGCAGCCGATCGCCGACGCCGTCAAGCTGATGTTCAAGGAGGTGGTCATCCCCGACGGGGCCAACAAGGGGCTGTTCATCTTCGCGCCGATGATCACCATGGGCACCGCGCTGGCCGCCTGGGCGGTGGTGCCGTTCGACGACGGCTGGGTGGTCGCGGATCTCAACGCCGGGCTGCTCTACCTGCTGGCGATGACCTCGCTCGGCGTCTACGGCGTGATCATCGCCGGCTGGTCCTCGAACTCGAAGTACGCGCTGCTCGGCGCGATGCGCTCGGCGGCCCAGATCGTCGCCTACGAGATCGCGATGGGCTTCGCCCTGGTGGTGGTGCTGATGGCCGCCGGCAGCCTCAATCTGGGCGACATCGTGCGTGCCCAGGCCGGCGGGGTCAGCCACTGGTTCTGGCTGCCGCTGCTGCCGATCTTCGTGGTCTACGTGATCTCGGGGGTCGCCGAGACCAACCGCTCGCCGTTCGACGTCGCCGAGGGCGAATCCGAGATCGTGGCCGGCTTCCACGTCGAGTACTCGGGGATGCCGTTCTCGGTGTTCATGCTCGGCGAGTACTCCAACATGGTGCTGATCAGCGTGCTCGCCTCCACCATGTTCCTGGGCGGCTGGCTCTCGCCGCTCGAGGGCCTGCTCGCCGCCGAGACCCTGCGTGGCACGCCGCTGGCGAGCGGCATCCACTGGCTGATCCTCAAGACCGGCTTCTTCATGTTCCTCTACCTGTGGCTGCGGGCGACCTTCCCGCGCTACCGCTACGACCAGATCATGCGCCTCGGGTGGAAGGTCTTCATCCCGGTCACCCTGGTGTGGCTGGTGGTGGTCGGGATCGCGATCTACGCGGGCCTCGGCCCGTGGTTCGCCAAGGCCTGAGCGGCGCGCGCGGGACGGGATCGATGAGCAACAAGCTGCAGCAGTATCTCAAGAGCTTCCTCCTGCTCGAGCTCCTCCGCGGGCTCAGCGTGACCCTCTACTACTTCTTCGCGCGCAAGTTCACCATCCAGTACCCGGAGGAGAAGACCCCGATCTCGCCGCGCTTCCGCGGCCTGCACGCGCTGCGTCGCTACCCCAACGGCGAGGAGCGCTGCATCGCCTGCAAGCTGTGCGAGGCGGTCTGCCCGGCGCTGGCCATCACCATCGAGTCCGAGCCCCGGGCCGACGGCAGCCGGCGCACCACGCGCTACGAGATCGATCTGGGCAAGTGCATCTACTGCGGCTTCTGCGAGGAGTCCTGCCCGGTCGACTCGATCGTCGAGACGCCGTTCTTCGAGTACCACATGGAGCGGCGCGAGGACCTGGTGATGACCAAGGAGGAGCTGCTCGCGCACGGCGATCGCATGGAGGCGCGGCTGGCCGCGGACCGGGCGCGCGACGCACGCTACCGGTAGGGGGCCGAGCCCGCGGCGGACGACGGGCATCTCGAGCGCGGGGCCAGGGGCCGGGGCCCGATCCCGGCGACAGGGAAGGGAACACAGACAGGTAACCAGCGGGCGGTCCAACAGTGGAACAGTTTCTCTTCTACCTCTTCGCGGTGGTGCTGGTGTTTGCCGGCACCATGGTCATCACCGCGCGCAATCCGGTGCACTCGGCGCTGTTCCTGGTGCTCGCCTTCTTCTCGAGCGCGGCGCTCTGGCTGCTGCTCGAGGCCGAGTTCCTGGCCATCGTGCTGGTGCTGGTCTACGTCGGCGCGGTGATGGTCCTGTTCCTGTTCGTGGTGATGATGCTCGACATCAACCTCGCGCCGCTGCGCGAGGGCTTCATCCGCTACCTGCCGGTCGGCGCCCTGGTCGCCGCGCTGGTGGTCATCGAGCTGGTGATGGTGCTCGGCGCCGACTCGCTGGGCCTCGAGGGGATGCCCGAGCCGGCCCGTCACGCGGCCGACTACAGCAACACCAAGGAGCTCGGGGTGCTGCTCTACACCACCTACGTCTACCCGTTCGAGATCGCCTCGATCCTGCTGCTGGTGGCGATCGTGGCCGCCATCGCGCTGACCATGCGCCGCCGCCCGGGGCTCAAGTGGGTCGATCCGGGCAAGCAGGTGGCCGTTTCGCCCAAGGGGCGCATCCGGGTGGTCAAGATGCCGTCCGAGCCCAAGCAGTAGGAGGCAGCGAGCAGCCATGATCCCCCTGACCCACTTCCTGGTGCTCGGCGCGGTGATGTTCTGCCTGAGCATGGCGGGCATCTTCCTCAACCGCAAGAACGTCATCATCCTGATGATGTCGATCGAGCTGATGCTGCTGTCGGTGAACATGAACTTTGTCGCCTTCTCGCGCTACCTCGACGATCTCGCCGGGCAGGTGTTCGTGTTCTTCATCCTCACCGTGGCGGCCGCGGAGGCGGCCATCGGGCTGGCGATCCTGGTGGTCCTGTTCCGCAACCGCCGCACGATCAACGTCGATGACCTCGACACGATGAAGGGGTAGGGGCGTGGCCGAGAACATGCCAACCATCTATCTGTGGATCGTGCTCGCGCCGCTCATTGGCGCGCTGCTCGCCGGGCTGTTCGGGCGGGTGCTGGGGCGCAGCGGGGCGCACTGGGCGGCGATCCTGGGCGTCGCGGTGGCCACCGTGCTCTCGGCGATCGCCTTCAAGCACATCGTCATCGACGGGGCGCCGGCCTACGACGGCACGGTCTACACCTGGGCCACGATCGGCAACCTCGACATCGAGGTCGGCTTCCTGATCGACCGGCTCAGCGCGACGATGATGATCGTGGTGACCTTCGTGTCGCTGATGGTGCACATCTACACCGTCGGCTACATGGCCGACGACCCCGGCTACCAGCGCTTCTTCAGCTACACCGCGCTGTTCACCTTCTCGATGCTGATGCTGGTGATGGCCAACAACTTCATGCAGCTGTTCTTCGGCTGGGAGGCGGTCGGCATGGTCTCCTACCTGCTGATCGGCTTCTGGTACCAGCGCGAGTCGGCGATCTACGCCAATCTCAAGGCCTTCCTGGTCAACCGGGTCGGCGACTTCGGCTTCGTGCTCGGCATCGCCGCGGTGCTGCTGGTGTTCGGCACCCTGCGCTACGCCGAGGTCTTCGCCGGCGCCGAGGAGGCGGTCGGGCGCACCATCCCGCTGCTCGGCGGCGGGGTGGCCGCGATCACCCTGATCTGCCTGCTGCTGTTCGTCGGCGCGATGGCCAAGTCGGCGCAGTTCCCGCTCCATGTCTGGCTGCCCGACTCGATGGAGGGCCCGACCCCGATCTCGGCCCTGATCCACGCCGCGACCATGGTCACGGCCGGGATCTTCATGGTCGCGCGGATGTCGCCGCTGTTCGAGCTGTCCGAAACGGCGCTCAGCTTCGTGATGGTGATCGGGGCGATCACCGCCTTCTTCATGGGCCTGATCGGCGTGGTCCAGCACGACATCAAGCGGGTCATCGCCTACTCGACGATCTCGCAGCTCGGCTACATGACCGTGGCGCTCGGCGCCTCGGCCTACGCGGCGGGGATCTTTCATCTGGCCACCCACGCCTTCTTCAAGGCGCTGCTGTTCCTGGGGGCCGGCTCGGTGATCATCGCCATGCACCACGAGCAGGACATGCGCAAGATGGGCGGGCTGCGCAAGTACATGCCGATCACCTGGATCACCATGCTGATCGGCACCCTGGCCCTGACCGGCTTCCCGGGCTTCGCCGGCTTCTTCTCCAAGGACGCGATCATCGAGGCGGTCCAGCTCTCCGAGCTGCCCGGCTCGGGGATCGCCTACGCGGCGGTGCTCGGCGGCGTGTTCGTCACCGCGCTGTACAGCTTCCGGCTCTACTTCCTGGTCTTTCACGGCAAGGAGCGGATGGACGAGCACACCCGCGAGCAGCTCCGCGAGACCCCGGCGGTGGTCACCGTGCCGCTGATCCTGCTGGCCATCCCTTCGCTGGTGATCGGCTGGATCTACATCGAGCCGATGCTCTTCGGCGGGCACTTCGGGACCGCCATTCGGGTGCTCCCCGAGCACGACGTGCTCGCCGAGCTCGGCCGCGAGTTCCCGGGGGCGGCGGCGATGGCCCAGCACGGCTTCCTCGGCGCACCGTTCTGGCTGGCGCTGGCCGGCTTCGCGGTGGCCTTCGTCCTCTACTGGCTGCGCCCCGAGCTGCCGGTGCTGATTGCCGCCAGGCTGCGGCTGGCCCACCAGATCCTGGTGCGCAAGTACGGGCTCGACGAGTTCAACGAGCTGGTCTTCGCCGGCGGCGCGCGCTCGCTCGGCGGCTGGCTGTGGAGGGTCGGCGATGCGCTGCTCATCGACGGGCTGATGGTCAACGGCAGCGCGCGGGTGGTCGGCTGGTGCGCCGGCGCGGTGCGCCTCCTGCAGAGCGGCTACCTCTACCACTACGCCTTCGCGATGATCATCGGTCTGCTGGCGTTGATGACCGCCTTCGTGATCTAGCGCACCGCCAAGGAACGGACGTGCCATGAGCTTCGACTTCCCGTACCTGAGCCTGGTCATCTGGACCCCGATCCTCGGGGGCCTGTGGGTGCTGTTCGCAAGCCGCGACCGCAACGCGCCGACCGCGCGCGCGGTGGCGCTGATCGCGGCGCTGCTCACCTTCGCCTTCTCGATCCTGCTCTACACCGGCTTCGACGCCTCCCAGGGCGGCATGCAGATGGTCGAGGACCTGCCCTGGATCCCGGCCTTCGCGATCCGCTACCACCTCGGGGTCGACGGGATCTCGCTGCCGCTGGTGCTGCTGACCACCTTCATCACCCCCCTGGTGGTGCTCGCCGGCTGGGAGAGCATCCAGTACAAGACCGCCCAGTACATGGCCGCCTTCCTGATCCAGGAGGGGGTGATGATCGGCGCCTTCCTGGCCCTCGACGCGATGCTCTTCTACGTCTTCTGGGAGGCGATGCTGGTGCCGATGTTCCTGCTGATCGGGGTGTGGGGCGGACCGCGGCGGATCTACGCGACCCTCAAGTTCTTCCTCTACACCTTCTTCGGCTCGGTGTTCATGCTGGTCGCCCTGATCTATCTGTACGGCAAGACCGGCAGCTTCGAGATCCTCGAGATGCAGCGCCTGCCGCTGGGCATGGGCGCCCAGGTGCTGATCTTCCTCGCCTTCCTGGTCGCCTTCGCGGTCAAGGTGCCGATGTTCCCGGTCCATACCTGGCTGCCCGACGCCCATGTCGAGGCGCCCACCGGGGGCTCGGTGGTGCTGGCCGCGATCATGCTGAAGATGGGGGCCTACGGCTTCGTGCGCTTCAGCCTGCCGATCACCCCCGATGCCAGCCAGGAGCTCGCCTGGCTGCTGATCGCGCTGTCGCTGATCGCGATCGTCTACATCGGGCTGGTGGCCCTGATCCAGCCCGACATGAAGAAGCTGATCGCCTACTCCTCGATCTCGCACATGGGCTTCGCGACGCTGGGCTTCTTCATCGCCGTGGGCATGGCCCGGCGCGGCGAGTTCCAGGGCGCGGCGATGGCCGTCGAGGGCGGGCTGGTCCAGCTGGTCTCGCACGGGTTCATCTCGGCGGCCCTGTTCCTGTGCGTCGGGGTGATGTACGACCGGCTGCACAGCCGCCAGATCGCCGACTACGGCGGGGTGGTCAACACCATGCCGGTGTTCGCCGCCTTCATGATGCTGTTCGCGCTCGCCAACTCGGGCCTGCCCGGAACCTCGGGGTTCGTCGGCGAGTTCATCGTCATCCTGAGCAGCTTCAAGGTCCACTTCTGGATCGCGTTCTTCGCCGCCGTGGCCCTGATCCTCGGTGCCGCCTACACCCTGTGGATGTACAAGCGAGTGGTCTACGGCGCGGTCGCCAACGACGGGGTCGCGGCGCTGACCGACATCAACACCCGGGAGTTCATCATCCTGGCGGCGCTCGCCGCGGCGGTGCTGCTGGTCGGGCTCTGGCCGGCGCCGCTGCTCGACGTCATGGGGCCGTCGGTCGAACGCCTGCTCGAGCAGGTCTCGCACTCCAAGCTCCCGGTCTAACCGGCACTGTGTGAAGGAATCGCAACGGCAATGGTCAGCTTCGTGACACCCGATCTGGCACCCGCGGTGCCCGAGATCTTCCTCGCGATCATGGCGTGCGTGACCCTGCTGGTCGACGTCTACGCCGGCGAGCGCTACCGGATGCTCGCCTACCAGCTTGCCCAGGCGTCGCTGTTCGGCACCGCGGCGCTCGCCCTGGTGCTCTGGAACCAGGTCCCGCTGGTGACCTTCGACGCGAGCTTCGTCGCCGACCGGCTGGCCATCGTCCTCAAGGTCTTCATCCTGCTGGTGACCTTCTTCGTGTTCTTCTACGGGCGCGCCTACCTGCGCCCGCGGCACATGTTCCGCGGCGAGTTCTTCACCCTCGGGCTGTTCGCGGTGCTCGGCATGCTGGTGCTGGTCTCGGCGGCCAGCCTGCTCACCGTGTATCTCGGCCTCGAGCTGCTCTCGCTGTCGCTCTACGCCATGGTCGCTCTCGACCGCGAGTCGCTGACCGCCTCGGAGTCGGCGATGAAGTACTTCGTGCTCGGGGCGCTCGCCTCCGGGATGCTGCTCTACGGGATGTCGCTGCTCTACGGGGCCACCGGAACCCTGACCCTGGCCGGGCTCGCGCCGCGCGCCGCGGCGGCCCCCGAGGGCCACCAGGTGATGCTGACCCTGGGGCTGGTCTTCGTGGTCGTCGGCATCGCCTTCAAGATCGGCGCGGTGCCGTTCCACATGTGGATCCCCGACGTGTACGAGGGGGCTCCGACCGCGGTGACCCTGTTCGTCGGCACCGCGCCCAAGATCGCCGCCTTCGGCATGCTGGTGCGGCTGCTGTCCGATGGGCTCGGCTTCCTCGAGGACGACTGGAGCGCGATGCTCGCGGTGCTCGCGGTGCTGTCGATGGCGGTCGGCAACCTGGTCGCGCTGGCCCAGACCAACCTCAAGCGCATGCTCGCCTACTCGACCATCGCCCATGCCGGCTACCTGCTGCTCGGGGTGATCGCCGGGGGGCGTGACGGGCTGGCCGCGGCAATGTTCTACATCATCGTCTACGCGCTGATGGCCGCCGGGGCCTTCGGCATGATCATCTGCCTGAGCCGCGCCGGGCACGAGTCGGACCGCATCGAGGACTTCAAGGGCCTCAACGAGCGCTCCTCGTGGCTGGCGCTGGTGATGATGATCCTGATGCTCTCGATGGCCGGGATCCCGCCGTTCCTCGGCTTCTGGGCCAAGTGGTTCGTGTTCGCCGAGATCATCGGTGCCGGCCAGGTGTGGCTGGCCGTGATCGGGGTGATCTTCGCGATCGTCGGCCTCTTCTACTACCTGCGCGTGGTGCGGATGATGTACTTCGAGAAGCCCGCCGAGCCCGGCCCGATCACGACCGCGCCGGGGATGCGGGTGATGCTCGGCGCCAACGGCATGGCGATCCTGGTGCTGGGGCTGTTCCCGACCTCGCTGATGGCGCTGGCGGTCGCGGCCCTGGCGCGCTGAGCGGCGCCCCCGCGGCCCACCCTCAAGCGATGCGGGCGAGCCCCTGGCCGACCCGCACCCGGGCGCCGGCGCGCAGCCCGGGCTCCCAGGCCAGGCGCTTCCCGGCGAGCAGCACGATCACCGTCGAGCCCATGTTGAAGCGTCCCATCTCGGCCCCCCTGGCCAGCTCGATCACGCCCGCTCCGGCGTCCGGATAGCAGCGCCGCAGCGGGGCGCGCCGGCGCGGTGGGGTGACCGTGCCGCACCAGACCTGGGCGATGCTGCCGACCAGGGTGGCTCCGACCAGCACCACGGCCAGCGGCCCGGCGGCGCTCTCGAACAGCGAGACCACCCGCTCGTTGGCGGCATAGAGCCCCGGCACCCGGCGGGCGGTGCGGGCAGCGACGCTGCGCAGCCGGCCGGGGACGTAGATCATCTCGGTCAGGCGCGCGCTGAGCGGCATGTGCACGCGGTGGTAGTCGCGCGGCGAGAGGTAGACGGTCAGCCAGGCGGCCTCGGCAAACGGGCGGGCACGGGCCGGATCGCCGCCGAGCAGCGCGGCCAGCGGGTAGCGGATGCCCTTGGCCTGGAGCAGGGTGCCCGCCTCGACCCGCCCGAACCCGCTCAGGGTGCCGTCGGCCGGCGAGAGCAGGACGTCGGGGCGCGGGTCAGGCGGGCGTGCTCCGGGGCGCAGGGCGCGGGTGAAGAAGGCGTTGAAGTCGCGGTAGCCGCTCCCGTCGGGCTCCAGGGCCTCGTCGAGATCGATCCGGTAGCGGCGCACGAACCAGCCGATCAGGGCGCGGCGCCAGGGCCTCCAGCGCAGCCGTGCGGCCCGGTAGGCGCAGGCGCTGAGCAGGTGCGTCGCACTCAGGCGCAGGCCCGGCAGCCGCTCAGGGATGGTGGGCGCCATGGCTTCCCCGCGCGACCCGGCTCCGCCTGAGCCGCCTGCCGGACGGGGCCTCCCTCCGGGCTGCCCGCCGAGCGGCCCCCGGCCCGCCCGCGAGCGGCGTCCGGGGAGGTCCGGTGACGATCTCGCAACTCATTGATCTTGGTGCCCCGACCAGGATTCGAACCTGGGACCTTCCGCTTAGGAGGCGGACGCTC
>CAZRGU010000010.1:0-27860 GCA_964599705.1 uncultured Ectothiorhodospiraceae bacterium | reverse complement strand
TTCGCCAGAGAAGTTGGTAGCGATGCGGGTGCTTCCCGGCGAACGATGCTACGATTCTAGACCTGACCCCATCGCCGGACCCCATCGCCGACCCCACCGCCCCCGCTCGAGGGAGACCGTACGCCGCGTGAGCCAGGACCGCGCCCGCCCGCCGCCCGACGGCTGCATCGAGGTGCGCGACGCGCGCCAGAACAACCTCAAGGGGATCGATCTCGACCTGCCGCTCGGCGAGCTGGTGGTGGTCACCGGGGTGAGCGGCTCGGGGAAGTCGTCGCTGGCCTTCGACACGCTCTACGCCGAGGGCCAGCGCCGCTACGTCGAGACCTTCTCGCCCTACGCGCGCCAGTTCCTGGAGCGCATGGACCGCCCGCGGGTGGCGCGCATCGACGGGATCCCGCCCGCGATCGCCATCGACCAGACCAACCCGGTGCGCACCTCGCGCTCCACGGTCGGCACCATGACCGAGCTCGCCGACCACCTCAAGCTGCTCTACGCGCGCGCCGCCCGGCTCTCCTGCCGCGGCTGCGGGCGCGAGGTGGTACGCGACACGCCGGCGAGCATCTGCGAGCGGCTGCTCGCCACCGCCGCCGGGCAGCGGGCGCTGGTGACCTTCACGGTGCCCATCCCGGAGCGCCTCGACGAGGAGGCGCTGCGCGCCCTGCTCGCCCGCCAGGGCTACACCCGGGTGCTCGGGCGCGAGGGCGAGCGCCTCGAGGTGGTCCAGGACCGGCTGCGGCTCGGCCCCGAGGCGCGCGCGCGCCTCGGCGAGGCCCTCGAGTCGGCGCTGCGCTTCGGGCACGGGCGCCTCGCGGTGCGCCTCCTCGACGAGGCCGGCACCCCCGGGCCGGCGCTGCGCTTCTCCTCGGATCTCCACTGCCCGGACTGCGACATCCACTACCGCGACCCGACCCCGGCGCGCTTCTCGTTCAACTCGCCGCTCGGCGCCTGCCCGACCTGCCGCGGCTTCGGGCGGACCATCGGCATCGACTACCAGCAGGTCATCCCCGACCCCGGCAAGACGCTGCGCCAGGGCGCCATCAAGCCCTGGCAGGGGACCAGCTACCGCGACTGCCAGCGCGACCTGGTGCGCCTGGCGCGGCGCCGCGGGGTGCCGCTCGACGTGCCCTGGCGGGCGCTCGACGAGGCGCACCGGCGCTGGGTGATCGACGGCGAGGGCCCGTGGCGGAAGGACGTCTGGTACGGGGTGCGGCGCTTCTTCGCCTGGCTCGAGAGCAAGAGCTACCGGATGCACATCCGGGTGCTGCTGTCGCGCTACCGCGCCTACCAGACCTGCCCCGAGTGCCGCGGCGCGCGGCTGCGCCCCGAGGCGCTCGCCTGGCGCCTCGGCGAGGGCGAGGAGCGCCACGACATCCACGCGCTGTCCTGCCTGCCGATCGAGCGCTGCCTGGCCTTCTTCGAGCGGCTCCGCCTGCCTGGCTCGCTCGACCAGGCCACCGAGCTGCTGCTCGCCGAGATCCGCTCGCGGCTGCGCTACCTGGTCGAGGTCGGGCTCGGCTACCTGACCCTCGATCGCCAGTCGCGCACCCTGAGCGGCGGCGAGGTCCAGCGCATCAACCTGACCACCGCGCTCGGCACCTCGCTGACCGGCACCCTGTTCGTGCTCGACGAGCCGAGCATCGGCCTGCACCCGCGCGACATCGGCCGGGTCGCCGGGGTGCTCGCCCGGCTGCGCGACGCCGGCAACACCCTGCTGGTGGTCGAGCACGACGAGACCCTGATGCGCGCCGCCGACCGGATCCTCGACCTCGGCCCGGGCCCCGGGGCGCGTGGCGGCGAGCTGGTCTACTGCGGCCCGCCGGCCGCGATCGGCGCGTGTGAGCGCTCGCTCACCGGGGCCTTCCTGAGCGGGCGGCGGCGGGTGCACAAGGACGGCGCTCGCCGGACGCGCTCGCTCGCCCGCGCCCCGCGCCTCGAGGTGCTCGGCGCCAGCGCCCACAACCTGCGCTCGATCGACGTCGCCATCCCGCTCGGCGGCCTGGTCTGCCTGACCGGGGTGAGCGGCTCGGGCAAGTCGACGCTGCTCCACGAGGTGCTCTACAACGCGCTCGCCCGCGCCAAGGGGCAGCGCGCCGAGGTACCGGGCGAGCACCGCGCGCTGCGCGGTGCCGAGCACCTCGACGCCGTGGTGCTGGTCGACCAGGCCCCGATCGGCAAGACCACCCGCTCCAACCCGGCCAGCTACGTCGGCGCGCTGACCGCGCTGCGCCGGCGCTTCGCGGCCGAGCCGCTGGCCCGCGAGCGCGGCTACACCCCCGGCACCTTCAGCTTCAACAGCGGCGCCGGGCGCTGCCCGGCCTGCGGCGGCAACGGCTTCGAGCACGTCGAGATGCAGTTCCTGAGCGACGTCTACCTGCGCTGCGGCGAGTGCGGCGGGAGCCGCTTCCGCCCCGAGGTCCTCGAGGTCCGCCTGCTGCCCCCGGGGGGTGGCGAGCCGCTCTCGATCGCCGGTCTGCTCGAGCTCACCGTCGAGCAGGCACTCGCCGCCCTGGCCGGCTGGGACGACTGCACCGGCCCGCTCGAGCCGCTCGCCGCGGTCGGGCTCGGCTACCTGACCCTCGGCCAGCCGGTCCCGACCCTGAGCGGCGGCGAGGCCCAGCGCCTCAAGCTCGCCGGGCACCTGGCCGGCGCCGCCGGCCGCGGCGGGCGCGCGGCGGCCAGGAGCCGGGCCGATCGCACCCTGTTCCTGCTCGACGAGCCGACCACCGGGCTGCACCTGGCCGACGTGGCGGTGCTCCTCGAGGTCTTCGCGCGGCTCGTCGAGGCCGGCCACTCGCTGCTGGTCATCGAGCACCACCTCGACGTGATCGCGGCGGCCGACTGGGTGATCGACCTCGGCCCCGAGGGCGGCGAGGGCGGCGGGCGGGTCGTGGCCACCGGCACCCCGGCCGCCATCGCCCGCGCCCGCGCCAGCCACACCGGGGCGGCGCTGCGCGCCCGGCGCCGCGCCGCCCCGAAGCCGGCGCTCGCCCCGCGCGAGCGCCCCGCGGCGCCGCGGGCCATCGAGGTGCGCAACGCCCGCGAGCACAACCTGGCCGGGATCGATGTCTCCATCCCGGCCGGGCGGCTGACCGTGATCACCGGGGTGAGCGGCAGCGGCAAGAGCACGCTCGCCTTCGACATCCTGTTCGCCGAGGGCCAGCGCCGCTACCTCGAGTCGCTCAACGCCTATGCGCGCCAGTTCGTGCAGCCGGCCGCCCGCGCCGAGGTCGACGCGGTGCGCGGGCTGCCGCCCACGGTGGCCATCGAGCAGCGCACCAGCCGCGGCGGGCGCAAGAGCACGGTGGCCACCCTGACCGAGCTCTACCACTTCCTGCGCCTGCTCTTCGTGCGCCTCGGGGTCCAGCACTGCCCGGACTGCGCGCTGCCGATCGAGGCCCAGTCGCCCGCGGCGCTGCTCGGGCGCGTGCGGCGCCGCTTCCGCGGCCGGCGGCTGCGCCTCTACGCGCCGCTGGTGGTGGCCCGCAAGGGCTACTACACGGATCTCGCCCGCTGGGCGGCCGGCAAGGGCTTCGCCGAGCTGCGGGTCGACGGCGAGCACCTGCCGGTCGAGCCCTGGCCGCGCCTCGATCGCTTCCGCGAGCACGACATCGACCTGCCGCTCGGCGAGGCGAGCACCGCCCCGCGCGGCGAGGCGGCGCTCGCCGCGCTCCTCGAGCGGGCCCTGGCGCTGGGCAACGGCGCGGTGCGGGTGGTGGCCGGCGGCGACGAGCTGCTGCTCTCGACGCGGCGCACCTGCCCGGGCTGCGGGCGCAGCTTCGCGGAGCCCGACCCGCGCCTGTTCTCCTACAACTCGCGCCACGGCTGGTGCCCGGCCTGCTACGGCACCGGCCTCGAGCTCGAGGGCTTCGCCGCCCACCACAGCGGCGAGGAGCGGAGCTGGAACGCCGCCGGCGACGGCGAGGCGCGCACCTGCCGGGCCTGCGCCGGGCGGCGCCTCAACCCCACGGCGCTGGCGGTGCGCTACCGGGATCGCACCATCGACGCCTACACCGCGATGACCGTCGCCGAGGCCGCCCGCCACTTCGCGGCGCTGCGCCCGCGCGGGCGCGAGGGCGCCATCGCCGGCGACGCGCTCGCCGAGATCCGCTCGCGGCTGGCCTTCCTGCGCGCCGTCGGCCTCGGCTACCTGGGCCTCGACCGGGCCGCCCCGACGCTGAGCGGCGGCGAGGCCCAGCGCATCCGCCTGGCCGCCCAGCTCGGCTCCAACCTGCGCGCGGTCTGCTACGTGCTCGACGAGCCGACCATCGGCCTGCACCCGCGCGACAACCGGATGCTGCTCGAGACCCTGGCCGCGCTGCGCGCCAAGGGCAACACGGTGGTGGTGGTCGAGCACGACGAGGAGACCATCCGCCGCGCCGAGCACCTGGTTGATCTGGGCCCCGGGGCGGGCAGCGCCGGCGGCCGGGTGGTGGCCAGCGGGACGCTGGAGGACCTGATCCGCAGCCCCGAGTCGCTGACCGGGCGGGCGCTCGCCGACCCGCCCCGCCACCCGCAGCGCCCGCGCCGCCCGATCGGCCCCGGCCACCCGCGGCTGCTGGTGCGCGACGCACGGCGCCACAACCTCGCCGGGATCGATGTGGCCGTGCCGCTCGCCGCCCTGGTCTGCGTCACCGGGGTGAGCGGCAGCGGCAAGAGCACCCTGGTCCGCGAGGTCCTCTACCCGAGCCTGGCGGCGCTGCTGGCGCGCCGCCGCGGGCGCCGGCCACGCCCGGCCGGCTGCGCCGCCGTCGAGGGCTGGGAGGGGCTCGGGCGGGTCCTCGAGGTCGACCAGACCCCGATCGGCAAGACCCCGCGCTCCTGCCCGGCGACCTACGTCGGGATCTGGGACGCGGTGCGGCGCCTCTTCGCGGCCACGCCCGAGGCGCGGATGCGCGGCTTCGGCGCGGCGCGCTTCTCGTTCAACGTGCGCGGCGGGCGCTGCGCGGAGTGCGAGGGCCAGGGCGAGCGGCGCGTCGAGATGAGCTTCCTGCCCGACGTGCGGGTCCCCTGCGAGGCCTGTGGCGGGGCGCGCTTCGAGGGCGAGACCCTGGAGGTGCGCTGGAACGGGCGCAGCATCGCCGAGGTGCTGGCGATGAGCGTCGACGAGGCGAGCGGCTTCTTCGCCGCCCACGCCGCCATCCACCGCGCGCTGCGCCTGCTCCAGGCCGTCGGGCTCGGCTACCTGACCCTGGGGCAGCGCAGCCCGACGCTGAGCGGCGGCGAGGCCCAGCGCCTCAAGCTGGTCAGCGAGCTGGCCCGCGCCGGGGGGCGCGGCCGGCCGACGCTGTACCTGCTCGACGAGCCGACCGTCGGCCTGCACATGAGCGACGTCGCCCGCCTGGTCGACGTCCTCCACCGCCTGGTCGAGGCCGGGCACACGGTGGTCGTGGTCGAGCACAACCTCGACGTCATCGCCGAGGCCGACTGGGTCATCGACCTCGGCCCGGAGGGCGGCCCGCGGGGCGGGCAGGTGGTGGCCGCCGGGCCGCCCGAGGCGATCGCCCGGGTGCGGCGCGGCTCGGCCACCGCCCGCCACCTGCGCCCCTTCCTGCGCGCGCGGCGGGCGGCGAGCGGGCGTGGCGCAGCGGCTCAGGCGGCGACGGTGACCGGCTCGCGCCGAGCCTCGCCGCGAGCGCCGAGCCGCGCGGGCGCCAGCCGAGAATGAGACGCGGCACTCCTTATCGCCGCCTCCCGTCGGCTATAGTTCCGTTCCGCCGACCGGCGACTCATTACCTGCCCCCGCGAGAGCGATGACCCGTTACTGCAGCCACTGCGCGACCGCGCTGGATCCCGCCGACACGACCGGCCGCTGCCCGGCGTGCGGCCACCCCTACCCGGCCGACCCCGCCGACGACGCCACGGTGCCCGAGGACACCCTGGTGCTGGCCGCCGGCGACACCCCGGCCTCCGAGGACACCCTGGTGCTGCCCGCCGCCCCGCTCCCGCCGCAGCGCACGGCCACCGGCGCCGAGGCGACCACGGTGGCGGCAGCGGACGGCGCCACCCCCGCCACCGGGGACGGCGGGGCGACCGCGACCCCCGCGGCCCGCCTGCCGGTCCTCGACCTCGAGACCCTGCGCAGCCGGCTCGGCGAGCGCTTCGAGGTGCTGCGCCTGGTCGGCGCCGGGGGCATGGGCCGGGTCTTCGAGGCCACCGATCTGACCCTGCAGCGCAAGGTGGCGATCAAGTGCATCACCCCCGAGCTCGGCGCGCGCCCCGAGTGGGTTGCGCGGCTGCGCCACGAGGCGCGCATCGTCGCCCGCCTCCAGCACCCGAACATCGTCCAGGTCTACGAGGTGATCGAGCTCGACGGCCACTCGCTGATGGTCATGGAGTTCGTCGAGGGCGAGGACCTGCAGGCCATCGTGCGCGCCGGGCGGCTCGGGCGCGCCCGGCTCCTCGAGCTGATCGGCGAGGCCTGCGCGGCGGTCGCCTTCGCCCACGAGCGCGGCGTCATCCACCGCGACATCAAGCCCGGCAACATCATGGTCGGGGCCGACGGGCACTGCCGAATCATGGACTTCGGGATCGCCGGGCTGGTCGACGAGCCGCCCGGGCCCGAGACCACCGAGGCGGCCGGCAGCCTCGCCTACATGGCCCCGGAGCTGCTCGAGCGCGGCGGCCCCGGCGACACCCGCACCGACGTCTACGCCCTCGGGGTCACCCTCTACTACGTGCTGACCGGGCGGCTGCCGTTCCGCGGCGCGCGCGGGGCGCAACTCGTCGAGCGCATCCGCGAGGGCCGCCCGCCGCCCCCGCGCAGCCTCGACGCGAGCATCAGCCGGGATCTCGATGCGGTGTGCTGCAAGGCGCTGAGCCGCGAGCCCGAGGCCCGCTACGGCGGCTGCGACGAGCTCGCCGCCGACCTCAAGCGGGCCGCCCGCGGCCTGCCGGTCAGCGCGCGCCGCTACCCGCTCGCCACCCAGGTCGGCCGTGCCCTGGCGCTCCACCCGCTCGCCTTCGGCCTCGCCCTGCTCGCCGCGGCGCTGCTCTTCGTCGGGGTCTACGCCAGCGCCAGCCACGTCCACAAGGTCGCCGAGCAGACCACCGTGAGCGAGCTCGAGGACAAGGTCCGCAACGTCGCCTTCGCGCTCACCGTGCTGGTGCCCGGCGACCGGGTCGCCGGGCTCGCCACCCGGGCCAACCCCGCGCGGCTCGCCTTCCTCGACACCGCGATCCGCAAGACCAAGGCGTTCAACGCCGACATCCGCGACGCCTACCTGGTCCTGCCCGAGGGTGGCGGCTACCGGGTGGCGCTCGCCTGGCACGGCAACGACGCCGCCCGGGCGCCGCCCGGCGGCGCCCCGGAGCCGCCCCGCGGCCACGACACCTGGGGCGAGACCGCGCGGGTCGAGAACCCCGAGGCGGTGCGCTTCCTCGCGCGCGCCATCGGCGGCGAGATCCTGGTCCAGCACGAGATCGACACCGACGCGGCGGCGGTCAACGAGTGGCGCGACCGGCTGCTCGGCTACGCGCCGGTGCGCGCCCGCGACGGCCGCGGCGTCGCGGTGCTGGTCATCGAGGTCTCGAGCGAGGCGGTGATCGCGGCCTTCCGCCAGCTCGAGCGGGCCTTCCGCCTGACCCTGCTGTTCGGCGGCCTGCTCTCCATCGGGGTGCCGCTGCTGGCGCTCGCCGGGCTGGTCCTGCTCTGGCGCCAGGCGCGCTGATCCGCCTTCGGAGCCCGCTCAGTCGCCGTCGAGCAGCCGCCCGATCCCGCCGGTCACCGACCCTTCGCCGCGGCTCGAGCCGCCCGCGCTCGGCGCGAAGGCCAGGATCCGGTCGGCCAGGCGGCTGAACGGCAGGCTCTGCAGCCACACCGTTCCGGTCCCCGAGAGAGTGACCAGGAACAGCCCCTCGCCGCCGAAGACCATGCTCTTCAGCCCCCCGGCGCGCTCGATGTCGTAGTCGATGCCGGGGCTGAAGCCGACCAGGCAGCCGGTGTCGACGCGCAGCGTCTGGCCCTCGAGGCGCCGCTCGATGACCGTGCCCCCGGCATGCACGAAGGCCATCCCGTCGCCCTCGAGGCGCTGGAGGATGAAGCCCTCGCCGCCGAACAGCCCGGCGCCGATGCGCTTGTTGAAGGCGACGCTGACCTTGGTCCCCAGCGCCGCGCACAGGAAGGCGTCCTTCTGGCAGGTGAGCTCGCCGCCGATGGCGGCCATGTCGAGCGCCACCACCTCGCCCGGGTAGGGCGCGGCGAAGGCGACGTGGCCCTTGCCGGCACCGCGATGGGTGAAGTGGGTCATGAACAGCGACTCGCCGGTGAGCTTGCGCATCCCCGCCTCGAAGAGCTTGCCGAGCAGCCCCTGGTCGGGGTTCGAGCCGTCGCCCATCCGGGTCTCGAACTCGATCCCCTCCTCCATGTAGGTCAGGGCCCCGGCCTCGGCGATCACCGTCTCGCCGGGGTCGAGCTCGACGACCACCATCTGCATCGAGCTGCCCACGATCTCGTAGTCGACCTCGTGGCACTTGCGCATCTTCTCGCTCCTGGCTGCGGGAGGCGCGATCGTAGCGCGCCCGGCGCGCCGTTGCGCCCGCGCCGCGCTCGTCCTACGCTCACCCGCTCACCCCCTCGCGACGCCGCCCTGGACACCTGGCTTGGACGAGACCCTGGACGCGGCGCGCGCCGGGCCGGCGCGCGCCGAGTGCTTCCACTGCGAGCTGCCGGTCCCGCCCGGCTGCACGCTGGCCGTCGAGCACGACGGGCAGCGCCGGCCGGTGTGCTGCGCCGGCTGCCAGGCGGTCGCCGAGGCGATCCTCGCCGCCGGGCTCGGCGACTACTACCGGCTGCGCAGCGCGCCGGCCCCGCGCGGCGAGGCGCTGGTCCCCGAGCAGCTCCGCGAGCTCGCGATCTACGACCGTCCCGACGTCGAGCGCGGCTTCCTGGAGGGTGGCGGGCAGGACGCCAAGGAGGCGTCGCTGATCCTCGAGGGCACCGAGTGCGCGGCCTGCGCGTGGCTGATCGAGCGCCGTCTCGGCACCCTCCCCGGGGTCCTCGAGGCGCAGGTCAACTACTCGACGCGCCGCGCCCGGGTGCGCTGGGACCCGCGGCGCCAGCGCCTCAGCGAGCTGCTCGCCGAGGTGCGCCGGATCGGCTACCAGGCCTACCCCTACGATCCGCGCCGCCAGGACGAGGTGCTGGCCCGCGAGCGCCGCGACCGGGTCCGCCGGCTGGCCATCGCCGGGCTGCTCGGCGCCCAGGTGATGATGCTCGCCGCCGGGCTCTACCTCGGCGACTGGATGGGCATGGAGGCGCGCTACCGCGCCCTGCTGCGCTGGGCCAGCCTGGTGCTGGCCGTGCCCCTGGTCGGCTACTGCGCGGCGCCGTTCTTCGCCGCGGCCTGGCGCGACCTGCGCAACCGCCGGCCGGGCATGGACGTGCCGGTCGCGCTCGGCATCGCCATCGCCTTCGCGGCGAGCGTGCACGCCACGCTGACCGGCCGCGGCGAGGTCTACTTCGACTCGCTGGCGATGTTCGTCTTCCTGCTGCTGCTGGCGCGCATGATCGAGTTCGCGGTGCGCCGGCGCAACGCCGCCCTGATCGAGGCCCTGACCCACAGCGCCCCGGAGATGGCCCGGCGCATCGACCCGGCCAGCGGCGCCGAGGAGCGGGTCCCGGCCGCCGAGCTCGCGCCCGGCGATCGGGTCCGGGTGCGCCCCGGCGACACGGTGCCGGTCGACGGGCGGATCCTCGCCGGCGCGAGCACCCTCGACGAGACCCTGCTCAGCGGCGAGAGCCGCCCCCTGGCGCGCGGGCCCGGCGAGGCGGTGATCGCGGGCAGCGTCAACTACGACAGCCCGCTCGAGGTCCTCGCCGAGCGCACCGGCGCCGACACCACCCGCGCGCACGTCGCCGCGCTGGTCGAGCGGGCCCAGGGCGAGCGCGCCCCGCTGGCCCGGCTCGCCGACCGGGTGGCGGTGCTCTTCGTGGCCGCGGTGCTGGCGCTGGCCGCCGCGGTGGCGCTCGCCTGGTGGCAGATCGACCCCCAGCGGGCGCTCGCGATCACGGTCGCGGTGCTGGTCGTGACCTGCCCGTGCGCGCTGTCGCTGGCCACCCCGGTGGCCGCCACCGTGGCCATCGACGCGCTGGCCCGCAACGGCCTGGTGGCGACCCGCGCGGCGGCCGTCGAGCGCCTGGCCTCGGTCCGCCGGGTGGTCTTCGACAAGACCGGCACCCTGACCCGCGGGCGGCTGCGGCTGCGCGCCGCGCTCCCCGCCCCCGGGGTCGGCCGCGAGCGGCTGCTGGCCCTGGCCGCGGCCCTCGAGCGCGGCTCGGAGCACCCGGTGGCCCGGGCGCTGCGCGAGGCGGCCGGGGCGATCCCGGTGCCGGCGAGCACGGAGCTGCGCAACCACCCGGGCGGCGGGGTCGAGGCGCGCATCGACGGCCTGCTCCACCGCCTCGGGACGCCGCGCTTCGCGCTCCCGCCCGGGGCCGGCTGGAGCGAGCCGGCGGCCGAGCCGAGCGACACGGTGGTGGTGCTCGCCGACGAGCGGCGCCTGCTCGGCGTGCTGGTGCTCGGCGACGAGCTGCGCCCCGACGCTGCCGCCCTGGTCGCGACGCTGCACCGCGCCGGGCTGGCCACCGCGCTGCTCTCCGGCGACCGCCCGGAGGTGGCCCGCGCGGTCGCCGAGCGGCTCGGCATCGAGGAGGCCACCGGCGGGCTGCGCCCCGAGGACAAGCTCGAGCGGCTCCGTGCGCTGCGCGCCGCCGGCGAGCCGCTGGCGATGATCGGGGACGGCATCAACGACGCCCCGGTGCTGGCCGCGGCCGACTGCTCGGTGGCGATGGGCGGCGGGGCGGCGCTCGCCCAGGCCAGCGCCGACCTGGTGCTGGCCAGCGACCGGCTCGCCGACCTCGGCCGCGGCCTGGCGATCGCGCGCCGCGCCCGCGCCGTGACCCGCCAGAACCTCGCCTGGGCACTGCTCTACAATGCCGTGGCGCTGCCTGCGGCCGCTGCCGGCTGGGTGCCGCCCTGGGCGGCCGCGCTGGGGATGTCGCTCAGCTCACTCGCCGTGCTCGGCAACAGCCTGCGGATCCGCTGATGGACATCCTCTTCCTGCTCATCCCGCTGTCGCTGGTGCTGGTGGCGCTGATCGCCCTCGCCCTCCTGTGGGCGGTGCGATCCGGGCAGTTCGAGGACCTCGAGGGACCGGCCTGGCGGATCCTCGAGGACGACGACCGGCCGCGACCCGACCCGCCGCGCCCGCCGGGCGGCGACGGCGAGGCGCGCGATCAGGGCGAGGAAGGGCCTTGATCGGTATCATGCCGGGCAGCCGGGCGGCCCGGCTATGATCCCCGCGCAGGGCAGCGACGCGCCGCCGCGGCCGCGCGCACCACGGCAAGGAGGATGGCGATGGCCCGACTGCTCGAGCGGCTGCGTGTCGATCACCGCAACATGAAGCGCCTGCTCGCGCTCCTCGAGCGCCAGCTCGACCTCGTCCACCAGGCCGGCAGCGCCGACCTGGAGCTCGCCCACGACGTGATGGTCTACATGACCAGCTACCCCGACGCGGTCCACCACCCCCGCGAGGGGCTGATCTTCCAGGCCGTGCTCGAGCGCGACCCGGGGGCCGCGGGGCTGCTCGACGGGCTCGCCGCCGAGCACCGCGAGCTCGCCGGGAAGGGCGCCGCGCTGCTCGAGACCCTGCGCCACTGCGTCGACGGGGCGATGGTGCGCCGCGACCGCATCGAGGCCGAGGGGCGCGCCTACCTGGCCGCGCTGCGCGCCCACATGGACCGCGAGGACGGCGACGCCTTCCCGCTCGCCGAGCGCCTCCTCGAGGGGCCCGACTGGGAGGCCATCGAGGCCCGCCTCGACGAGCGCGAGGACCCGGTCTTCGGCCCGCTGGTCGAGCAGCAGTACCGGCGCCTGCTCGAGCACATCGAGCAGCACGACGACGCTTCCCGGTAGTGCGCTGCGCCCCGCGCGCTACCGGCTGCCGGCGCCGAGGCGCACCACGAGGCGCTCGCGCGGGCTGCGCTCGAGCCGCCCGGTGAGGCGCCACTCGGGGGTTCCGATCTCGATGTTCCAGGCCCCGGCGGCGAGCGCCGGCAGCGCCGCCCGGTAGCCGCCGTCGCCGTCGCGCTCGAGCAACAGGCGCCGGTCGAGTCCGGCGCGGGTGGCGTGCAGGAGGGCGAGCTCGAAGCGCGCGGGCAACGCCGCAGCAGCCGCCGCGGCGAGGCGCACCCGCACCGTCGCGGCCGCCGGGTCGATCTCGAGCTCGGCGGCCAGCCCCAGGCGGCGCGCGGCGCGATCGCGGTCGAGCACCTGGTTGATCTCGAGGCCCTTGCGGTAGTAGTCGTCGGTGACCAGCCCGTCGTCGCTCGCCAGCGCCAGCCAGATCATCACCCCGCCCATCACCACCGAGGCCGCGGGGATGGCGATCACCAGCCAGACCAGCGGCTCGCGGTACCAGCGCCGCCCCGCCGCCCGGCGGTGCCCCCCGCTCATCGCCCCGGCCCGAGGAAGCGGCTCTCCTCGTCGGCCGCGATCGCGGGGTCGTCCTCGGCCACCGCGTAGAACTCGATCCCGGTGCTGCGCTCCTCGAGGCGGTCGGGATCGACGCGCACGCTGACCGGCACGGCGCTGACCTTGCCGCCCTCGACCCGCAGCCGCTCGGGGCGGTCGATGACCAGCTCGGCCCCCTCGATCCCCTCGACCGTGATCCGGTAGCGGTGGGCCCGCTCGTCCATGTTGACCAGCTTGAGGGTGTAGACGTTCTCGATGCGCCCGCCGGCGATGTCACGGTACAGGGCGTTGCGATCGCGCAGCACGTCGAGCTCGAGCGGCACGCGGGTCACCATCGAGTAGCCGAGGATCGCGAACAGCGCGACCAGGACGGTCGCGTAGAACACGGTGCGCGGGCGCAGCACCCGCGACGGGCGCCCCTCCACGGCGTTCTCGGTGCTGTAGCGGATCAGCCCCTTGGGGTAGCCCATCCGCTCCATCACCGCGTCGCAGGCATCGATGCAGGCCGCGCAGGCGATGCACTGGTACTGGAGCCCGTCGCGGATGTCGATGCCGGTCGGGCAGACCTGCACGCACAGGGTGCAGTCGATGCAGTCGCCGAGCCCCTCGGCGCGCGGGTCGCTGCCGCGCTTGCGCGAGCCGCGCGGCTCGCCGCGCCCCGGGTCGTAGGAGATGATCAGGGTGTCGCGGTCGAACATCGCGCTCTGGAAGCGCGCGTAGGGGCACATGTAGATGCACACCTGCTCGCGCAGCCAGCCGGCGTTGCCGTAGGTGGCCAGCGCGTAGAACAGGATCCAGAAGGTCTCCCAGGGGCCGGTCTCGAGGGCCATCACCTTCTGCCCGAGGAGGTGGATGTCGGTGAAGTAGCCGACGAAGGTGAAGCCGGTCCACAGCGAGAAGGCGACCCAGATCCCGTGCTTGGCCGCCCGGCGGGCCAGCTTGGCGCGGCTCCACGGCGCCCGGGCGAGCTTCATCTGGCGCAGCCGGCTGCCCTCGATGAGCCGCTCCATCCACAGGAAGACCTCGGTCCACACGGTCTGCGGGCAGGCGTAGCCGCACCACAGCCGCCCGGCGATGGCGGTGAAGAAGAACAGCGACAGGGCGGCCAGGATCAGCAGCCCGGTCAGGTAGAGAAAGTCCTGCGGGAAGAGGGTCAGCCCGAAGATGTAGAACTTGCGCGCCGGCAGGTCGAAGAGCAGCGCCTGGCGCCCGTCCAGATGCAGCCAGGGCAGCAGGTAGTAGATCCCGAGCAGCACCCAGACCGCCGCCCAGCGCAGGCTGGCGAAGCGACCCTTGACCTCGCGCGGGTAGATCTTCTCCTGCTTGGCGTAGAGCGAGCCGTCGCCGGGGCCCTCGCGGCGGACCGCCTTGGGCTGCGGCCGCGCGCGGGGCTCGACCTCCGGGGTGCCCGAGTCCATCGCCCGCTCAGTCCGAGGAGGCCGGGCGGCCGGCCCCGGGCGGCGGCACCCGGTAGAAGTAGAGGGTGATCAGCGACGAGGCGCCGGTCAGCAGCCAGAAGCCGAAGAAGCCGAGCGAGTAGGCGGCGGTGCGCCCGAGCGGCGGGTGGCCCTGGCAGTCGAGCAGCCGGACCGGGTCGAGCAAGGCGAAGAACACGGTGGTGGCGACGCCGGCCAGCAGGAACGACGGCCACAGCACCGCCGAGACCTGCTGGACGAGTGGAGGGGTGGGAACCGCGCGGGCGCTGGACACGATGGGCTGACACTCCATGGCTGGGATTCGATGCGCGGGCGGCCGACCGGCCGCCCGCCCGCGGCGCGGGGCACGAGTCCCCGCGCCGTGCCGGCTAGCGGGCCGAGAGGCTGTAGACGTAGGCCGCCAGCAGGTGGACCTTGGCCTCGCCGAGGAACTCCTTGTGGGCCGGCATCCGCCCCTTGCGGCCGCCGGCGATGGTGCGCTCGACGGCCCCGAGCGAGCCGCCATAGAGCCACACCTCGTCGCTCAGGTTGGGGGCGCCGAGGGCCGGGTTGCCCTTGCCCTCGGGGCCGTGGCAGCCCGCGCAGGTGCTCTGGAAGATGGCCTTGCCCTTCTCGGCGAGCGCCGCGTCGACCTGGCGCCCGGACAGGCTGAGCACGTACTGGGCGGCGCTCTTGACCCCCTCGGCGCCGATCGCGGCCTCCCAGGCCGGCATCTGCGCCTGACGGCCGTTGAGGATCGTCTCCTCGATGCGCTCCGGCGTCCCGCCCCACAGCCAGTCGCCGTCGGCCAGGTTGGGGAAGCCGCGCACCCCGCGCGCGTCCGAGCCGTGGCACTGGGTGCAGTAGGAGGCGAACAGGCGCTCGCCCATCCTGAGCGCCTCGGGGTCCTTGGCGACCTCGGCGATCGGGCGCTCGCGGTACTTGTCGAACAGCGGCCCGTAGCGCTGCTCGGCAGCGGCCATCTCCTCCTCCCACTGCTTGACCTGGGTCCAGCCGAGCAGCATGGTGTTCGAGCCCAGGCCCGGGTAGAGGATCAGGTAGACCACCGCGAAGGCGATGGTGGCGTAGAACATCCACAGCCACCAGCGCGGCAGGGGGTTGTTGAGCTCCTCGAGGTCCTCGTCCCAGACGTGCCCCACCGGCTCGGCCTGATCGCCCGAGGGCAGGCGCCCCGAGAAGCGCATCGCCAGCCACAGCACTCCGCCGATCGAGGCGATGGTCAGCACCACGATGAACAGGTTCCAGAATCCCTCGCTGAAGTTACCCATCTTCCTTCTCCCGGGGCGTGTCGGGCTCGTCGTCGAGCGCCATCCGCGCGTAGCGCTCGAAGCTCTCGCGGCGCCGCCCGCTGTAGGCCCACAGGCAGATGCCGACGAAGACCACGAACAGCACCACCGTCATCACCGAGTCGACCGCGATCACGTCCATGGCGCTTACCGGCGGGTCTTGATCGCGGTGCCGAGCGACTGCAGGTAGGCGACCAGGGCGTCGAGCTCGGTCTTGCCCTCGAGCATCTTCGGCGCCTCGGCGATCTCCTCGTCGCTGTAGGGATGGCCGAGGCGGCGCAGCACCCGCATCTTGCGCTGGATCAGCGAGGCGTCGGCCGGGGTCTCGGCCAGCCACGGGAAGCCCGGCATGATCGAGGTCGGGACCACGTCGCGCGGGTTGACCAGGTGGACCCGGTGCCACTCGTCGCTGTAGCGCCCGCCGACCCGGGCGAGATCCGGCCCGGTGCGCTTCGAGCCCCACTGGAAGGGGCGGTCGTAGACGTACTCGCCGGCCACCGAGTAGTGGCCGTAGCGCTCGGTCTCGGCCCGGAACGGGCGGATCATCTGCGAGTGGCAGGTGTTGCACGACTCGCGCAGGTAGACGTCGCGCCCGGCGAGCTGCAGCGCGTTGGGGGGCTTGAGCCCGTCGACCGGGGTGGTGGTGTTGGTCTGCCAGAACAGCGGCAGGATCTCGACCAGCGCGCCGACCGAGATCAGCGCCACCAGGAGCAGCGTCATCAGCGCGAAGTTGGTCTCGAGGCGCTCGTGACCGCGTGGGGTTGCCATGGTTCTACTCCTCCCTGGTCACGGTCAGCCCGCGGCCGCCGGCACCGGGATGCGGGCGTCGTCGACCGCCTTGGCCCCGGCCACCGAGCGGTAGAGGTTGTAGGCCATCACCAGGGTGCCGGCCAGGAACAGCACCCCGCCGAGGAAGCGCACCACGTAGTACGGGTGCATGGCGTCGACCGCCTCGACGAAGCTGTAGGTCAGGGTGCCGTCGTCGTTGACCGCCCGCCACATCAGCCCCTGCATGATCCCGGCCACCCACATCGCGGTGATGTAGAGGACGATGCCGATGGTCGCGGTCCAGAAGTGGACCTCGACCAGCCGGGTGCTGTAGAGCTCGCGCCCGAACAGGCGCGGGATCAGGTAGTAGAGCGCCCCGAAGGTGACCATCGCCACCCAGCCGAGCGCCCCGGAGTGGACGTGGCCGATGGTCCAGTCGGTGTAGTGGGACAGCGCGTTGACGGTCTTGATCGACATCATCGGCCCCTCGAAGGTCGACATCCCGTAGAAGGAGACGGCGACGATCAGGAAGCGCAGCACCGGGTCGGTGCGCAGCTTCTCCCAGGCCCCCGAGAGGGTCATGATGCCGTTGATCATGCCGCCCCAGGAGGGGGCGAGCAGGATCAGCGAGAAGACCATCCCCAGCGACTGGGTCCAGTCGGGCAGCGCGGTGTAGTGCAGGTGGTGGGGGCCGGCCCAGATGTAGGTGAACACCAGCGCCCAGAAGTGCACCACCGAGAGCCGGTAGGAGTAGACCGGGCGCTGGGCCTGCTTGGGAATGAAGTAGTACATGATGCCGAGGAACCCCGCGGTCAGGAAGAAGCCGACCGCGTTGTGCCCGTACCACCACTGGATCATCGCGTCCTGGACCCCGGCGTAGAGCGAGTAGGACTTCCACAGGCTGACCGGGTAGGCGAGGTTGTTGAAGATGTGCAGCACCGCGATGGTCACGATGAAGCCGCCGTAGAACCAGTTGGCGACGTAGACGTGGCGGATCCGGCGGCGGAACACGGTGCCGAAGAAGACCACCGCGTAGCTCACCCAGACCACCGCGATGAGGATGTCGATCGGCCACTCGAGCTCGGCGTACTCCTTGGTGCTGGTGATCCCGAGCGGCAGGGTGATGGCGGCGAGCACGATGACCGCCTGCCAGCCCCAGAAGGTGAAGGCCGCCAGCCGGTCGCTGAACAGGCGCACGTGGCAGGTGCGCTGGACCACGTAGTAGGAGGTGGCGAACAGCGCCGATCCGCCGAAGGCGAAGATCACCGCGTTGGTGTGCAGCGGGCGCAGGCGGCTGAAGGTGATGTAGGGGATGTCGAAGTTGAGCTGCGGCCAGGCCAGCTCGGCGGCGATGTAGACGCCGACCAGCATGCCGACAATCCCCCACACGACGGTCATCACGGCGAACTGCCGCACGACCTTGTAGTTGTAGGTCTCGCTTGCAGTCATCAGACGGGTCTCCCGGTTGGCTCCCTACCCTGCTCCCCCGGGGCAGCCAGGGTCCGCGCGCGGGCGCGAGTGTAAACGGCACGGCACCTCGACGGCGATCCGGGACGACGTCGTGCGGTACCGGCGGTGCGTCCGGTCGCGGCAGATTAGCCCGGCCCAAGCATAAAGAAAAGTCACATCAGGTTATCGATCGGGCACAGCGCGGCTTATCTTCGACCCGTGCCCGGCCGCCCCCGGGCGCCGCGCAGGGCCCCGGCCGGAAAGCTACAATGGCGCCCGTCCGCGGCCGCGGCGGGCCGGCCGGAGGCCGCGGCGGCAGGCACGGTGGGAGGGCGCAGGCATCGAGAGCAAGCGATCCGAGGCACTCGCGGCGGGCGTGCCGGGCAGCAGCGAGCGGCGCGCCCTCGAGGCGCTCGCCGAGCGCGAGGCCTACCTGCAGGCGATCCTCGACACCGTGGTCGAGGGCATCGTGGTGATCGACGAGCGCGGCGTGATCGAGTCGGCCAACCGCGCCGCCGAGCGGATCTTCGGCTACCGCGAGAGCGAGCTGGTCGGGCAGAGCGTCGCCATCCTGATGCCCCCGGGGCTGGCCGAGCAGCACGCCGGATACCTCGACCGCTACCTCGCCAGCGGCGAGGCGCGGATCATCGGCCTCGGGCGCGAGGTCGAGGCGCGGCGGCGCGACGGCAGCCGCTTCCCCGCCGAGCTCGCGGTCAGCGAGGTCCGGCTGCCCGCCCGCCGGGTCTTCGTCGGGCTGGTGCGCGACATCTCCGACCGGCGCCGCAGCGAGGAGCGGATGCGCCTGCGCCTCAACGAGCTCGCCCACGCCTCGCGCCTCCTCGAGCTCGGCGAGATGACCTCCGGGATCGCCCACGAGATCAACCAGCCGCTGACCGCCATCGTCAGCTTCGCCGAAGCCGGCCTGCGGATGCTCGAGCCGGGCGCCGGCGAGCCGGCGCTGGTGCGCGAGGCGCTCGGCCAGATCATCGCCCAGGGCCAGCGCGCCGCCGAGATCATCCAGCGCCTGCGCCAGTTCACCCGCAAGGGCGCCATCGAGCGCCGCCCCCTCGACCTCAACCAGACGCTGCGCGACGTGCTCGCCCTGCTCGGCCACGAGCTGCGCCGCGGCGAGGTCCAGGTCGGCCTCGAGCTCGCCGAGCCGCTGCCGCCGGTGGCCGCCGACCGGATCCAGATCGAGCAGGTGCTGGTCAACCTGGTGCGCAACGCCAGCGAGGCGGTGGCCGCCCGTCCGCTCGGGGAGCGGCGGGTCGGGCTGGCCACCGCGGCGCGCGGCGAGACGGTCGAGGTGGCGGTCAGCGACTCGGGCAAGGGGCTCCCGGAGGGGGCGGCCGGGCGGCTCTTCCAGCCGTTCTTCACCACCAAGGCCGACGGCCTCGGGGTGGGGCTGGCGATCAGCCGCTCGATCATCGAGTCCCACGGCGGCAGGCTGTGGGCGGAGCCGGCCGGCGGGGGCGGCGCCTGCTTCCGCTTCACCCTGCCGCTGGCCGCGGAGGACGCGGGGGGTGGATGAGCCGACCGTGCACGTGGTCGACGATGACCTCGCGGTGCGCAGCGCCCTGGCCCTGCTGCTGCGCGCCGAGGGGCTGGCGGTGCGCGCCTACGCCGACGCGGCCAGCTTCCTGGCCGGCTGCGACCCGAGCGCCCCGGGCTGCGTGGTCGCCGATCTGGACATGCCCGGGATGAGCGGCCTGGAGCTCCAGGAGCGGCTCCTGGAGCGCGGCTCGCCGCTGCCGGTGATCATCCTCACCGGCCACGGCGACGTGCCCGCGGCGGTCCGCGCCCTCAAGCGCGGGGCGGTCGACTTCGTCGAGAAGCCCTACGACCCCGGGGCCCTGATCGCGACCATCCGCGAGGCCCTCGAGCGCGACCGCCGGCGCCGGGCGAGCGCCGCCGAGGCCGCCCGGGTGGCGGCCCGCGCCGCCGCCCTGACCCCCCGCGAGCGCGAGGTCATGGAGCGGGTCGCCGCCGGGGCGGCGAGCAAGGTGATCGCGGCCGAGCTGGCCATCAGCGAGCGCACCGTGGAGCTGCACCGGGCGCGGATGATGCGCAAGATGGGGGCCCGCTCGCTGGCCGAGCTGGTCCGCATGGTCGACCTCGCCCGCCACGCCGGGACCAATTGAGGCGCCGTTGATCTGGGTCAAGACCCGCGCCGCGGGGCACCACGTACTCTAGGAACGTGGTGCCGGGGCTGCCCGGTGCCGGTGCGCGGCCGTGCCCGGGATGCGGCCGCCGCCCAGCCCTCGCCCCAGCCGGAACAGGTCCCGATGTCCGCAGCCCAGGCCATTGCCCCGGAGATGAGCGCCAAGCCGACGGTGTTCATCGTCGACGACGACGCCGCGGTGCGCGCCGGGCTCAGCCTGCTGGTGCGCTCCTGCGGCTGGGAGCCCCGCCCCTGCGCCTCGGCCGAGGAGTTTCTCGGCACCTTCACCCCGGGGCCCGCCTGCTGCCTGCTCCTCGACCTGCAGATGCCGGGCATGAACGGCGTCGAGCTGCAGGCCGCGATCGCCGAGCGCGGGCTCGAGCTGCCGATCATCGTGGTCACCGCCCACAAGGACCACCCGATGGCCGAGCGGGCCCTGGCCGCCGGCGCGCGCGCGGTGATCGCCAAGCCGTTCCGTCACGACGAGCTGGTGCGCTGCATCCGCAGCGCCTTCGGCGAGTAGCCCGGCCGCTGCGCGAGCCGCGCGCGCCCGGCAGGGCCCGGGAACGCCCGCCGCCAGCGGGTACGGGGAAGTACGTATACCCTCTCCGGCCTTAATCGAGTATAAAGAATTCAAACGGTCGGGCCGATACGGCGGAGCGCAGGGCTCCCGCGCCGATCGCGCTCAAGGCCGGCAAGGAGGGATAGGATCATGAGTGGCGCAAAGGTGGTTCCGATCGGGGCCCACGAGGATGCCTGCGCGGGCTGCGGCCTGACCATGCAGTGCCTGTCCCACGACGTCGACAACCCCGACCCGAGCGGCAGCAGCGACATCCCGGTGGCCCCGCGGGTGCTGCGCCGCGGCGAGCACCTGTTCCGCTCCGGCCAGCCCTTCGAGGCGGTCTTCGTGGTCCGCTCCGGGGCGGTCAAGACCTACATGATCTCGCGCAGCGGCGAGGAGCAGGTGGTCGGCTTCCACCTCCCCGGCGACCTGGTCGGCATCGAGGCGATCGCGGCCGGCGAGTACACCTGCAGCGCGATGGCGCTCGACACCTGCTCGTTCTGCTCGCTGCCCTTCGAGAAGCTGATGCGCCTGTGCGGGCGCTCGCGCACCGTGCGCCGGCGCTTCGTGGTCCAGCTCGCCCACAAGGTGGTCACCTGCGAGAACATGCTCCTCACCCTCGGCCAGAAGAGCGCCGAGCAGCGCCTCGCCTCGTTCCTCGTCCACCTGCTGCGCCGCCAGTACGAGCGCGGCTTCTCGCCGACCGACATCAACCTGCCGATGTCGCGCGCCGACATCGCCAGCTACCTGGCGCTGGCGGTCGAGACGGTCAGCCGGGTGCTCACCCGGCTCCAGGACGCGGGCGTGCTCGCCGTGCAGCGCAACCGCGTCCAGGTGCTCGACCTCGATGCCCTCGGGCGCACCGCCGAGGAGAAGGTCAACGACCTGCGCGCCGGGGCGCGCCACGCCAGCGGCTACTGAAGCACTCCTTCGACGACGCCATCATCTCCTCCTCCACCCTTGCCGGCGCTGCGCGAGCAGCGCCGGACCCTTCTCTCACAGCCGCCGCCAGGCGAGCTGCAGCTCGGGGTCGTCGGGGCGCTGGCGGATCTCGAAGCCGAGCCGGCGCAGCAGCCGCAGCATGTTGTGGTTCTCGCTGAGCACCTCGCCGCGGATCACCTCGAGGCGGCGGGCCGCGGCGGTGCGCATCAGCGAGGTCATCAGGCGGCTGGCCACCCCCTTGCCCTGCCACTCGTCGGCCACCACCACCGCGAACTCGCAGCTCCTGCCGTCGGGGTTGACGATGTAGCGCGCGACCCCGATCTCGCGCTCCCCGTCGCGCTCCTCGATGACCGCGATCAGCGCCATCTCGCGGTCGTAGTCGATCTGGGTGAAGCGCGAGAGCATCGCCGGGGTGAGCTCCTTGAGCGCGTACATGAAGCGGAAGTAGCGCGACTCGGGCGAGAGCTCGCGCACGAAGCGCTCCTCGATGGCCGCGTCCTCGGGGCGGATCGGGCGGATCACGACCTGGTAGCCGTCGGGCCGCTCCCAGCGCTCGACGAGATCGCTCGGATAGGGGTGGATGGCCATGTGCCCGTAGCGCCCGAGCGCCGGCGAGCGGCGCTCGACGCTGAGGCGCGCGTCGACCGCCACCACCCCGTGCTCGTCGACCAGCAGCGGATCGAGGGCCAGCTCGCCGAGCGCCGGCAGCTCGCAGACCAGCTCCGAGACGCGCAGCAGCAGGTCCTCGAGGGGCTCGACGCGGGCCGCCGGCAGCCCGCCGATCGCGGCCAGCGCCCGCGCCGCGCGCGAGCCCGCGATCAGCTCGCGGACCAGGAACCGGTTGAGCGGCGGCAGGGCCACGCTGCGCTCGCCGAGCACCTCGCCGGCCAGGCCGCCGAGGCCGAAGGTCAGCACCGGCCCGAAGACCGGGTCACGCACCACCCCGACCATCAGCTCGCGGGCATGGGGGCGAAGCTGCATGCGCTGCAGCGTGACCCCGCGGATGCGCGCCTCGGGCCGGGCCTGGCGAACCCGCTCGAGCATCTCCTCGTAGGCCCGGCGCAGGGCGCTCGCCGAGCGGATGTTGAGACGCACCCCGCCGACCTCGGACTTGTCGACGATGTCCGGCGAGCTGATCTTCATCACCACCGGGAAGCCGATCTCGGCGGCCAGCTGCAAGGCCTCGACCGGGTCGCGGGCGGTCACCGCCGCGGCGACCGGGATGCGGAAGGCGCTGAGCACCGCCTTGGCCTCGATCTCGCCGAGCACCCGGCGGCCCTCGGCGAGCACCGCGTCGACGATCATCCCCGCCCCCTCCAGGTCGGGGGGATCGCCGGGGGCCAGCGGCTCCGGGACCTGGAGCAGCATCCGCTGGTTGCGATGGTGCGCGGCGAGCACGTGGAAGGCCTCGACGGCCGCCTCCGGGGTGCGGTACTCGGGGACCCCGTGCTCGCGCAGCACCGCGCGCCCCGCGGCCACCGAGCTCTCCCCCATCCAGCAGGCGAGCAGCGGCTTGCCGGCCCGCTCGGCGAGCCCGGCGACCCGCCGGGCGGTCTCGGTGGGGTCGGCGAGCGCCTGCGGGGTCAGGATCGCCAGCGCCGCGTCGACCCCCGGGTCGGCCAGGCACGCGGCCAGGGCCTCGCAGTAGCGCTCCGGGCCGGCATCCCCGCCGACCTCGAGCGGCGGGCGCCGTGCGCCCCCGCCGGCCAGCGCCCGGGCGGTCTTGGCGCTGAGCTCGGGGAGCGGCAGCGCGAGGTCGGCGAGCCGGTCGACGGCCATCACCCCGGGGCCGCGGCCGTTGCTGACCACCGCCAGGCGCTCGCCGTCGAGGCGCAGCCCCGAGGCGAGGATCCGGGCCGCGGCGAAGAACCCGGCGAAGTTGCGGGCCCGCACCACCCCGGCCCGGGCGAGCGCGGCCTCGAAGCAGTCGTCGGCGCCGCCGGCGGGCGTGCCGCCGGGGTGGCGGGCCGCCTTCATCACCGTGATCGGCTTGGCCCGCGAGGCCGCGCGCAGCCCGCTCAGGAAGCCGCGCGCATCGCGGATCCCCTCGACGAAGAGCAGGATCCCGTCGGTGCTGGCATCGCAGACCAGGAAGTCGAGGATCTCGCCGAGGCCGACGTCGGCCCCGTCGCCGGTCGCGATCACGCTCGAGAACCCCAGCCCCTGGGTCTCGGCCCAGTCGAGGATCGCCGCGCACAGCGCCCCCGACTGCGAGACCAGCGCCAGGCGCCCGCGCCGCGCAGCGTAGCGCCCGAGGGTCGCGTTGAGCCCGAGCTCGGGACGCATCACCCCGAAGCAGCCGGGCCCGAGCAGGCGCACGCCGTGCTCGCGGGCCTGCTCGAGCAGCCGCGCCGCACCGCGCCGCCGCCCGCCCGCGGGGCCCGCCTCGAGGGCAGTGACGACCAGCGCGGCCGGCACCCGCTGGCGCCCGCAGGACTCGATCACCGCGCCCACCGCGCCCGCCGGGGTGGCGACCACGGCCAGCTCGACCGGCGCCCCGATCGCGGCCAGGTCGCGGTAGGCGGGCACCCCCTGGATCTCGCGGTGGCGCGGGTTGACCGGGTAGATGGACCCCTCGAAGCCGCCCTCGCGGAGGTTGCGGAAGCAGATCTCGCCGAGCGATCCGGGCCGCTCGCTAGCCCCGATCACCGCCACCGAGCGCGGGCTGAGCAGCGGGCTGAGGTAGTGGAAGAAGCTCATCGCGAGGCGCCGCGCGGCGGGTGCCGCCGGCCACGCCGGGGCTGCGCGCGGGCAAATAAAAACCCCGACGGGAGCCGGGGTTCGGGCCAACGGTGGCAGGGGACGGCCCAATCAAGGAGGGAAAACCGTCTGATGCTCGGTGGCGGGCAGTGTGGCCGCGGCCCCGATCGGCCGCATTGATCTGGATCAAACTTCGCCCCCTTTTCTTTCATTTTCTTAAGCTCCGATCGAGCGCGCCCTTGATCATCGTCATGGCGCCGGCGTCGCGCTGGCCCCAACATCGCCCCGTTCGGGACGGAGGGAACGACCATGTGCTGGAAGGACATTATCGTCCATGCCGACGCCAGCCGCGGCTTCGCCACGCGGCTCGAGCTGAGCACCGCGATCGCCCGCGCCCAGGGGGCCCACCTGACCGGGATCCACGTCACCCGCATCTTCCAGGTGCCGAGCTACGCCGAGGCCCAGATCCCGGCCGACATCATCCGCGCCCAGCGCGAGGCCCGCCGCGAGGAGGCACGGCGCTGCCAGGAGCGCTTCCGGGAGGCCTGCGAGGGGGCCGGAGTCGAGCACCAGTGGCATGCCGTCGAGGGCATACCGCTCGAGGTGCTGACCCTCCATGCCCGCTATGCCGACGTGGTGATCGTCGGTCGGGTCGCGGCCGATGACCCCGGGGCGGCCGAGGAGGGGCTGGCCGACCGGCTGGCCCTGACCTGCGGGCGCCCGGTGCTGGTGGTGCCCCCCGAGCCGGCCCGGCGCAGCGTCGGGCGCCGCGTGCTGGTGGCCTGGAACGGCCAGCGCGAGGCGGTGCGGGCGGTCGGCGACGCGCTGCCGCTGCTCGCCCGCGCCGAGGCCGTCGAGGTCGTCGAGGTCCGCGACCACGAGTCCGCGCGCGACGCCTCGGTCGAGGAGATGCGCGCCCACCTCGCCCGCCACGGGATCGAGGCCACCGGGGCGGTCCTCGAGGGCGGCTACGGCAGCGCCGGCGAGCAGATCCTGGCCCGCGCCGCCGAGTCCGGGGCCGACCTGGTGGTGATGGGCGCCTACGGCCACTCGCGGATCCGCGAGCTGGTGCTCGGCGGAGCGACCGCCCACATCCTCGCCCACAGCGAGGTCTGCGTGCTGCTGGCGCACTGACGGCATGGACTGGGTCGCGCTGATCAAGCCGCTCCACGTCACGCTCGCCGCCCTCACCGGGGCCGGGCTGCTGGCCCGCGGCCTGCTCGCGCTGCGCGCCGGCGCGCCGCCGCGCGGGCGCCTGGCGCGGATCGCGCCGCATGTCGTCGACACCCTGCTGCTGGCCAGCGGGCTGAGCATGGCGATCGCGCTCGGGGTCACCCCGGCGCAGCCCTGGTTCGGGGCCAAGATGGCCGCGCTGCTCGCCTACATCGTGCTCGGCGTGATCACCCTGCGCTTCGCGCGCAGCACCGGGGCGCGGATCGCCGCGCTCGGCGCGGCGATGACCGCCTTCGCCTACATCGTCGCGACGGCCGTGACCCGCGACCCGGGGCTCGGGCTGTGAGCGCCGCGCCGCGCCCGGGGGACTGAGCCCGCCATGGGACGGATACCGGCCAGCGAGACGCTCGCCTCCGCCGGCCCGCTCGGCGCCGCCGAGCGGATGGTCGCGGCGCTGCGCGAGCCGCGCTGCTACCCGCACCCGGTCACCCGGGTCGAGGTCGTCGAGACCCACATCTCCTGGGTGCTGCTGACCGGCTCACAGGCCTACAAGCTGCGCAAGCCGGTTCGCCTGCCGTTCCTCGACTTCACCAGCGCGGCGGCGCGGCGGCGCGACTGCGAGGCCGAGCTGCACCTCAACCGCCGGCTCGCCCCCGAGCTCTACCTCGGCCTGGTCGCGATCCGCGGCACCCCCGAGGCACCCCGGGTGTGCGTGGAGGACGACGGGGAGGACGGCAAGGAGGACGGCCCGCTGCTCGACTGGGCGGTGCGCATGGTCCAGTTCCCGCCCGGGGCACGGCTCGACCGCGCCCTCGCGCGCGGGCGGATCGGCGCGGCCGAGATCGAGCGGCTGGCCGCCGAGCTGGCCGCCTTCCACGCGCGCGCCGGGATCGCCGGCAGCGACAGCCCGCACGGCAGCGCCGAGGCGGTCGAGGAGCAGTGCCTGGCCAACTTCCGGGCCCTCGAGCAGGTGCGCCTCGGGGCCGCCGACCGCGCTCGCCTGGCCGCGCTGCGCGACTGGACGCGGGCCTCGCTGGCCGAGCACGGCGAGCGCTTCGGCCAGCGCCGGCGGGCCGGCTGGGTCCGCGAGTGCCACGGCGACCTGCACCTCGGCAACATCGTGCTGCTCGACGGCCGGCCGGTGCCCTTCGACTGCCTCGAGTTCGACCCGGCGCTGCGCTGGATCGACACCCTGAGCGAGGTCGCCTTCCTGTTCATGGACCTGGAGGCCCACGGGCGCAGCGATCTCGCCTGGGGCTTCCTCGACGCCTACCTCGAGCGCAGCGGCGACTACGAGGGCCTGGCGCTGCTGCGCCACTACCTGGTCTACCGGGCCCTGGTGCGCGCCAAGGTGTTCGCCATCCAGCTCCGCCAGGGCGCCCCCAGCCGCACCCTGCGGGCCCGCCTGCGCGCCCAGATCGCGCTCGCCGAGCGCTACGCCACTGCCCCGCCGGGGGGTATCCTGATCATCACCCACGGGCTGTCCGGGGCCGGCAAGTCGTGGCTCAGCGCGCGGCTCCTCGAGCCGCTCGGCGCGGTGCGGGTGCGCTCCGACGTCGAGCGCCGGCGGCTCGACACCGGCAAGGCCCGCTACACCGAGAGCGCGGCCCGGCGCACCTACGAGCGCCTCGAGGACACCGCCCGGGCGGTGCTCGCCGCCGGCTACCCGGTGATCCTCGATGCCACCTTTCTCGACCAGGGGGGGCGCGAGCGGCTGCGCGCGCTGGCCGGAGAGCGCCAGGTGCCGTTCCGGATCCTCAGCGTCCACGCCCCGCTCTCGCTGCTCGAGGCGCGGGTGGTGCACCGGGCGAGCACCGAGAACGATCCCTCGGAGGCGACCCCCGAGGTCATCGAGCTGCAGCGCGAGAAGGCCGAGCCGCTGACCGCGGTCGAGCGGGCCGCGGCGCTGGTCATCGACACCTCGCGCGAGGTCGACATCGACGCCCTGGTGGAGCGGCTGCGGCACGCCCCCGGGGCCCATCTCAGGTCGGTCCACGAGCCGGAGGCCGGCCGGTGAGCGGCGCGCGGGGCACGGCGACAGCCGCCGCCGGCGCGGCGCACGAGCCACAGCAGGAGGTCCCATGGCGCTGAAGGACATACTGGTCCACGTCGAATCGGACGGGGAGTCGGCCGACCGCCTGGCGGTCGCCCGGTCGCTGGCCATCGAGCATGGCGCCCACGTGCAGGGGCTGCACGTGGCGACCCCGCCGGCGGTGATCGCCCCGGCCAGCGTGACCCCGCCCGCCGAGCTGCTCGAGCGCCTGCGTGGCGAGCGCGACCGGCTGGCCGCGGCCGCCGAGGCGGCCTTCCGCGCGGCCTTCGAGGGCAGCGAGGTCTCCACCGGCTGGTCGCTGATCGAGGGGGACGTGGCCGAGGTCCTGACCCGCCGCGCCCGCCGCGCCGACCTGCTGGTGCTCGGCCAGGAGCGCGGCGAGGAGGGCGTGCTCGACCGCCGCGGGGTGCCCGACACGGTGGTGCTCACCGCCGGTCGCCCGGCACTGATCGTCCCCTACGTCGGCGCCCGCCTGCCGGTCGGGCGCCGGGTGCTGGTGGCCTGGAACGGCAGCCGCGAGGCGGTGCGGGCGGTCAACGACGCGCTGCCGCTGCTGCGCCGCGCCGAGGCGGTGGTGATCCTGAGCATCGACAGCGGCGGCGAGGAGCGGGGCGGCGACCTGCCCGGGGCCGAGATCGCCCGCCACCTGGCCCGTCACGGGGTGCCCTGCGAGGCGCGCAGCGCCCGGGTCGAGGATATCGAGGTCGGCGACGTGCTGCTGTCGCGCGCCGCCGACGAGGGCGCCGACCTGATCGTGATGGGCGCCTACGGGCGCTCGCGCTTCCGCGAGCTGGTCCTCGGTGGCGCCACCCGCCACCTGCTGGCCCACATGACCGTCCCGGTGCTGATGTCGCACTGAG
>CAZRGU010000009.1:0-28297 GCA_964599705.1 uncultured Ectothiorhodospiraceae bacterium | reverse complement strand
GGCGATGCGCTCGGGGGTGTCGCCCGCGCTCGCCGGGAATCCGTGAGTGCTGGCCGCAGCGCCGTCGTCGAGCGCCACCTGCCACACCGAGCCGGGCGCCGGCGTGCCCGAGAGGGCCACCGTCGCCGCGCTCGCCGCGGGGGTCGCCACCACGCCGGCCCCGGCGCTCGAGCCACCACCGGCTGGCTGGATCGTGAAGGCGGTCGTGAACGGCGCACCGTCCGTGCGGGTCACCACCAGCGTCGCGCCGTCGGCCGCCGCCACGTAGGACGCCGCCGCCGGGCTGGTGTTGATCGCATCGGCCAGCCCGAGGGCGATGCTGTCCAGCGTGTCGCCGGCCGCGACCGTGAGCCCGTGGGAGCTGCTCGCGAGGCCATCGTCGAGCCCGACCTGCCACACCTCATCGGGCGCCGGCGTGCCCGAGAGCGCCACCGTGGCCGCGCTCACCGCGGGCATCGCCACCGCACCGCTCCCCGGGGCCTCGACCGTCAAGGCGGTGGTGAAGGCCGTCCCGTCGCTGCGGGTGACCACCAGCGTCGCGCCGTCGGCCGCCGCCACGTAGGACGCCGCCGCCGGGCTGGTGTTGATCGCATCGGCCAGCCCGAGGGCGATGCTGTCCAGCGTGTCGCCGGCCGCGACCGTGAGCCCGTGGGAGCTGCTCGCGAGGCCATCATCGAGGGCCACCTGCCAGCGCTCGCCGTCGGCTGGCGTGCCGGAGAGCGCCACCGTGGTGCTCCTCGCGCCGCTGCCGATGGTGCCGGCACCCGGCGGCTCGATCGCCAGGACGGTGGTGAACGGCGTCCCGTCACCGCGCGTCACCAGCAGCGTCGCGCCCTCGGCCGCCGCCACGTAGGACGCCGCCGCCGGGCTGGCATCGATCGCGTCGGCAAGCCCCTGGGCTACGTCGGCCGTCGTGTCGCCCGCCACCACCGTGTAGGCGTGCACGCTCGGCGCCGCGCCCCCGCTGCCCTCGGCGAGCTCGATCTTCCAGACCTCGCCCGCCGCCGGTGTCCCGGAGAGGCCGACCGTGGTGGTCCGCGCGGTTGCCGCGTCGCTGCTCTGCACGCCGTCGGTGGTCGGCGTGATCGACAGCCCGACGGTGAACCCGCTCGAGCGTGACAGCCCCAGGGTGGTGGCGCTGACCGCCGGCGCGAACTCGGCAGGGATCCGGTCGCGCAGCGCCTGCACCACCGTCGCGAGGTCGTCCCCGGCCCTGGCCCGGTAGCTGTAGTCGCTGCCGTCGACGCTCACCGTCCAGCGCTCGTTGCGGGTGACCTGGCCGGTGAGCGCGATGTCGGCGGCGGTGAAGCGGACCCCGGCCAGGGTCGCCGGCAGCGGGGTGCCGGAGACGGTCGCGCTGCCCTGGGGGCTCTCGCCGCGAATCGCCAGCTCGACCGTGAAGCCGCCCGCCGCGCTCAGTGACACGGTGGCGGCGCTGGCGCCGGCCGCGAACGCCGGCCCGACCGCGGCGGCCAGCCCGGCCGCGACCTGCTCGAGGCCGTCGCCGGGCTGCACGGGGTAGGGATACTCGGTCCCGTCGACGGCGAGCGTCCAGACCTCGCCCTCGGCAGGGCTGCCGGCAAGCGCCACCTGCGCCTCGCTGAACCGCACGCCGCCGGTCGACTGGCTGCGGGTCACGGTGCCGGCCGCTCGCACCTGCTCGGTGACGCTGTCGACCCGGAACCCGTTGGCGTCGGCCAGACCAAGCATGCCGGCCCCTGCCGTGCTCGCGGTGACGGTCGCGAACGGCGCGCTGTCGCCGTTGATCGCCGCGATCAGAGCGGTCGCGACCTCGCTCAGGGTGTCACCAGGACGCGCGGTGTAGCGGTAGTCGCTTCCCCCGATCGTCGCGGTCCAGATGTCGCCGGGCGCGGTCGCGCCGCTGAGCTCCAGGTCGGCGGCGAGGTAGTACTGGCGGGTGTCCCGGGTGCCGGCGATGCTCCCGGCGAGCGGGTTGAGCATCTCGTCCGTGATCTGGAGCTCGTAGATGTCGAAGCTGCCGTCGCCGGCGCCGACCACCCGCGCGTAGGGGGTGTTGTAGTCGATCAGCCCGCCGCTGGCCTGGTTGCCGATCGTCCGGTCGAAGAACACCGAGTAGTTGGCCGCGGCAGCGACGTCCTGGGCGACGTTGTTGGCCACCTCGTCCTCGAACACCGGGGTCGGCGTGAAGGTGAAGGTGGCGACCGGGTGGCGCTCGATCGAGGCCTGCAGCGTGTAGTCGGCACCGCTCGGCAAGCCGCGGAAGCCGCCGTCGGTGACCTCGACGAAGTAGCGGGCGGGCGTGGCGAGCGTGGTGTCGATGAACGGATCGAGCCAGGTCGAGCTGCCGAGCGCGCCGGCCGCCGGGCTGGCGAAGCGGCTGGTGGCGAGCGCCGCGCCGTTCTCGTCGAGCAGGCGCAGCACCGGGTCCCAGAACACCCCGTCGAGCACCCCGCCGCTCACCTCGAGGCCGTGGTCGATGTCGAGCAGCACGCGCAGCGGCAGCCCGCCGTTGGCATCGAGCATGCCCTGGGTGATCTCGAAGCGGTAGTAGTCCGCGCTGCCATCGCCGGTGCCGAGCACGCTGAGGTGCGGGATCGCCGTCGAGGTGTTTCCGGTCGCATCGCCGATCTCGGGGTCGGCCTGCTGGCTCCAGCTCCCCAGGTCGAGGTCCTGGGCGACCTGCAGGGAGTCGTTGCCGCTGATCTCGGCGAGCTCGGCGAGGCCGAAATCGGCGACGAAGGCGCCGGCGTCGATCGCCCCGAGCACCTGCCCGGCGCCCATCACCACCTGCGCCGTGGGCTCGATGACGTCGGTCGAGCCCCCGGTCTCGAGGATCAGCACGCCGGGCGTGTCGTCGATGACCTCGACGTCGACCGGCCGCGCGGCGAGCCCCGCGTAGCCGCTGTCGGCGCTCGCCACGGTGTGGCTGATCCGCGCATAGTGGGTCCCCTCGCGCACGGCGTCGGCGACCGCGGTCACGGTCACCGTCTGCGGCACGTTCCAGGTCGCCGGGGTGAAGGTCAGGGTCGTGGCATCGAGCGCGACCTGGCTGTCGCCGGCCAGCGAGATCACCACCTCGGCGCTCGGCGCGCTGGCCAGCACCACCGAGTAGCTGTCGGCCGCCGGGAGCCGCAGCGAGGGATCGCCACCGCTGCCGGCCTCGGCGACCCGCGTCCCGCCACCGCTCTCGGCGATCACCACCCCGGCGCGATCGTCGTCGATGACCTCGGCGATCAGGCCGGAGACCTCGATGCCGTCGTACTCGTCGCCGTCGAGCGGGTGCGCCCCCTCGATCACGGAGTGCTTGATGTCGACGAAGCGCCGGCCCTCGGCGAGGGCGTCGTCGGGCGCGGTCACGGTGACGACCTGGGGGATGAACCAGTTGCTGCGATCGAAGAGCAGGGTCAGGCCCTGCTCGCTGCCGTTGAGGGCGACGCCGCGCCCGCCGGCTGCCGCCTCGGCCTCCCTGGGCGCGGCCGGGACCGCGGTGACCCGAACGTCCTCCTCGGGCGAGCGGGTGAGCACGACCGCGTAGCGCGAGGAGACGAAGCCGGCCGCCGCGGCCGGGTTCTCGAAGACCCGCAGCGGCCCGTCGATCGGCGTCACCAGCACCCCGGCCTCCTCGTTGTCGCCGACGTTCGCGGCGAGCCCCGCGGCCCGCACTCCCTGGTAGGCCGGATCGGTGCTGGTCACGGCATGCTCGATCAGACCGCTGTGCCCGTTGAGGTCGTTGGCAACCACCTCGACGGCAGCGCCGTTGCTGCCGCCGACATTGAAGGTGTCGCTGCCGAGCCCGCCGATCAGGCTGAGATCGACCCCCTCGGCGGTGCTCGCCACGAAGAAGGTGTCGTTGCCGGCGACCGCATCGACCACCACCTGCTCGACCCCCGCGAACGAGGTGAAGCGGCCGGCACCGGCGATCCCGGTGTCGCTGACCATGAAGTCGTCGCCGAACTCGGTGCCGAGCACGGTCACCGTGTCGAGCCCGTCGCCGCCCTGGATGCGCACCGGGGCGTTGACCGTGAAGCTGATGAAGTCCTCGCCCTGGCCGCCGTTCACGTTGGTGATCGGCGCCTTGGGATCGTCGGGGTCGACGCGCACGAAGGACCGCACCAGGAAGGTGTCGTTGTCCTCCTCGCCGAACAGCGACAGCTCGGCGAGATTGTGATAGACGGTGAACGAGTCCTCGCCGATGCCGCCGAAAAGCGTTGCCGGCAGGCTGATGCCGTTGCTGAGATAGCCCTGGGTGGTGAGGGTGGTCGGGAAGGTCTCCCCTGGCCCCAGCCCGGCGGCGGCGTCGCGCGGCGAGCGGAACACCTGGCCGACCTGGAAGCTGTCGTCGCCCTCGTCGCCGTAGACGGTGAGCGGCGCGTCGTTGTCGTCGATGACGAACAGATCGTCGCCCTTGCGGCCGAACAGCACCAGCCCGGCGTTGATGTCGCCGTCGTAGTTGATCCGCTCGACCGCGCCGCCGGGCAGCGGGCGGCGCGCCGCGTCGGTCTCGATCGCGGCGACCAGCGAGGGGCGGAACAGGAACAGGTCGGCGGCGTCGGTCCCGAGCACGGTCAGCCGGTCGATGCCGCCGTCCCCGGCGGGGCTGCGGTCGACGATGTTGATCCGCGCCGAGCCGCTGCCGGCGAGCCCGACCTCGTAGGCGTCACTGCCGCCGAGCCCGTGGACGGTGAGCTCGGCGGCGATGCCGTTGGCGAAGGTCTGGGCTCCGCTGCCGTCGAAGTTGACCCGGATCCGGTCGTCACCGGCCCCTGCCGTGATCTCGGTGGGCCCCGCGATCGAGCCGATCTCGATGGTGTCGCCTCCCGTGCTCTCGTCGCCGCTGTCGATGCGCACCGCCCCGGCGTGGGTCGAGTCCACGAACAGGCGGTCGCTGCCGGCGCCGAGCTGCACATCGAGGGACGCGAACCCGGCGTAGCCGATGCCGGCGGCGGTGCCGAGACCGGTGAGCTCGGTCGCGGCGAGCACCCCGCTCTCGTCGTCGCCCTCGCCGCCGTCATCGAGCAGCAGGGCATCGCCGGGATCGGCGCCGCCGTCGAGGGAGAGCCGGCCGGCGAGCGCGTCGAGGGTCCCGCTCGCGTCGCCGAGCAGCGCCGGATCGCTGCCGACCCGCACGCTGTCGGCGCCGGCGCCGGTGGCCACCGTGGTCGCCCCGGCGACGCTGGCCACGGTCACCCGGTCGGCACCGCCGAGGCTGTCGATGTCGGTGGTGCCGGCATGGGTCGAGAGCACGGTGAAGGTGTTGCCGCCCGGGCCGAGGTGGATGTCGAGGTCCTCGAGCGCGGCGTAGGCGATCGAGCCGCCCATGCCGAGGCCGGTGAGCGCGACGCTGCTCAGCGTGCCGCTGCGATCGGCCCCGTCGGCGCGGTTGTCGGCGATCGCCCGGTCGGCCCCCGCGCCGCCGTCGACGGTGAGCAACGCCGAGACTGCGCCGAGCCCGCTCGCGGCATTCCCGGCGCTCAGGGTGTCGGCACCCCCCTGGAGGTGCACGGTGGTCGGACCGGCGATCGCCTCGACGCGGACCTCGTCATCCCCGGCCCCGCCGTTCACGGTGGTCAGGCCGGCGTGGGTGCCGGACACGGTCAGGGTGTCGGCGCCGTCGCCGAGCCCGACCGTGATCTCCTCGACGCCCTGGTAGCCGAGCGCCCCGCCCATGCCGAGACCGCTGAGCTCGCTCGGCCCGAGCGCGCCGCTGCGCCCGAGCGGATCGCCCGAGCCGTCGACCACCAGCACGTCGTTCCCGCCGGTGACCTGCGAGTCGACGGTGCGGGTCTCGGTGACCGTGATCACCTCGGTGTCGTTGACCGGGCGCAGCACCGGCGGGTTGGGGAAGACCCGGGTGACGGTCGAGCCGCCGAAGCCCGGCGTGGTGATGGTGCGGGTCGCCTGCGTGGTGCGGTTGCCGTTGGCGTCGAAGTAGAGCTTGCTGCCGCTCTCGTCCTCCTCGTGGAAGAAGATCTCGCGCGGCACCCGGCTGGGCACCTCGATGGTCACCCGCCACGGGTCGGCCGGGGTACCGGCCCCCTCGACCCCGATGCGGTTGCCGGTGCTGAGCAGATCGAGGGCCGCCTTGAGGTCGGCGGCCGGGGCGTCGAACGGGATCGGGCCGCTGGTGCGCCCGGCGAGGCTCAGGGTGAAGGTGCCGTCGACGGCCCCGTCGATGGCCACCGCCTGGACCTCCTTGGCCGCCGCCGAGCCCTCGACCAGGGTGCTCACGGTGAGGGTCGGCGCGGTCGCGGAGTCGCCGTCGCCGTCCTCGAGCGCCGAGCCGTCGGCAATCATCTGGGCGACGTTCGGATCCCCGGCCCCCGAGACGCTGACCACTCGCGCGCGGATCACCTCTCCCCCGCCGATCGTCTCGGTGAACAGCAGCGGGACGCGCTCGACGGTGCCGCCGACGAGCTGGAAGGCATCCGGGGAGTTGTCGATGACGTTGCGGATCTCGGTGGTGATCGGCTTCGCGCTGCTCTCCTCGGCGCGGTGGGCATCGCCGAGGAAGGTCAGGTTGGCGCCGATGGCGGTCAGGAAGGCGCTCGGATCGCGCACCGTGACCCGATCGTCGCCCGCCCCGCCCATCACCGTGGTCGCGCCGCGGATGGCGCGCACGTCGACCGCATCGTCGCCGGCGCCCAGAACCAGGGTGGTCGCGCCGGAGAGCGTCTGCTCGACCGTGAAGCGGTCGTCGCCGGCCCCGAGCCGGATCTCCATCGCCTCGAGGCCCTCGATCTCGACACCGCCGAACGGCGCGCCGTCGAGCCCGGTCCCGGTGGCCAGGCCGAGCCCCTGGAGCTCGAGGAAGGTGCGGGGGGTGCCGTCGCTGGCGGTGACATTGCGCTCGGTGAGGCGCCCGTCGAGCGGCCCGCCAGCGCCGTCGCTGTGCACCAGGAGCCGATCGCCGGCGGTCTCGAAGCCGCTGCCGCCATCGATCGTCACCTTGCCGCGGATCCCGCCGAGCTCGCTGACCGCGGCGACCTTGAAGGCATAGGGCTCGGGGTCGATCTCGACCGGCGGCGGGGTCACGGTGCGCAGCGCCGGCCACACCTCGTGACCGATCTGGTACTGGATCGCCGGGGCGTCGAACGAGTACTCGATGAAGGGGTCCCAGATCCGCCACCAGTACCCCCAGCTGTAGTCCCAGCGTACCGAGGCGACCGCCGCGTCGATGATCCCCTGCAGGATCGCCCCCTGGTCGCTGGTCGTGGAGCTGACCAGCCGGAAGTAGGGGAAGAAGCGGTCCATCCGCTCGTACCAGGAGCGGATGTAGCCATCGACACGGGCGACCACGTCGCCGAGCTGGGCCGCCGGGCTGCGCCAGACCGCGTCCCACCAGCGGTAGTCGAAGTACAGGCGCTGCGGATCCCAGGTGTAGTCCTGGTAGACCACGCTCGGCGGGTCCTGGACCTGGAAGGCCGGCGGCTGGTAGGTGAACGGCGGCGGGTCGAAGACCAGCGCCGGGTGATCGCCCCCGAGGTGGACGGTGTCGTTGCCCGAGCCACCGCGCACGATGATCTCGAGATCGGGGCTGCTCGAGAGCAGGTAGATCTGATCGTCGCCGCTCGCCGCGTTGACCTCGATGCGCTCGACGTTGGTGAAGAACACGATCCGGCCGGCACCGGCCGCGAAGCTCTCGGTGACCACGAAGGTGTCGCCGATCGGCGTGCCGTTGATGACGATGGTATCGATCCCGGCCCCGCCGTTGATCACCACCGGCGCGTTCTGCAGGTACTGGTAGCGATTCGAGCCGGTGCCGCCGAACAGGTTGGTGAGGTTGGTGATCTGGTCGGGCTGGTCGGGGTTCTCCTGCAGGGTCAGGAAGGTGTTGACCACGAAGGTGTCGTCGTCGTCGCCGCCGTGCAGGAACAGGTTGGCCTGGTTGTGGTTGACCTCGAACTCGTCGTCGCCGGACTCGCCGAAGACATAGATGATCGCGGAGTTGCCCTTGGTCATGTTGTCGACGTCGGCGACCGGCACCCCTCGGGGAAACTCGATGGTCTTGTTGCCGATGTCGGGCACCTGGGGCACGGTGCCGACCACGATCTGGTCGTCGCCGCTGCCGGTGTCGATCAGGGTCTCGACCGCGTTGTCGTCGGACAGCACGCTGTCGGCGCCCGCGAGGGTGCGCAGCGTCACCCGCTCGACCTGGCGGTAGCTGACATCCTCGCGCAGCGGGTTGACGCCGCGCACCGCGCCCTGCAGCCCGAGGGCGACGTCCTGGAGGTTGTCGGTGGCGCCGGCGGTGAAGCTGAACGCCTCCCCGTCGAGGACCAGCGTCCAGGTGTCCCCGGCGGCCACCGGCCCCTCGAGGGTGACCTCGTGGCGCCCGCGCTGGGCATCGAACGTGACCCTGCCCCCGCCCGGGCCGCCGTTCCTGCTCAGCGCCGCGCCGCTGGCCCCGGCGATCTCGAGCCCCGCCGTGGTCGTGGCCCGCCCCGGATCGGCCGCGGCGATTGCCGCGGCCAGCCCCTGGACCACGTCGGCACGCGCATCCCCCGCGGCCACCGGGTACTCGTAGGTGGTCCCGGCGAGGGTCAGGTACCAGCGATCGCCGGCAACGATCGGGCCGGTCAGGCGGACCTCGGTGTCTCCGCTCGAGGGGTCGAAGCCGCGCGTCCCGGCGATGCCGCGGCGGCTCAGCGAGACGCTGGTCGCGCCGCTCACCTGGACCTGGTTGGCGGCCCCGGAGGCCACGCTGGCGCCGAGCCCGGCGGCGGCGTCGATCTGCGCGGCGAGGGCCGCGGCGATGGTCTCGCGGGTGTCGACGGCGGTCACCGTGTGCCCGTAGTCGTTGCCGTCGACGGTCGCGATCCAGCGATCCCCGACCGTGATCAGCCCCTCCACGGTGAGGGTGTAGCCGCCGCCCGCGGCGCTCACCGCGCCGTCGCGCGCCGCGCTGCGCTCGATGGCCAGCGCGTCGGCCTCGGCCTGCGAGGAGCCGTGCACGGACAGCCCCGCGGTACCGCGCAGCTCGACCCCGTAGGGCCGGGCCGGGTCGAAGCGCTCGCCGACTGTGATCACCCCGGCGGAGAGGTCCGTCGACTTGTCGCCGGCGGCAAGGTGGATCACATCGGGCCCGTCGGTGGTGTAGATGACCAGCTCGTCGCGCCCCTGGCTTCCCCCCGAGTCCTCGATGTTGACCGTCGCTCCGCTCGCGCCCTTGAGGTTGAGCAGGTAGTACTCGGTGCGGGTGTCTGCGCGCGGGCTGAGCGAGGTGTTGTTGGCGGCGTTGTCGAGGGTGACGTTGCCGGTCCAGTCGGCCACCGTCACGGTCTGGCTGCCGACCTGCACCCGGTTGTCGGCGTCGTTGAGCACCAGCAGGTTGTTGCCCGCCCCCCCGACCAGCACCGCGTTCTCGAAGATCGGCGCGCCGTCGCGCCCGCGCAGCGACTCGACCTCGGCGCCGGCGGCGAAGTGGTTGCCGCGGTCCTCGAGGATCAGGAAGTCGGCGCGCTCGAACTCGGCCTTGTTCTCCGGCACCCCGGGCTCGTCGGCAATGTCGTAGCGCAGGAAGGGGCCCCCGGTCTCGGCGAGCATCGTCCCGGTGATGAAGTAGTCCTCGAACAGCGCCAGGTCGGCATCGCGGACCTCGCTCAGGGTATCGTCACCGCCGCTGTCGAAGAAGCGGTCGACCCCGGCGCCACCGGTCACGGTGTCGTTGCCGAGCCCGCTGTCGAGGACGTCGGCGAAGGGCGAGCCGATCAGGGTATCGTCGCCCTCGGCGCCGATCAGGTCGAGGGCGATGAGGTCGGCGACCACGCCCCCGGCGCGCAGGCCGTCGTCGCCCTGGTGGCCGAGCACGGTCAGGTTGTCACCGCTGAACCGCGGCGCGCCGGCGGCGTCGAAGCCCGGGTCGAGGGCCGCACGCTCGGCGTTCTGCAGGGTCACCTCGAGACCGCCCTCGCGGACGATGCGGACCTCGTCCTGGTCGTTGGTCGAGACCGTGAAGTTGTCGTCGCCGGCCCCGCCGTGGATCTGCACCGAGTCCTTCTGGCCGTCCTTGCCGCCGGCGGGGACCGCGACCTCGCTGGTGTCGATGACCTGGAAGCGCTTGCTCACCGCGACCTGGAACGGCTCGGGGTCGTCGCGGGTGATGTCGATGACCGTCGGGTCGGCGCCGCGCGGCGCGCCATGCAGGCCCGGCTCGGCGTCGATCGCCGCGGCCAGCGCGGCGCCGACCGTGGCCAGCGTGTCGCCACCCGCGGTCCGGTACTCGAAGACCTGATCCTCGATCACCACCTGCCAGGTCTGGTCGGCGGCCACCGGGCCCTCGAGGTCGACCGCGGCGGCCGTCCAGGTGCGGCGCAGCGGGGTGCGCCGGTGCTCGATGGTGCCGCCGGCCGGCTTGCCGACCTCGACCTGGAACGCGGTGCCAGCCAGGGCGTGGCTGACCGTGATCGCCGCGCCGTCGGCGCTCGCCCGGTAGTCGGGGTCGGCGTCGATCAGGGCGGCGAGGCGCCGGGCGAGGGTCCCGAGCGTGTCGCCGCTCACCGCGGTCGTGGCGAAGCGCTCGAGCCGGTCGTTGCCGACGTCCTCGAGCGCCACCTCCCAGCTCGACCCGGCGCTCACCTCGCCGGAGAGGATCAGGCGCGAGGACTGCTCGACCTGCTCGGCGAGCGTGCCGCCGACGGTGCCGGCGAACAGGGCGCTGCGCCCGAGCGCATCGGTGGCCGGCCGGGTCCTCGGGATCGGGTTGCCGGCCGCGTCGAGCCGCTTGAGCGGCTGCCCGGTCTGGGCGTCGTTGATGATATTGCCGTCGGCATCGGTCTCGAGCTCGTAGTTGATCACGGTGGTCGTCGAGCTGCCCGAGGCGCTGCCCAGGTCGGCGACGATCGAGTCCACGCCCCGCCCGGCGAGGTCGTTGATGACGAGGGTGTCGGCGCCATCCCCGGCGTCGAGCACGAAGCCCTCGGTCTCGGCGGTGACGAAGGCGAACGGCGTGCTGCCATCGTCGACCGTGATCCGCACCCCGGTGCTCGGGTCGCGGCTCACCACCACCGCGTTGCTGCCGGCGCCGACCGGCGCCCGGGTGGCGATGGTCACGTCCGGATGGGTCAGGGCGAGCGTCGCCGCCGGGTCGAAGGCGGTGAGCTCGATGCGCTCGGCGAGCGCGGTGGCGTCGAACGAGAAGGTATCGCCGGTGCCGGCGCCGCCGCTGACGAAGTCGTCGTTGCCGTCGCCGGCGACCCAGTCGATCAGGTCGTCGCCGGCCTCGCCGAGCACCCGATCGGTGCCGGCGCCGCCGACCAGGTTGTCGTCGCCGCCCCCGCCGAGCAGGACGTCGTCACCGGGCCCGCCCATCAGCCGATCGGCGCCGTCCTCCCCGTAGATCCAGTCGCCGCCCTCGTCGCCGAAGAGCTGGTCGGCGCCCGTCCCGCCCCAGATCAGGTCGTCGCCGAGCCCGCCCTTGACCGTGTCGTCGCCCGCCCCGGCATCGATCTGGTCGCTGCCCTCGCGCCCGAACAGCCGGTCGGCGCCGGGCCCGCCGATGATCCGGTCGTCACCCTCACCGCCCTCGATGGCATCGTTGCCGGCGCCGCCGTCGATGCGATCGTCGCCCCTCCCGCCGAGCAGGGTGTCGTCACCGGCGCCGCCGGCGAGCAGCGCCGGCGCCGCCCCCTTGATGCGGAACTGGTCGTTGCCGCCGCCGCCGCTGAGCTCGACCGGGACGGTGATCTTCTTGCCGATCTCGACGACGTCGTCACCGGCCCCGCCGACCCCGACGATCCGCGTCACCGCGCCGTCGCGGTCGAGGAAGTCCTCGACGAAGCCGTCGAAACGAACCCGGGTGGCGTCGATCTGCGCGGCGCTGTCGGGATCGGGGGCGCTCGGATCGGCGACCTTGACGCGGGTGACCTCGATCCGGGTGCCGACGTCGCCGCTCGCCCCGAAGCCGTAGTCCTCCGGGGTAACCCCCGAGATCCCGGCCAGCCGGTCGCCGTAGCGCGACCCCATGTTGAGGTACAGGGTGCCGTCCGCGGCCAGCGTCGCCCCGCTCGGCGGCGGGCGCGGCGTGCAGTGGTGGTTGAAGTCGACCAGGGTGACGTTGGCGAAGTTCCAGCTGTCCGAGAACACCGTGACCTTGCCGACCAGCGGGACCTTGACCCCCATCCACAGCGAGGCCCCGAGGCGGGCCGACAGCGCCCCCTGCAGATCGACCAGGCACAGCGGTCCGTGCGAGCCGAGCCGATCGGTGATCTCGTCGAAGAAGATCCGGCCGTCCTTGAAGCCGTCGCGGAACGGCGCTCCGGCGAACGGGGTCACCCCGCCGAGGTACTCGTTCTCGGCCAGGTCGATCTCGATGTTGGCGCTGACGTCGCCGTCGAGGGTCAGCTCGACCAGCCCCGAGAGGCCGACGCCGAGGCTCGCGCCGAGGTTGACCCGGGCCCAGGCCTCGGGGCTGTCGATCCCGCCGACCACGTGGTCGTCGAGGAAGAAGCCGTTGAAGACCAGCGTCGGATCGCCGAAGTCGGGTGCCAGCGGATCGCTGAGATCGACGGTGGCGACGTACTGGCGCAGCCCGAGGGTGTTGAAGCCGAAGCCGAGGTCGAAGCCGATGTCGATGTCGCCGCGGAACTTGGCGATCATCGGCCCGAGCTGGAAGGTGTTCTCGATCCCGAAGGCGAAGCCGGCCGAGGGCAGGGTGTAGCGGAACAGGTCGACGTCCTTGCCCATCAGCAGGTTGAAGACGGTGGTCGGCTTGGTGAGGATCGGGAACTCGAGCTGGCCCTTCTTCTTGCTGACGTTGGCGCGCAGGAAGTCGCGCGTGCTGCGGCTCGGCTGCCCGGCGCCGCCCGAGCTGCTGTCCCCCGCCACCTGCTGGTCGAAGCTCGAGCGGGCATCGAGCGCCGGGTCGGCGTTGCGCGCGGCGCCGTCGGAGCCGAACACGACCTGGTAGTCGCCGAAGAAGAAGCGCCCGTCGGCGCTGGTCGGGATGCTGTTGATGGTGGTGATCAGCCCGGCGATGGCGTCGACTACCTGGACGATCTTGGCGAGCCGCGGATCGGCGCTGCCGGCCTGCTCGGCGAGGCTCATCAGGGTGGTCGGCCCGAGCACGTCCGAGAGCACCGGGATCTCGGCGTAGAGCAGATCGACGATCGGCTGCAGCGGCCCGGTGACCTTCTGGATCTCGGAGAGGATCGGTGAGACGAAGTCGTTGATGAAGCCGCCGAGCTCGAGGTAGATGCCCTCGAAGCGCAGGTTCGGAGCCCCGAGCAGGAAGCCCGCGCCGCCGGTCGCGAAGCCGAGATCCTGGCTGTAGTGGATGTCGGCGCCGACCGTGAAGAACTGCCCTCCGAGGACGCCGAGCGAGCCGCGCACGTCGAGGTCGGCCGCGCCGGCGAGGCGCGCGACCACCAGATCGCCGAACGAGGCGCCGCGGATCTCGTTGACCGTGAGCCGCTGGTCGGCCGCCACGCTGCCCGGGTCGCGCACGTCGATCGCGAAGGTGGCGAAGATCCCGCTGGCCCGCTCGCCGCTGACGAAGTCCGGCGAGGCGCTGCTGTAGTCGTCGATCTCGTCGAGCGTCGCCTGCAGGAAGCCGAGGGTGGCATCGAGCGAGGCGCCGGCGCCGAGCGTCGCCGAGAGCGAGAGCTCGAGCTCGTCGCCCGACGGGGTGACCCCGGCGGTGTCGAAGAAGAAGGCGTCGCCGAAGCTCTTGCTGGCCGGCACCTGGAAGCCGAAGCCGAAGCCGAACAGGTAGTCCATGCGCAGCCGGATCTCGGCGGCGACGTCGAGCCCGAGGCCGGGCACGGCCTGGTCGAAGTCGATCGGTACCAGCTCGTCGAAGATGCCCCCGGCCATCACCACGTTGAACTGGATGTGGCGGCTGTCGGCGACCAGCAGGATCTCGTCGGGGCCGGAGATCGCCCGGTACAGCGGGCGCCCGGTGGCGGCATCGAGCCGCGGGGTGCCGTCGGGCTCGGTCTCGGCGATGCGCAGCAGGTCGAGCCCGCCGGGACCGAGCAGCGCGAACAGCCCCTCGCGGAGGATGTCGACGGTGGTCTTGCGCGAGACCCGTGCCTCGCTGCTGGCGCCGGTGAGGTTGCTGCCGCTGACCGCGAGCAGGGCGATGCCGGCCCCGACGTTGAGCTCGATCGAGGCCCCGTCGAGGCCAACCTCGGCGCTGATCGCCAGCGCCTCGCCGGTCTCCGGATTGGTGAACCCGCCGAGCGCGGCCGCGACGTTCGCCGCGGTCACCGCCACGCTCGGCCCGACCGCGATGGCGGCGCTGACCTGGGAGCCCAGGGCCAGGGTGAAGGTGCCGCCGGTCGCGCCGCCCAGGTCGAGCTCCTGGACCCCGACCTTGAGGATCTCGCCGAGCCCGCTGACGTACTGGCCGCTGCTGCTCTGCAGCCCGACCACCTGGTCGCGGAGGTCGTTGCCCGAGGTCAGGCTGCCATCGTCGATGAAGTCGGCCGCGCTCTGCAGCCGGTCGCCGAGGAAGGGCAGCGCGAAGGAGGCGAGCTTGCTCTCGAGCCCGCCCTTGAGCCCCGAGAACACCGTGTTCAGCCCGTCGATGATGTTCTGCGGGTCGTTGAGGAAGGCGAACAGGTCGAAGCTCGCGGCCAGCGACGGAGTGACGAACTGGGTGGTGAAGCCGCCCAGCCCGAGGGTGCCGCCGAGGTGCAGCACGTTGTCGCCGAAGCCGTCGTTGTTGAGGTCCGCGGTGCTCCCCCCGAGGGGCAGCGTCTCGGTCGGGAAGAACAGCGGCAGGTCGAGGAACGCCTCGCCCTCGAGGCGCGGGCCGAGCGCGCCGGCGACCTCGCCGAGCCGGTAGCGGTTGTCGTCGCCGCTGTCGTCGGCGAGCCCGAAGCCGAGCAGCGCGTGCAGGCCGAGATCGCCGCCGCTGGCGAACAGCCCGACGTCGCCGACCCCCGGAACCGCGACCGAGGCCTCGAAGGTCAGCGGCTCGGTGTTGTCGATGTCGACCGTGAAGGTCAGCCCGGAGAAGTCGTCGAACAGCACCGCGGGGGCGGTGACGTCACCAAGATCGATGTCCACCCCGAGGGCGAGCTGCGCCTGGGCGTCGATGGCCAGCTCCCCGCCGCTGCCGCGCACCTCGAGGCCGAGGTCATCGAGCGCGCCGCTGGGGTCGAAGCGGCCGAGATCGAGCTCCAGCGGCAGCCGCGTGGCGGCCGTGTAGCCGAGGTCGAGGGCGACCCGGAAGCTCGAGTCCTGGTAGCGCAGGGTGACCGGATCGGCGCTCCCCGCGGGGAGCGCGAGGACGCGGCGCAGCTCGGCGTTCATCGCCGCCTCGAGCCCCGTGAGGTCGGTCACCGCCTCGCTCGCCTTGCGGAAGGCGAAGCGCAGCGTCGACACCAGGTCGGTCTTGAGCCCCGCCGGGTCGGCGCCGATCAGTGGCTGATCGCCGCTGGCGGCGAAGGTCACCCGGTAGGGATCGGCGCCGGTGCCCGACCCGCTGACCGTGACCGCCGCGCCGATGCCGTTGAGGGCCGCCTGCACCGCCGCGGCGCTGGCATCGAAGGGCAGCGCCGCGGTGGTGGTGCCGGCGAAGCCGAGGGTGAAGGTACCGCTCGAGCCGCCGTGGAAGATCTTCTGGACCTCCGCGCTCGCGGCGTCGCCGGGGATCGCCGTGGTGACCTCGATCTCGGCCCCGCCGGTGGCGAGCAGCTCGGCGGCGCTGCGATCGACGATCGGCAGCGACTCGTAGATCCCCTGGCCCGAGGCGCGATCGCCGGCGAGCGCGTCGAGCAGGTCGTTGATCGCCTGCAGGATCATCTCCAGCGAGATCCCCTGGAGGCTGAACAGATCGTCGGGCCCCTCGATCTGCACGGTGCTCGGCAACGTCGCGAACACCGTGCCGAGACCTGCCCCCGCCGGCAGCTCGTGGAGCGATGCCTTGATCGCGCCGAGCCGGGTGTCGAGCCCCGCGAGGGCACCGGTCGGCTTGATCGGGAGGAAGATGTCGTAGCCGCCCGCCGCGTCCAGGGAGGGGGCGCCGATCCGCGTCCCGCCCGGATCGGCGATCATCTCGGCGAGCGACAGTCGCCCGCCGACGCCGAGCGTCACCTCGGCGTTGAACGACGCGTAGCCGTCCTCGACGCCGATGCCGAGCGGCCCGAGGGCAAGGGTGAGGTCGAAGGTCTTGCGCAGCCATCCGCCCGCCTCGGCGGTCTCGACGTCCTCCTCGACGGCGATCGTGGTCCGGTCGGCGAGGGCGTCGTAGGCAGCGCTGGCCACGGTGTAGTTGCCGTCGCTGCCGAAGGTGTCGGTGACCGCGAAGCGGTCCCCGGCGGCGAAGCGTGCCACCTGGTCGCCGGCGACCAGGAAGGCCGAGGTGGCGGGCGTGCCGGGGCTGCCGACCACGCTGGCCACGATGTCGATGGGCAGCTCGCCGAAGGCCAGCGCGACGGTGACCCGGGTATCGTTGACGAAGAACTCGCCGGCGGCATCGAGCCCGAAGTCGAAGCCGAGGTCGATGTCGCCGCGCAGCTCCAGCGGCTGCGACTGGCGGACGCTGAGGCCGAGGCTGCTCAGCGCGCCCGCCACCGGATTGTCGATGGCGAGCTCCGCGAGATCGAGGTTGATCCCCTGGGCGAAGCTCGCCAGCGAGACCTCGCCACGGAAGGCGGTCGGTCCGGCGAGCGAGGGCGAGATGTGCTCGAGGCCGAGCAGTCCGTCGGCGGTCGCGAACGCGCCGGCGCCCGTGAGGTAGTCGTTGATCGGGACCTCGAAGGTGTCGAGCACGGTCTGCCGGAGCGAGGCGGTGTCGATCCCCGGAAACAGGCTGCCCAGCGACAGCCCGGTGAAGGGCAGGGTGGTCACGCTGGCGAAGAGGTCGTTGAGCCTGGGCCCGAGGTTCGCGGCCCAGTCGGCGAACGCGCTCAGCCCCGCGACCAGCTTCTCCTGGGCGCCCTCGCCGCTGGCCAGCGCCCCGACACCGCCCGCGCCGGCGGAATCGAGCAGCGCCGCGGCCGGCAGCAGACGGGTGCCCGCAGCCAGGTTGTCGGCCATCAGCCCGCTCGCCTGGTGACCGATGCCGAGCAGGTGGCCGAGCTCGTGGCTGACCACGGTCAGCAGATCGACGCGTCCCGCCGCGGCGCCGCTCGGGGCGGCCATCGTGCCGCTGGCGAGCGGGTACTCGCCGTCCTCGAGCGGCGTGGCGTCGATGAACCACCCGGCGCCGGCCGCAGTGGGATCGACGTACACCGTGTTGAGGCCCGACTGGCCGAAGGCGAGACCCGGCAGATCGGCCACCTCGGCTCGCACCGTGGCGAGGCGCAGCGGATCGGCACCGGCCGCGATCCAGCGATCGCGGGCGGCATCGAGGATCACCGCCAGCGCCACATCGGTCAGCGGCGCGCCGGGATCCGCGCGCGCCGTGCCGGCGCTCCCGGCGAGACCTCCGCCCGCCCCGCTCGGGCGCAGGAACTGGGCCGGACCGACATCGATGATCTGCGGGCCCCGCCCCTTCCCGTCGGTGGTCACGAAGGACTCGACGTTGTAGGTGGTCAGGGTATGGGTACGTCCGTCGGCGCCGCTGGTGGTGAAGCGCGTCACCGCCCCGGCGCTCTCGCGGTACAGCGTGGTGGTCACCGCCGAGAGGTCGATCACGTCGGTGCCTGCGCCGGCGGCGCGCTCGTAGACGACGTCGTGACCCCAGCCGTCGCGGATCCGGTAGACGTCGGCAGCGCCCGAGCCGATCACGATGTCGTCGCCGCGGCCGAGCTCGATGACCTCGATGTTGGCCAGCGTGTCGGTGGCCCCCGGCGCAGTCCCGAAGCGCACCAGGCGCGAGCCGTCGACGGTGATCGGCGGCGCCGAGCCGTCGGCCGCGAAGCTGCCGCGCAGCAGGTGCACGACCCACGGGTCGGCGCTGGTTCCGCTGCCGCTGACCGTCACCGCGTCGATGCTCGGGAGCGCCTCGAGGGCGCGCTCGATGACCCGTGCCGGTGCGTCGTGGGCGAGCTCGACGGTGGTCTCGCCCCGATAGGTCAGCGTGAAGCCGCCGCCGTCCGCGTCGTGGGAGAGGGTCTGCAGCGCCCCGGCCGAGATCCCGGCGAGCTGCTCGCTGACCGTGGCGCTGGCCGCGGTCCCGGTGAGGCCGGTGCCGTCGACGCCGAGCGAGGCGACGTTGCGCTGCCGCACCCCCGTTCCGTCGAAGGTCACGTCCCAGGTGCCCGGCGCGCTCACCGTCACGCTCGTCGCCCCGCCGCCGAGCAGCGCATCGAGCGCGGCCTGGATGTTCCCGGCGGTGGCGCTGTCGTCGGCACCCAGCGCGATCGGGTCCGAGGTCGCGGTCCCGAAGCTCAGGATGAAGGTGCCGCCGCTCGCCCCGTCGATCCGGATCCGCTGCACCTCGTCGCGCGGCCCGGCGGGATCGGTGCCCTGGACGAGCGAGGCGGTGGCCGCCTGCAGCCACGAGTCGACCGCGGTGGTGACCGATACGGTACCGCTGCCACCGGTGAGCAGCGCGCCGTCGGCGCTCATCTCGGCGATCGGGCGGATCGCCGAGCCGGTGAAGGTGACGTCCCAGCTTCCCGGCGCGCCGGGCTGCACGCGCACCGCGCCGCTGCCAAGCAGCGCGTCGAGCGCCGCCCGGATGTTGCCGGCGGTGCTCGCGGCATCGGCGCCGAGTGCGATCGCGGCGCTGCTCGCCCCGTCCACGGTCAGCGTGAAGCTGCCGCCGGTGGCGTCGACCGTTACCCGCTGGACCTCGAGCGGGGTCTCCCAGGCAGTGGCGAAGCCGCTGATGGTGGTCGGCGCGACGGTGCTCGCGAAGCTCGCCACGTCGCCGTGGCCGCGGCGCAGCGACTCGCTGACGTCGCTGCTGTCGAAGCTGTCGGCGCCGCCGTCGATCACGTCGGTGCCGCCGGGGCCGAGGTCGAAGAGGTTGTCGCGGCGGTTGCCGGTCAGGTGATCGTCGCCGGCGGTGCCGATGACGTCGTCGATGCCGGAGACCGCGAAGTTCGCCACCAGCTGCCCGGGAGCGCTCAGGCCGAAGCTGTCGAGCCACTCCTCGAGCCCCATGAAGCGGTTTCCGGATACCGCATCGGCGCTGCCGAGCGCCCGGGTCAGGGCCGGCACGTGCAGCGCCCCGACGTCGAAGGCCGGGATGATCTCGATATCGAGCCCGGCGGCCGCATCGACGTTGACCCCGCCGCCCGACGGCGTGTAGCGCGAGTAGTCGAGGACGATGCGCCCGCCGGTGGCGCCGCTCGAGATCGTGCCCTGCAGGCGGGTGTCGCCGATGAAGCGGATGATCGTCTCGGTGCGCGGCGTGATGATGTTCTCGATGTCGTTGGCGATGATGAAGTTGCCGTTCGGGATCGGCGAGGGCACCTCGTTGCCCGCCCTCCCGGCGATGTCGCCGTAGAGGTTGTCGCGCACGATCACCACGTTGCTGCCGATCGCCAGCGGCGGCGGATCCTGGTTGCCGTCGCCGCTGTCCTGGGCCTGGACGGCGCCGAACAGCTCGCGGAACCCGGCGATGTTCTCGCTGGTGATGTCGGCAATCGAGATCTCGATGGTGCTGGTCAGCCCCGGCACGCCCATCGAGGACAGGTCGAGCGTGTCGTAGAACTCGGGAACCGCGGTTCCGCCGACGCTCACGTCGGGGATCTCGAGGACCGCGGCGAGCCCGAAGATCCCGTCGAACTTGTAGGTGTCGCCGCCGGTCAGGCCGCTCATCACGTGGACCCCGGGGGCGAGCGTTCCGGGGAGGTCGAAGGGCAGCTTGCGGCCGAGCTTGCCGGCCACGAAGTTGGCGGCATCGTTGAGCACGTTGCCGCCGACCGTGAAGGTGTCGCTGCCGAGCAGGCTGCCGTCGGTGGCGCTGTCCCAGACCGACCCGGCGAGATTGGCGAGCCCGCTGCCGATGCCGCCGCTGTCGGCCTTGACCGCGGCCAGATCGCTGGCCGAGAGCCCGACGTTGGAGCCGAGCAGCAGGTTGATGCCGGCGCCGTACTCGACCCGGTCGATGTTGCGGAGGATGCCGGTGAAGCCGGTCTTGGCCTTGAATCCCTGGCGCGCCTTCTGGGTGAAGTCGTCGAAGACGAAGGGATTGAGGCGGGCGCGCTCCTCGACGCCGCTGAAGGTCACGTCGTAGACCCCGGGCGCGGCCACCGCGACGGTGAGCGCGCCGGGCGTGAAGACCTCGGTCTCGAGCGCGCTCCGGATGTTGCCGGCGACCGCGGTGTCGTCGACGCTCATCGCGATGTCGCGGGCGCTGCGATCCTGGTAGCGCAGGTCGAAACGCCCCGAGGGCGGCAGCCGCGAGACGATCCGCTGGACCTCGCCGAAGGGGGTACCGCCCTCGACCAGTGTCACCACCACGCCGGGCTGACCGCCGAGGCCGAGGTCCGCGGTCAGCCCGGCGGAGTCGACCTTGAGCCTCGGCACCTCGAGCCCGCCCGGATCGGTGAGCTCGACCCTCCAGGGATCGAGCTCGGTGCCGCTGCCGGTCACGTTGGCGCTGCCGACCGTGCCGAGCGCCTCGAGCGCGGCCTTGATCGTGGCCGCGTCGGCGTCGTAGGGAATCGGCTCGGTGGTGGTCTTCGGGCCGACCAGCGGCAGCCTGCTCAGGAAGCGGCTGAACTTGCTGGTCGACTGCACCGACAGGGTGAAGGTCCCGCCACCGGCATCGGTGTAGAAGCTCTGCACCAGGTTGCCCGCCGGGCTCGCCCCGGCGAGGCGCACGCTCACCGCGTCCTGGCCGAGCGGCGCCTGGCCGCTGAGCGGGGGGGCGCCGCGCAGGCTCGCGGAGGCCACCCGCAGGAGCTCCACGTCGCGCGCGCTGGCCTTGTCGAAGTGGAAGACCAGATCGTGGACACCCGTGGCGCCGCTCCTCGCGGTCACGTCGACGCTGGCCCCCGACCCGAGCAGGTCGGGGTTGTCGGCGAGCAGCCGGCGCAGGCTCTCCTGGATGGCGGCGGCAGTGTCGGCGTCACCGGCGACGGGGATCGGGGCGCTGCGCGCCCCGTTGAGCTCGAGCGAGAGCTCGCCGCCGACCGTGCCGGCGGGAAGCGTCAGGGTCTGGTTCTCGTTGCCCGAGCGGCCCTCGGTGACCACCCGCGTGACCACCGTCACCGGATTGCCGGAGGCATCGTAGAGGGTCGGCGCCGGCAGGCCACCGGAGCTGTCGAGCGCCACCAGCTCCGGGACGTTGCCGAGCTTCTGGAAGCTCACCCGATAGGCGGTCTGGCCGAGACCCGGCGGGGCGACGCTCGTCGCCCCGGTGCCGAAGGCCTTGTTGAGCGCGGCCTCGAGCTTGGCGGCGATGGTGAATGCGTCGTCGCTGTCGAGCATCGCGACCGGATCGACGTAGCGGAAGAACGTGCCGTCGCGGTAGGCGAGCTGGAACTCGCCGCGCAGGGCCAGGCCGAGGTCGACCTCCTGGACCTCCCTGGCAACCGTGGCGGTCGGCTCGACGGCGATCGGGCCGCTCGGGGCGACGGCCAGATCGACGTCGACGATGCCGAGCAGATCGGCCGCCGCTCCCGGCGCGGTGAAGGTGACGTCGAAGGTGTGGCGGTCGAGCTGGCGCACCTCGACCGCCCCGGCGCCGAGCATCGCCGGGTCGTTGAGCGCGGCGGCGATGCGCTCGCCGGTGCGCTCGCCCGCGGCGTCGAACTCGATCGCCGCGCTGGTGCGGGTGGTGCCGCCACCGGGGAAGGTCAGCTTGAAGTGCCCGCCGACGATGTCGGGGAGCAGGATCCGCTGCACCTCGCGCCCGTCGAAGGGCTCGCGGATGGTGTGGGCGGTGACGCTGTCGAGCGAGGAGCTCATCAGCGACACGGTGGTCGGCTTGAAGATGCTGCTCTGGCTGAAGTCGACCTTGTTGATCACGGTCAGCTCGAGCTGGCCGCTGCCGACCAGCGCCGCCGCCCCGCTCAGGGCGATCTTGCCGGCCGGGCGCAGGCCGGTCCCGCCGATCAGGGTCCCGGCGTACTCGGCGCTGCCGCGGATGAAGTAGCGGTTCGCGTTGCGCCCTCCGTAGACGGTGGTGTTGGCGTCGACGGCGGTGAAGATCAGCTTGTGGTTGCTCTTGCCGGACTTCGCCTCCTGGGTGACCGTCAGGCGGGTGGCCCCGTCGGCGTCGGTCGCGAACTCGAACTTGAGCTCCTTGGTCACGTTGCGGAAGTCGAGGGTCAGGGCCCGGCCGCTGGCGATCAGCGCCGAGGTGTCGATGGTCAGCGCCCGGTCCTTGGTCGGGCGCAGGAAGTTCGGAAGCTGCTCGGTCACCGGGTTGAGGTCGGGCCCCCAGTCGTTGCCGAACAGCAGGGTGTTGTCGCCCGCGCCCAGCACGATGCGCTCGATGGCGTCGAAGCTCGCCTCCTCGACGGTCACCGTGTTGGCCAGCGGATCGGTGAAGCTGCCCGCCACCACCCCGGTCGAGCGGGTGGTGCCGCGCAGCGACTCGAGCGGGATCACCGGAACGAAGGTTCCGGTGCCCGAGACCAGGCGCCCCTCGTTGAACTGGTGGGTGAGCGAGGCCGTGATCGGCGAGAAGTCGAGCGTATCGAGCCCGGCCTTCGGCTGCTCGACGACCGTGTCGCGACCCCACTCACCGCGGAACAGGTAGCGGTCGTCGCCGCTGCCGCCGAGCAGCGTGTCGGCGCCGGGGCCGCCCTCGAGGATGTCGTCATTGGCCCCGCCCGAGAGCGTATCGACCCCCGGGCCACCCTCGAGCCAGTCGTTACCGGCGCCGCCCTCGAGGGTGTCGGCGCCGCGCCCGCCGCTCAGCCGGTCGGCGCCGGCGTCGCCGTGCAGCGTGTCGCCCCCGGCGGCGCCGAACAGGATGTCGCTGCCGGCGCCGCCGAACAGCGTATCGATGCCGCTGCCGCCGGCGAGACGGTCGTCGCCGCCGTGACCGCGCAGCTCGTCGCCCTCGCCGGGGGTTGCGCCGCTCGGGTCGACGGCGAGATCGGGGCCGACATTGCCGGCGCGCAGCAGGTCTTGCCCGGAGCCGCCCTGGATGCCGTCGCCGCTCGCGCTCGAGCCGATCACCAGCATCCCCTCGCCGCCGCGGCTGCCCCCGGTGACCAGGTCGATGCCGGAGATGGCCCCGTCGGGCAGCCCGGAGGCGCCCTCGGTGACCACGGTCACGCTCGGCGCCCCGCCGACGAGGTCGGTGGCTTCGACCGCCAGGGCGGCGACGTCGGTCTCTCCGGGCTGGCGGAAGGTCACCCGCCACGGGCTGGCCGCCGTACCCAGACCGGTGACCGAGACCGCGCCGACGTTGGCGAGCCGCTCGAGCGCGTCCTCGAGCAGCGAGGCGCTCGCGTCGAAGGGCAGCGCCTCGGTCGCCTCGCCGTTGAGCAGCAGCCGGAAGGTGCCGCCGCTCGCACCGCCGAGCGCGACCTGCTGGACCTCGTTGGCCCCGACCAGCGCCGCGGCGCCGGGCAGCGCGAAGCCGATCCCGGTGGCCCGCCCGTGCTCGAGGTCGACCTGCGGGAACGGATCGACCCCGCCCGCGCCGCTCCGGTAGCGCGAGTAGTCGAGGACGTTGACGCGCTCGGCCGCCTGCCCCGGCGCCCCGCCCGTCAGGCTCCCCGGGAGGGCATCGTCGCGCAGCACGTAGTAGGTGTTGTTGCCGAGCCCGCCGATGAGGTGGGCGACGTTGGTGGCGACCACCTGATCGCCGTTGCTGGCCCGCACCGTGACCCGGCCGTCCCGGTCGAGGGTGAACTCGAGGGCGCGGGTCACCGCCGAGAAGTCGAGCGTCGCGGCGGCGCTGGCGGCCCGGTCCTCGATGCGCAGCAGCTTGCCCCACTCGTCGTGGAAGCGGTAGCGGTTGCTGCCGGTGCCGCCGATCACCACCTCGAGGTTGCGCCCCTCGGTCAGGGCGTCGCTGCCGGCGGTCACCGAGATCCCCGCCCCGGCGCTCGAGTCGAGCTCCACCACCAGATCGGCGCTGACCGCCGAGAAGTCGAGGGTGTCGGTGCCACCGGCGGCCAGCTCGCCGTCGATCTGCCCGCCGAGCGTGGTCGTGAAGGCGACCTTGTCGCGGCCCCAGCCGTCGGCAAAGACGTAGCGGTCGTCGCCGGCACCGCCGGCGAGCCGGTCGTCCCCGGCCCCCCCCACCAGGGTGTCGTCGCCGCCCTCCCCGAACAGGACGTCGGCACCGGCGCCGCCCTCGAGCCGGTCGGCGCCCGCCCCGCCGGCGAGCCGGTCGGCGCCGCCGCCGCCGCGCAGGGTGTCGTCGCCGCCGGCGCCGACGAAGTGCTCGGCTGCGCCGCCACCGGAGATCAGGTCCCCGCCGCGCCCCCCGATGACCGGGCCGATGCCGGTGATGCCGCCCGGCGCCGAGCCGTCGATCCCGCTGGCGCGGCGCACCACCGCGTCGACCTGGACGGTGCTGGTGGCCGCGCGATCGTAGTCGGCGCTGCCGGTGAAGCGGTTGGGAAAGCCAGTGAGCAGCTCGGGGCGGACCAGGCCGGCGGCGTCGGGGGTGTACTGGAGGCTGTTGGTGCCGGTGCCGGCATCGATGGTCCCGGCCAGCGCCGCTCCCTGCTCGAGCACGAAGGTGTCGTCGCCGGCGCCGGTGATGAGGTTCTCGACGTGCTCGGCGGTGAGCCGGTTGCTGCCGTCGCTGACCACCACCTTGCCGCCGTTCTTGATGATCACGGTGAGGTCGGCGCCGATCGCCGACAGATCGAGGGTGTCGGTGCCCTCGGCGGCGCGCTCGGTGACCGTGTCCACGCCCCAGCCGCTGCGGAACACGTAGCGGTCGTTGCCCTTGCCGCCGGCCAGCGTGTCGTTGCCGCCGAAGCCGTTGAGGGTGTCGTTGCCGGCCAGGCCCTCGAGGGTGTCGGCGCCGCTGCCCCCGTTGAGGGTGTCGTTCCCGGTGGTTCCCTGGATCAGCCCGAGGAGGTGGTCCCAGGCCGGAGCGGCCCCCGGGGCGGTGAACAGCGCCGCGGTCTCGATCACCCCGGTCGAGTACTCGAGCCGCCAGTCGCCGCCGAGCGCCGTCGCCCCGGTCGGATCGGTCGAGGCGGCCACATCGGCGCCGATGATCGCGCCGAGCTCCTCGACGAAGCGCACTCCGACCTCGCCGCTGGCGACCTCGCAGCCATAGAGCAGCACGTCGCCGCCGGCACGCAGGGCCTCGCCCCAGCGCGCGATGCGCTCGCGGTGCTCGGCGAGACGGGCCGTGCCGAGCGAGGTGCTGCCGAGGCGCAGCGCCGCCACCCCGCCGTGGGAGAGGAGGTGCACCGCGGAGAGCCCCTGGTAGTCGGCCAGGACCTCGCCGATCTGCGCGATCCCGTCGCGCCGGGAGTCGAGCACGACGACGGTGATGCGGTCGCTGGGCGATGCCGCGCGCCTCTCGGCGCTTCCCTCGACGCCGGGCTCCGAGGACACCGCGCTCGCGGCGAGCAGCGTGGGGCCGCGCTCGGCCGGCGGCCCGCGCTCGCTCGCGAAGCTCGCCACCTGCACGCGCGCACCGCTCCCGGCGAGCACCCGCTCGGCAAGGCCCAGATCGGCGAGGCGCTGCCCGGTGGCCGCCTCGAGCAGCGCGCCGTAGTCGCTGACCGAGGGGTCGACGAAGATCACCTGCTCGCCGCGGCGCTGAGCGATCTCGTGGAGCCTGCGGGCACCGAGCGCCCGGTCCGCGGCGGCGGGGTCGCCCGGCTGCCCTTCCGCCCCCGGCGACCGCGGTGCGGGCGGCGCCGGCGCCGCGCCGCCCTCGCCGGCCTCGTGCGCGGGAAGCCCGCCAGCAGCCGGCGCCGCGCCGGCGCGATCCGGCTCCCTCGCAACCGGGGTCTGGGTGGGGTCCGCGGCGGCGCTCTGCGGGGGCTCAGGCCGCGCCGTCCCCTCCCCGTCGCCGCCGGCCCGAGCCCCGTTCCCGCCCTCCGCCGCCTGCCGCTCGCCCGAGCGCACGGGCGGCGGGTCGGCGGGCGCGCCGGCCTCGGCCGGGACGAGGCGCGCCTCGTCGAGGTGGATCTCGGGGAGCGGCGCGGCCTCGGGCAACGGCACCGGCGCGAGGTCGGGAGCGAGCAGCGGCAGATCGGCCGAGAGCAGGAAGCGGGGCTCGAGGACCTCGACCTGGAAGCGCTCGCGACGCCGCGCGCGGCGCAGCCCGCGCAGCCGCCTCGCCCGCTCGCGCATGGCCGCGCGTGCCTGCCAGGACTGGCGCAGCCGGGCCAGCGAGGGCGCCACGCCCGCCACTAGGAGCCGCCCACTAGGTGCTACCGTTCTGCATGGACCCTTCGCACCGCCGCTGGAGCACCCCCTTCACGAGCAGCTCCGTTCCCTCTCACCACCGAGCGCCGGTGATGCGCCCTGCGCGCTGCGGACGGGAACTCGCCGGCATCGGTGAGCGATGCGGGCTCGTGCCTGGTCGATTCTCGTTCTTATACGTGCCAGCGCATCATACCGGCGCCCACCCGACGGCGCAAAACACGATTGTTCCCAGCCCACATCGCCCACCGGTGAGCGAAGCGAGGGCGTCGAGACGCCGCTCTGGCGGGGCGCACACCGGAGGGTCCACGCCGCAGGGCGGCAACTGGACGCCTGTCCACCCCGGAAACGGCGGGCGGTGTCCGCCCCACGTCGAGCCGGTTGCAGGGAGCACGCCCCGCCGGTGTGGATGGACGGCGTCCGCGCCGGCGAAGCGGCGAGCGATGTGGGCCGGCCACCGGGCCGGACACCGCTCGCTCAGCGCGCGCTCAGCCAGGCGTTGACCTGCGCCAGGTCCTCCTCGGCCAGGGTGCCCGCCGCCTGCTTGAGACGCAGCGAGTCGAGCACGTAGTCGTAGCGGGCCCGGGCGTAGGCGCTCAACGCGATGGAGAGATCGCGTTCGGCATCGAGGACGGCGAGCAGCGTGTACAGGCCGGAGTCGTAGCCTGCGCGCTTCGCCTCGAGGGCCAGGCGCTGCGCGGCCACCGTCTCGTCCGTGGCTGCGACCCGGCGGATGTTGAGCAGCACCCCGTTGTAGCTCGCCAGGACCTGTCGCTTGACCGCGCGCAGCGCGCGGTCAAGCTCGGCCAGCGCCTTGCCGCGCTGGGCCGCCGCCTGGCGCACCTGCGAGCTCACCCGCCCTCCCGAGGAGATCGGGATGCGCACCTGGAGGCCGATCTGCTTGGTCTCGATCTCGCTGCCACCTCCGAACAGCGACCCGCGGGTCTCGTCACGGTTGTAGCTGCCGACCACGTCCACGGTCGGATAGTGGCCGGCACGCAGGCGCCTGATCTCCTCGCGCGCCGCCTCGGCGTCGTGGCGCAGCGCGATCACGCCCGGGTTGCTCTCCTGGGCCACCCGCACCCACTCCCCGGGGGCCTCGGGCACCGGACGGGCCAGCTCGAAGCCCTCACGCAGGCCGGCCAGATCGCCGGGCAGCTCTCCGGTGACCTCGGCCAGGGCCTGGCGGGCGTCGAAGAGGCGCTGGCTGGCCTCGACCAGACGGGCGCGCACGCTCGCCGCGCGCGCCTGCGCATCACGCAGATCGGTCACCGGCGCCATGCCGTTGGCGAACTGCGCCTCGGCCAGCCGTAGCTGCTGCTCGACCGCCTCCCTCTCGGCCCGGAACTGACCTTCCTCGTCCTGCGCCAGCAGCACCCCGAAGTAGAGCTCGGCGACCCGGAGCATGAGATCCTGGCCGGCCTTGAGCAATGCCGCATCCGCCGATCGAACGCGCGCCTCGGCGCGGCGCAGCCCGGCGGCGAGATCGAAACGCACCAGCGGCTGGTTGAGGTTCAGGGTGTAGCGGGTGCCCGGATAGCGCGCCAGCCCCCGGTCGAAGACCAGGTTGTCGGTCGACAGGACCTTCTGCACCGTGAAGTCCTGGCGCAGCTCGAAGTCGAGCTGCGGCAGCAGCCCGGCCAGCGCCTGGTCCTTCTCCTCGGCGGTGGCCTGGTTCTGGAAGCGCGCGCTGCGCAGCTCCGGGTCATTGGCCCGCGCCTGGCGGTAGACGGCGAGGAGATCGACGGCACGCGCCGGCGAGAAGGCGGCCGCGAATGCCATGAGCAGCACCGCCGCGGCGCAGGCTCCGTAGCGCCTCGGGCGCATCCTCAAGGTCAAGGCCCCGCCTCCCGCCGTGCCGCCCGTTCGCATCGCTCACTCATCCGCGGCCTCGGCTTCCGATCCCCGCGCCTCCGGCGGGCTGCCCGCCCGGTGCCGAGTCGCCGCCGGGCGGGCAGCGCCCGCCACCGCGACTACCCGGCGCAGGCCGGTGGCGCCTCTCCGATTCGGTCTGCCCCGCCGGGGCGGCGCTCTCACCCCGCGTCCGCCGAGGGCCCCGGGCGTGATCCGGGAGGCGCGGCGCGGCACCGCCGCCGTGTGCCCTGCCCGCCGTGCCCGCGCAACGTACCTCGCGCCCCGCTACACGGTACGCCGCCGACCTCGG
>CAZRGU010000008.1:0-31087 GCA_964599705.1 uncultured Ectothiorhodospiraceae bacterium | reverse complement strand
CGGCCGCTCGGGCGGTGGCGTCGCGCTACAGGTGCTCGGCGAGGAAGGCCGGAATCCGCTCCTCGAGCCAGTAGCGCGGGCGCCAGGGCAGGGGCCCGGTGACGAAGCCGGCGTGCCCGCCGTGGCGGCTCACCTCGAGGCGCACCGCCGCAGGCAGCTCGTCGGCGCCGGGGATCGCCGAGGGCTCGAGGAACGGGTCGTCGGCGGCCTGGACGATCAGCGTCGGGCAGCGGATCGCGGCGAGGTAGGGGCGGCAGCTCGAGCGGGCGTAGTAGTCCTCGGCGCCGGCGAAGCCGTGCAGCGGCGCGGTGACCCGCTCGTCGAAGTCGCGGAAGCTGCGTGCCGTGCAGGCCGCCTCGAGGTCGATCGGGGCGTTGCGGTCGGAGAACTTGCGGCGCAGGTCGCGGCGCAGGTCGCGCAGCAGGTACCAGCGGTAGAGCCGGGACAGCCCGCGCTCGAGCCGCTCGGCGGCACAGGCCAGCACGAACGGCACCGAGACCGCCGCGGCGGCGGCCAGTGGAGCGCCTGCGCCGCGCTCGCCGAGCCACTTGAGCAGCACGTTGGCGCCCAGCGAGTAGCCGACGCAGGCCAGCGCCGGGTAGCGGCGGCGGGCGAGGGTCTCGATCACCCGGTCGAGGTCCCCGGTCTCGCCCGAGTGGTAGCTGCGATCGAGGCGATTCGGCTCGCCGCTGCAGCCCCGGAAGTGCATCACCGCGGCGTTCCAGCCGCGCCCGGCCAGGGCCTCGAGCATGCCGCGCGCGTAGGGCGAGCGGCTCGAGCCGGCCAGCCCGTGGAGCACCAGGACCAGGGGCGCGGTGCGCTCGCGGGCGCGCCAGTCGAGGTCGAGGAAGTCGCCGTCGGGCAGCTCGAGGCGCTCGCGCTCGAGCGCCGGGTGCGGGCCGGATCGGAGCAGCGCCGGCCAGAGGGTCTGGAGGTGTGCCGAGCGCAGCCACCACGGCGCCCGGAAGGCGGCCGCCTCAGCCACCCCCGGCGCCACCCCCGGCAGGGTCTTCATAGGGTGAGAGCTCGAGCGGGGGCTCGCGCCCGAGGCGCAGTGCCACGCTGCCACCTGGCGAGCACACCGCCGCGATCAGCCAGCCTCCACCGGGCAGCGCCTCGGCGGCGAGCACCTCCCCGACCCGGGCGCCGGCCGGATCGCGGATCGGCTCGCCGGGGCTCGGGCCGGGGCTCGCCGCCGCGACCCGCAGCAGGGTCAGGGCGCGCTTGACCTGTCCCCGGTAGTGGGCCCGCGCGATCACCTCCTGGCCGGGGAAGCAGCCCTTGGTGAAGCTCAGCGCGCCGAGCGCCTCGAGCCCGAGCATCTGCGGGAGGTGGCGCTCGGCGGCGGGCCGCTCGACCCGCGGGATGCCGGCGGCGAGCTCGAGCAGCCGCCAGGCCCCGTTGCCGACCGGCCTGAGTCGCTCGCCGAGCCGCCGCCACAGCTCGCCGCCGCGTTCGGCGGGAACGAGCAGCTGGTAGCGGGGGCGCGCTCCGGGCAGGCGGGCGAGGTGGATGCCGGCTGCGCTGCGCACCTCGTCCGGCCGCGCCGGCGGGTCCAGGCCGAGCCGATCGGCGAGCGCCTCGGCGGCCTCCGGCCCGGCCGCGCCGAGCCGCGTCCAGCGCCCTTCGACCCGCTCCAGCGTGACCTTGGAGCGGAGCACGAACATCCGCAGCCGGCCGAGCTCGGCGGCGAGACGCTCGCGCGGCGCCTCGAGATGGATCTCGCCGTCGAGCTGCCAGAGACGGATCAGCAGCCGTACCCGTCCGGCCGGATTGCACCACGCGGCGAGCCGAGTGTGTCCCGGGTCGAGGGCGTCGAGGTCGGCGGTGAGCTGGCGCTGCAGGAAGGCCCGCGCGTCGTCTCCTCGTGCGGCCACCAGCCCGAGGTGCTCGAGGGGCGCGACGACACTGGCGCGAAGCGCGGCCGCCCGCTCCTCCTCGGGGGCGCCGAGATCATCGGCGGCTCGCTCGTGCTCCGGGATCATCGGCAACTGCCTCTCGGGTGCTCGCCAGGCACCGAGAGATGCTACCGCAGCGCGCGGATCCGCGCGCAGAGCGCGGCGAGCTCGGGATCGTCCGGCTCGCCCTGACCGGTCAGCCAGCCGAGCAGATCCAGCGGCGGTTGGTCGAGGAGCGCCTCGAAGGCTTCGAGCTCCCGCTCGCCAAGGGCCTCGGGCTGGGACTCGAGGAAGCGTGCCAGGAGGATGTCGAGCTCGCGCAGGCCGCAGCGGCAGCGCCAGCGCAGCCGCGCGCGGCGCCGCCGGTCGCTGGGCGATGCCGGCGGCGTGCCGTTCACACGGTGCGGGCCAGCATCCGCTTGCGGATCTCGGCGATCGCCTTGGCCGGATCGAGCCCCTTCGGGCAGGTGTGCACGCAGTTGAGGATGGTGTGGCAGCGGAACACCTTGAACGCGTCGTCGAGCTGGTCGAGTCGCTCCCCGGCGTACTCGTCGCGCGAGTCGGCGATCCAGCGCAGCGCCTGGAGGAAGGTCGCCGGGCCGGGGAAGCGCTCCTCGTTCCACCAGTAGCTCGGGCAGCTCGTCGAGCACGAGGCGCACAGCACGCACTCCCAGAGCCCGTCGAGCCTGGCCCGTTCCTCGGGAGACTGCGGCCGCTCGCGGTCCGGCGGTGGCGGCGAGTCGCTGCGCAGCCACGGTCGGATCGCCGCGTAGTGGGCGTAGAAGGTGCTGAGATCCGGCACCAGATCCTTGATCACCGGCAGGTGGGGCAGGGGATAGATCTTGACGTCCCCCTCGATGTCGTCGATCGGCTTGGTGCAGGCCAGGGTGTTGGTGCCGTCGATGTTCATCGCGCACGAGCCGCACACCCCCTCGCGACACGAGCGCCGGAAGGTCAGGGTCGAGTCGATCTCGTCCTTGATCTTGAGCAGCGCGTCGAGAACCATCGGCCCGCACTGATCGCGGTCGATCTCGAAGGTGTCGGTGCGCGGGTTGGCGCCGCTGTCCGGATCCCAGCGGTAGATCACGAAGCGGCGCACGCGGCGTGCGCCGGCCGGCGCGGGGTGGGTCTTGCCGCTGCGGATCACCGAGTTGGGGGGCAGGGTGAATTGGACCATCGCTAGGGCTCCTCGCTGGGCCGGCCGGCTCAGTAGACCCGCTTCTTCGGCGGAATGACCTCGGCCTCGTCGGTAAGCGTGAACATGTGCACCGGGCGGTGATCGATGCGGGTCTGGCCCTGATCGTCGACCCAGCACAGGGTGTGCTTGAGCCAGTTCTTGTCGTCGCGCTCCGGGTAGTCCTCGCGGGCGTGGGCGCCGCGGCTCTCGGTGCGCTGGACCGCAGAGCTCATGGTCGCCACTGCCTGGTAGAGGAGGTTGTCGAGCTCGAGGGTCTCGACCAGGTCGGTGTTCCAGACCAGCGAGCGATCCTGGACGCCGACGTCGTCGCGGTTGCGCCGCCAGACCTCGCCGAGCTCGGCGACGCCGAGCTCGAGGTGCTCGCCGCTGCGGAATACCGGCGCCCGGCTCTGCATGGTCTTCTGCATCTGCAGGCGCACCTCGGCGGTCGGCGAGCCGCCGCTGGCGTGCCGCAGCCGGTCGAGACGCTCCAGCGAGCGCTCGTCCAGGTCGGCGGGCAGCGGGCGGTGAGGGGTGCGCGGGCGCAGCAGCTCCGCGCAGCGCAGCGCCGCGGCCCGCCCGAACACGATCAGGTCGAGCAGCGAGTTGCAGCCCAGCCGGTTGGCCCCGTGCACCGACACGCAGGCCGCCTCGCCGACCGCCATCAGTCCGGGAACGGTGGCGTCCGGGTCACCGTCCCTGGGGCACACGACCTCGCCGTGGTGGTTGGTCGGGATCCCGCCCATGCTGTAGTGGGCGGTGGGGAGCACCGGGATCGGCTCCTTGGTGGCGTCCACGTCGGCGAAGATCTTCGCGGTCTCGGTGATCCCGGGCAGGCGCTCGTGGAGCAGGTCGGCGCCGAGGTGCTCGAGGTGCAGGTGGATGTGGTCCTTGTCGGGACCCACCCCGCGCCCCTCGCGGATCTCGATGGTCATCGCCCGGCTGACCACGTCGCGCGAGGCGAGATCCTTGGCGGTCGGCGCGTAGCGCTCCATGAAGCGCTCGCCCTCGGAGTTGGTCAGGTAGCCGCCCTCGCCGCGCGCCCCCTCGGTGATCAGGCACCCCGGCCCGTAGATGCCGGTCGGATGGAACTGCACGAACTCCATGTCCTGCAGCGGCAGGCCGGCGCGCAGCACCATCGCGTTGCCATCGCCAGTGCTGGTGTGCGCCGAGGTGCACGAGAAGTAGGTGCGTCCGTAGCCGCCGGTGGCGAGGATCGTCGTGTGGGCGCGGAAGCGGTGCAGGGTGCCGTCCTCGAGGTTCCAGGCGAGCAGCCCGCGGCAGCGGCCCTCGGCGTCCATCAGCAGGTCGAGTGCGAAGTACTCGACGAAGAACTCGCAGGAGTGGCGCAGGCACTGCTGGTAGAGGGTGTGGAGGATCGCGTGCCCGGTCCGATCGGCGGCCGCGCAGGCCCGCGGCACCGGGGCCTCGCCGAAGTTGGACATGTGGCCGCCGAACGGGCGCTGGTAGATGCGCCCGTCCTCGGTGCGCGAGAACGGCATGCCCTGGTGCTCGAGCTCGATGACCGCCGGCACCGCCTCACGGCACATGTACTCGATGGCGTCCTGGTCGCCCAGCCAGTCCGAGCCCTTGACGGTGTCGAACATGTGCCAGCGCCAGCTGTCCTCGCTCATGTTGCCGAGCGAGGCCGCCACCCCGCCCTGGGCGGCCACGGTATGGCTGCGGGTCGGGAAGACCTTGCTGATGCAGGCGGTGGCCAGCCCGGCCTGGGCCAGCCCGAAGGCGGCGCGCAGCCCGGCGCCACCGGCGCCGAGCACCACCACGTCGTACTTGTGATCGATGATCTCGTAGGCTCCAGACATCGCCGCTCAGCCTCCCGTGGCGACCTGCAGGACCGCGACGATCGAGATCATCGCGAGCAGGACGGCGAGGAACTTCACCCCGACCAGGGTCGCCACCTTGAGGAACTCGTCCTGGACGTAGTCCTCGATGATGACCTGGACCCCGAGCTGGGCATGATGGAAGAAGGCGGCGATGAACAGCACGTGCAGCGCCGCGTTCCAGGGCGAGCGGATCCACGCCACCACCTCGGCATGGGACGCTCCGGCCAGCGCGATCAGCCACCCGACCAGCCATACCGACAGCGGGATCAGGGCCAGCGCGGTGAGGCGCTGGGCGCGCCAGTGCGCCAGCCCGTCGCGCGAGGCGCCGAGCCCGCGGACGCGGGCCAGCGGGGTACGCAAGCTCATGCTCCACCTCCCTTCAGCATGTAGGCGGTCAGCCAGGTGAGCACGGTCAGCAGCGCGCTGGCGACCGCCACCGCCTGGCCGGTGACCCGCGCGACCTCGTGCGGGAAGCCGATCCCGGCATCCCAGAACAGGTGCCGGATGCCGTTGCACAGGTGATAGAACAGGCAGAAGGTCCAGCCGAACAGCGCCAGCTGACCGAGCGCCGACCCGTACAGCCAGCTCATCGTGGCGTAGGTCTCGCCTCCGGCGGCCACCGCCAGGTACCAGTACACCAGCAGGAAGGCCCCGATCACCAGGAAGAAGCCGGTGATCCGGTGCAGACCCGAGAGCACCATCGTCAGGTGCATTCGGTAGACCTGGAGGAACGGCGACAAGGGGCGGTTGCTGTTGGCCATGCGCGCTACCTCAGTGCGGCGGACCCGCTGGCGGTCCCGCGCCGCGCCGGCCCCGCCGGCGCGGCCCGGCCCCGGGGGCCCGGACGTCGCGTGGAGTGCCGATCCGGCCGGCGGCGGTTCCCACGACCGGGGCTCAGCTCGAGTGGCGAGGTCGGGCGCCGCGGCATGGCCGCCTCCGGGCCGGGCCGGCACGGCGCGGGCGCGCGCCCCGCCGACCGCCGTGCCTCTGGGCACGGCTCGGTGCCGGGGCTCCCCGCGCCACCGGCGAGCGAACTCGGGGGTGTCCGCGGTGGGCGCTCGATCTCTTCACTCGCTCTTCAGAAGTCGATGCAGCGGCCGCGACGTTCCCAGTCGCCGTAGCGGGTGGGGTCGGGTCCCGACGGCCCGCCGATCTCGCGTGTCTCGCGGGGAGGGTCGGCGGGGGCGTTCTCGGTGGGGCGCTCGCCCTGCGTGGCTGCGCGGGGCTCGTCGGTACCGTCCTCTGTACCCTGCAGCCGGGGTTCGTCTGCCATGCCGCGTCCTTACGCTGCGCATCGCGCTGCCGCTCTCGGCGAGAGGGTTTGTGCGACGCAATATCCATTTTGCGCCGGGCGGCCTGCCAGCGCAAGCATCGAGCCGCCGGCCTACTCGGGACGGGCGCGGGGTGGGGCGCCGGGGCGCGCCCCGGGCGCTACCCTTCGCGCACCATGCGCTGCACCGCCCCGTTCACCACCCGGCTCGAGCTGTCCGCATCGCCGACCCTCGCCGTGCTGCTCGCTGCCCTGCACCTGGCGGGCGCGGCGGGGCTGCTCGCCAGCCCGCTGCCCGCCTGGCTGGGGCCGCTCGCCGCGGTCGCCGTTCTCGCCTCGCTGCCACGGGCGCTGGCCCGCCACGCGCTGCTCGGCGCTCCCGACGCGGTGGTCTCGCTCGCCCGGCAGGCCGGCGGGGGCTGGGCGCTGCGAACCCGCGCCGGGCGAGAGCTGCGGGGGAGGGAGCTCGCCGGGAGCATCGTCACCCGCGCGCTGGTGGTGCTCGAGCTCGAGCTCGGCAGCGGCGCTCGGCGGGTGGTGCTGATCGCTGCCGACATGGTCCCGGCCGATGCCCTGCGCCGGCTGCGCGCGGCGCTGCGCAGCGGCGGTTGAGAGTCGCCGGCGCGGTGCCGCCGAGGCGCTCAAGATGCACGCTCTCGTGCCGATACGCGGGGCGAGGGATCGGCCCGCGCGACGGCGGGCGGGGCCTGGTGGAGAGCGGCGATGTACGCAAGCACGACCTTCGAGCAGGAGCACGATTGTCGAATGGTGGCGCTGCTCGCCGACGTGCTCGAGATCTCGGAGTTCGATGTCTTCGCGGCCGCATTCCGCGCCTGGCACGCCTGCGAGCCCGCTCCGCGGGTCCTCGAGCGCGACTTCGGGTGCTACCTGCGCGACGGTCTGACGCCGTTCTGGGTTCGCGACTTCGCACGCAAGCGGCTGCGCACCCTGGGCATCGATCCCGACGAGCCGGAGCTCGACGCCGGGGCGCTGCTTGCCCTCGGCCTCGAGCTGCTCGTCCCCGGGCTGCGCCAGCGCCTCGCGCGGCTGCGCGCGGTGCAACGGCTGCTGGCCTGAGGATCGGCGTCCGCCCGGCGGCGGCGCCCTCACCGGCGCGCGCCCGCAGCGCACGGCCCCAGGCCGACCTCGCCTTCGAAGATGCGCGGGCCCGCGGCGATCCGGCACCAAGGTCCGTGCCTGCCGGGCTTGCTACACTAGCGCGCGGCTAGCCCGCATCGCTCACCGATGCGCGGGGCGGGGGTGCCGAGACGCCGCGGAGCGAGCGCCGGATGGCCGTGTACGCCGTCGACAAGCTGATGAACGAGGCCCGCCGGCTGGCCGCCGAGTACCGGCGCGCCACCGGGCGCCCGCTCGCCATCGGCGGCGAGATTGCCAAGTACGACGCCGCGCGCCTGCTCGGCCTGGAGCCGGTCGAGGATCCCGAGGCCGGCTACGATGCGATCGGCACCGGGAGGCGAGCCGGCCGGCGGGTGGTGATCAAGGGGCGGGCGATCTTCGACGAGCGCAAGTCCGGCCAGCGCATCGGCCAGCTTCGCCTCGAGCGCCCCTGGGACCTGCTGATGGTGGTGCTGCTCGACGAGTCCTTCGAGCCGGCCGAGATCTACGAGATCGAGCGGGCCGACGTCGAGGCGGCCCTCGCCGAGACCTCGCAGCGGCGCAGCCGGCGCGGTGCCATGTCGGTGGCGAGGGTGCGCACGGTCGGGCGGCGCGTGTGGAGCCGCGAGCTCGGGGAGGAGGACGACGGCTACTGGGACAACCGCGCCGCCGGCGAGTCCTGAGACCCTGTCCGCTGCGGTCGCGGCGGCGCTCGCCCCGGGCGGGCCACTGGCGGCCCGCCTGTCCGGCTACCGCCCCCGCGCGGTGCAGCAGCGGATGGCCGAGCGGGTCGCGGCGACCCTCGAACGCGGTGGCGCGCTGCTCTGCGAGGCCGGCACCGGGACCGGCAAGACCCTCGCCTATCTCACCCCGCTGCTGCTCTCGACCGGCCGCGCGATCGTCTCGACTGCCACCCGCCAGCTCCAGGAGCAGCTCTACGCGCGCGACCTGCCGCGGCTGGCCGCGGCGCTCGGGGCCGGGCACCGCTCCGCGCTGCTCAAGGGGCGGGCCAACTACCTGTGCCGGCAGCGCCTCGAGGCGGCCGATGCGGGGCCGATCGATGCCCATGCGGCGGCCCGCATCGAGGCCGCCCGGGTCTGGCTGCGGGTGACCCGCAGCGGCGATCTCGCCGAGCTCGCCGGCCTCGAGGAGGCCTCGCCGGTACGGCGCCTGATCACCTCGAGCGCCGACAACTGCCTCGGCCAGGACTGCCCGCACTACGAGCAGTGCTTCGTGGTCCGGGCCCGGCGTGCGGCGGCCCGCGCCGACCTGGTGGTGGTCAACCACCACCTGCTGCTCGCCGACCTGGCGCTCAAGGACGAGGGCTTCGGCGAGCTGCTCCCCGAGGTCGATGCGATCGTGCTCGACGAGGCCCACCAGCTCCCCGAGCTGGCCGGGACGCTGCTCGCCAGCTCGCTGTCGAGCGCCCAGCTCACCGAGCTGGCCGGGGACAGCCAGCGAGCCGCACGCCTCGAGGGGGCCACCGACATGCCCGAGCTCGGCGAGCGGGCGACCGCCCTGGCGATGACGGTGCGCGCGCTCGCCGAGGCGCTCGCCGGTCTCGAGGCTCCGGGGCGGGTCGGCTGGGAGGTGGCGCTCGAGCATCGCCCGATCAGGGCCGCCGTGGCGAGGCTGGGCGAGGTGCTCGGACGGCTCGGCGATGCCCTCGCCGAGGCCGCCCAGCGCGGCCCGATGCTGCTCTCCTGCCAGCGCCGCTGCGTGCGTGCCGGGGCGATCCTCGAGCAGCTCGCCGGGCCCCCCGAGGGCGACCGCGACGAGGTCCGCTGGGTCGAGCGGCGCGGCCGCGGCTTCGCCTGGCACTGCGCTCCGGTCGAGGCGGGGGCCGCGCTCGGGGCGCGGCTGAGCGCGGCGAGCGCGGCCCTGATCCTGACCTCGGCGACCCTGGCCGTCGAGGGCAGCCTCGCCCACTTCGCGTCGCGCATGGGGCTCGAGGAGGCCGAGCAGGCGCTCTACGGCAGCCCCTTCGACTTCGCCCGCCAGACCCGCTGCTACCTGCCGCCGGGGCTTCCCGAGCCGGGCCACGCCGGGTATCGCGAGGCGCTGATCGAGGCCGTGGTCCCGGTGCTCGAGGCCAGCGCTGGGCGCGCCTTCCTGCTCTGCACCAGCCACGCGGCGGTGCGCGAGGTCGCCGAGCGGCTCGCCGCGCGGGTCGGCTTCGTCCTCCTGGTACAGGGCACGGCGCCGCGCGAGGTGCTGCTCGAGCGCTTCCGCGCGCTCGATCGCGCGGTGCTGCTCGGCACCTACAGCTTCTGGGAGGGGGTCGACGTGCGCGGTCCGGCGCTCAGCGTGGTGGTGATCGACAAGCTGCCCTTCGCCGCGCCCGGCGACCCGCTGCTCGAGGCGCGCTGCGCGCGGATCCGCGAGCGCGGCGGCTCGCCGTTCCGCGACTGCCTCCTGCCCCAGGCCGTCGTCGCGCTCAAGCAGGGGGTGGGGCGGCTGATCCGCGACGCCGAGGACCGCGGGGTGGTGGTGCTCTGCGACCCGCGCCTGCGCACCCGCTCCTACGGCGCGGTCTTCCTGCGCAGCCTGCCGCCGATGCCGCTCACCGAGGAGCTGGGCGAGATCGAGCGTTTCCTGGCGGATGATCGATGCCGGCCGGTGGTGTAGCGTAGCGCCGCCCCGAAGGCCTGGAACCGCGCCATGAACCTGCTCGCCATCGAGACCGCCACCGACTGCTGCTCGTGCGCCCTGACGGCGGCCGGGACGCTGCGCTGGCGCGAGCTGCACACCCCGCGGGGGCACGCCGAGCGGGTGCTGGCGATGATCGACGCGCTGCTCGCGGAGGCCGGGCTGGAGGCCGCGGCGCTCGACGGCATCGCCTTCGGGCGGGGCCCCGGCTCGTTCACCGGCCTGCGGATCGCGGCCGGTGTGGCCCAGGGGCTGGCCTGGGCGCGCGGCATCCCGGTGGCGCCGGTCTCGACCCTCCAGGCGCTCGCCCTCGCCGCGGCGCGCCGCCATGGCGCGACCCGGGTGCTCGCCGCGCTCGATGCGCGCATGGGGGAGGTCTACTGGGGGAGCTACACCGGCGGCGGGCCGCTCGAGGCCGCCGGTCCCGAGCGGGTCTGCCCGCCCGAGGCCGTCGAGGTCCCCGCGGAGGACGGCTGGCTGGGGGCCGGGCCCGGCTGGGGTCGACACGGCGAGGCGCTGCGGGCGCGGCTCGGCGATCGGGTCGCGGCCATCGAGCCCGAGCTGCTGCCCTCGGCCCGCGACCTGCTCGCGCCGGCCGCCGAGGCCCTGCGGCGCGGCCGGGGGGTTGGCGCCGGGGACGCGCTGCCGGTCTACCTGCGCGATCGAGTCGCCGCTCCGAGGTCCCGGCCGGACACCGGGAACCCGCCGCGGTGAGCCGCCTGTTTCGCCCGCTGGCCCTCTGCGTGGGGCTGCGTTACACGCGTGCCAAGCGCCGCAACCACTTCATCTCGTTCATCAGCCTGACCTCGATGTTCGGCATCGCCCTCGGGGTCACCGCGCTGATCACGGTCATCTCGGTGATGAACGGCTTCGAGCGCGAGCTGCGCACCCGGATCCTGTCGATGGCCTCGCATGCGACGATCGCCGGGATCGACGGGCCGCTCGAGGACTGGGAGCGCCTCACCGAGCGAGCCCGCGGCCAGCCCGGGGTGGTCGGGGCGGCCCCCTACGTCGAGGGCGAGGTGATGATCACCCACGGCACGGCGGTGCGCGGCGCGCTGCTGCGCGGGGTGCTGCCCGGGCGGGAGCCCGAGGTCTCGGACATCGGCGCCTACCTGGTCTCGGGGAGCCTCGCACGGCTCGAGCCCGGCCGGTACCGGATCCTGATCGGGGCCGGGCTGGCCCGCGCGCTCGGTGCCACCGTCGGCAGCAAGGTCACCGTGATCGCGCCGCGTGCGACGGTGACCCCGGCGGGGCTCGTGCCGCGGCTGCGCCGCTTCACGGTGGCCGGAATCTTCGAGGTCAACCACGCCCAGTTCGATACCGCCTTCGCGGTGATCGAGCTCAGTGACGCACAGCGCCTGCTGCGCCTCGGCAGCGGGGTCAGCGGCATCCGGCTCAAGGTCGCCGACCTCTACGCGGCACCGGCCATCAGCCGCGAGCTGGCCCGCGAGCTCGGCGGGCGCTACTGGGTCAGCGACTGGACCCAGCGCAACGCCAACTTCTTCCGCGCCCTGCGCACCGAGCGCACGGTGATGTTCGTGATCCTGACCCTGATCGTGGCGGTGGCGGCGTTCAACATCGTCGCCACCCTGGTCATGGTGGTCACCGACAAGCAGGCCGACATCGCCATCCTGCGCACGCTGGGTGCCAGCCCGGGCACGGTGATGCGCATCTTCATCGTCCAGGGCACCCTGGTCGGGCTGGCCGGGACCCTGGCCGGGGCGGCCGGCGGGATCGCGCTGGCGAGCAACGTCGAGACCCTGGTGCCGCTCATCGAGCGCATCTTCCATACCCGCTTCCTGTCCCCCGAGATCTACTACATCAGCGAGGTGCCGTCGCAGATGCGCTGGACGGACGTCATCCTGGTCAGCGCGGTGGCCTTCGCGATGAGCGTCGGCGCCACCCTCTACCCGGCCTGGCGCGCGGCCCGGATCCAGCCCGCCGAGGCGCTGCGCTATGAATGATGAGGTCGCCGCGATCGCCTGCCGCGGGCTGTGCCGCAGCTTCCGCGAGGGCGGGCTCGCGGTCGACGTGCTGCGCGGCATCGACCTCGAGGTGGCCCGCGGCGAGCGGCTCGCGGTGGTCGGCGCCTCGGGGACCGGCAAGAGCACCCTGCTGCACCTGCTCGGCGGGCTCGACTCGCCGAGCGCCGGCGAGGTCTGGGTGGCCGGTGAGCCGATGTCGACGCTCAGCGAGCGGTCCCGGGGGATCCTCCGCAACCGGGCCCTGGGCTTCGTCTACCAGTTCCACCACCTGCTCCCCGAGTTCACCGCGCTCGAGAACGTGGCCATGCCGCTGGTGATTCGTGGCGACGAGCCGCAGCACGCCCATGCCGTGGCCCGCGCGCTGCTCGAGGAGGTCGGGCTGGGGGCGCGCCTGCGCCACAAGCCCGGGGAGCTGTCGGGCGGCGAGCGCCAGCGCGCCGCGATCGCCCGCGCCCTGGTGACCCGGCCGCGCTGCGTGCTCGCCGACGAGCCCACCGGCAACCTCGATCGGAGAACCGCGGAGCAGGTCTTCGCGTTGATGCTGGCCCTCAATCGCGAGGTCGGCACCAGCCTGATCGTGGCCACCCACGACCCGGCGCTCAGTGAGCGCATGGACCGCGTGGTGCGGCTGGTCGACGGGGTGCTCGCCGAGTAGCCGGCCGCGGCTGCCGGCGCCGAGCCACCTGTCCCGAGGCCCTCGCTTCGCGAGCCGGCGAGCAGGGCGGGCTATCGCTCTCGGGTGCGGCGCTGGCGGCGGCTGCGCCATATGGCGACCACGTGGATGCGCCAGATCAGCCGCACCACCAGGTGGCCGACGGTGGCCAGGGCGAGCCCGAGCACCAGGCAGCCGAGCAGGAACGGGCGCCAGGCCACGTGCATCTCGGAGCGCAGCCACTCGAGCGACATCTCGAAGTGGAAGGGTGCGGGCGGCGGCACGCCGAGGATCCAGGAGCCGATCTTGTAGGCGGCGAAGAACATCGGCCCCATGGTGATCGGGTTGCTGACCCAGACCGAGACCACCGCGATCGGCAGGTTGCAGCCGATCAGGATCGCCAGCCCGGCCGCGATCACCATCTGCAGGGGCACCGGGACGTAGCTCACCAGCAGCCCCACCGACAGCCCCCAGGCCACCGAGTGGCGGTTCAGGTGCCACAGGTTGGGATTGCCGAGCAGCCGCCCGAAGATGCCGCGCAGCGCCCGGTCCTCGGAGAAGCGCCGGCGGCCGGGCAGCCAGCGGCGCAGATAATGCCTCGGTAGCACCGTCGTTGTAGGCCCCGCTCTCGACCCGGTGCCGGCCGCGGCGCTGCCGCCCCGGCGAGGGCGCATCGGCGAGCCCCTTGTCCCTATGGTCTCCCTGTCCCCCGTCGGCCGCGCCTGCCCGGCGTCGGCAACCGGCGGGATTATCCACCAGATCGCCGACCGAGGGAGAGCTTTGGAGGCCGGGCCGCTCGCCTTCGCTGCCGGGGTGCTCGCCGCCCAGCAGCTACGCGCGCTCCCCGACCCGTTGTGGGTGTCGTTGCTGCCGGTGGCGCTGCTGCTCGCCTGGCGGGCCCGCGAGACCCGCCTCCCGGCGCTCGCGACGGCCGGCTTCCTGTGGGCGGTGCTCCACGGCCATCTGCACCTCCTCGAGCGCCTCCCGGAGGGCCTCGAGGGCTGTGACGTCGAGCTGAGCGGGCAGGTCGTCGGGGTGCCGGCGCGCGAGCGCTGGCGGGTCCGCTTCGAGCTGATCGTCGAGCGGGCACGGCGCGCGCGCTGCCCGGCCGGGCTCGAGGCCCTGCCGGTGGCGCCGGGGGCGCGCCTTCGCCTGAGCTGGTACCGCACCGATCGGACCCCGCGCAGCGGCGAGCGCTGGCGCATGACCGCGCGGCTGCGCGCCCCGCGCGGCTTCGCCAACCCCGGCGGGTTCGACTACGAGCGCTATCTCTACCGGCGCGGGATCGCGGCCACCGGCTACCTGCGCTCCGATGCCGCGGCGCGGCGGATTGCCCCGGCCGGGGCATCCCTGGATGGGCTGCGCGAACGACTCGCCTCCCGGGTGCGGGCGGCGCTCGCCGGCCGGCCCGCGGGGCGGATCGTCCCGGCGCTGGTGCTCGGGGTGCGCGACGGTCTCGATGGCGAGCACCGCGCGCTTCTCCAGGCCACCGGCACCGCTCACCTGTTCGCGATCTCGGGGCTGCACATCGGGCTGGTGGCCGGCTTCGTGCTGCTCGCGGTGCGCGCCTTCTGGGCGCGCTGGCCGGCTCTTGCGAGACGGCTCGCCGCGCCGCGGGCCGGCGCCGTGGCGGGCCTCGCCGCGGCGCTCCTCTATGCCGGGCTGGCCGGCTTCGCGCTGCCCACCGTGCGCGCCCTGGTGATGCTGGCGATGCTTCTCGGGGCGCGGATCGCGCTGCGCGCGACCGCGCCCGGGACGGGGCTCGGGCGGGCGCTGGCGGTGGTCCTGGCGCTCGACCCCGAGGCCCCGCTCGGTGCCGGGTTCTGGCTGTCGTTCAGCGCGGTGGCGGCGTTGCTGCTGCTCCACGGCGCCCGTCCGCAGGCGATGCGACGCCGGCGCTGGTGGCGCCAGGGCCTGGTGACGCAGCTCTGGATGGGCCTGGCGATGGCCCCGGTGCTGCTCCACCTCTACGGCCGGGTGCCGCTGCTCGCGCCGCTGGCCAACGCCCTGGCCATTCCCTGGGTGGGAGTGGTCGTGGTCCCCGTGCTGCTGCTCGGCACCCTGCTGTTGATCCCGTTCCCCGCGGCCGGCACGGCGCTGCTGCACCTCGGCGCCACCGCCCTCGATCTGCTCTGGCCGCTGCTCTCCACCCTGGCCGGATGGGACCCGGGCTGGGGCGCGGTGGGTGCTCCAGGGGCGCTCGCGATCGGTACGGCCGTGATCGCCCTGGCCCTGATCGCCGCGCCTCCGGCCACCCCCGGCAGGAGGCTTGCCCTGGCCCTGCTGGCCCCGGCGCTGCTCGGCGCTGCGCGCCGTCCGCCCCCCGGTGGCTTCGAGCTGATGGTGCTCGACGTCGGGCAGGGGCTGGCCGCGGTGGTCCGGACCCGCAACCACCTGCTCGTCTACGATGCCGGCCCCCGCTACCGGTCGGGATTCGACGCCGGGGCCGCGGTGCTGGTTCCCTACCTGCGCCGGCTCGGCGCCCGCCGGATCGACGTGCTGGTGCTCAGCCACCGCGATCGCGACCATCGCGGTGGGGCCGAGTCGCTGCGCCGCGCCCTGCCGGTCGAGACCACCGTGGCGGGCGACCCCGAGGCCGGGGAGCGACGCTGCCTGGCCGGGCAGCGCTGGCGCTGGGACGGGGTGGTGCTCGAGGTGCTCCATCCCCGCGCCGGCGAGCGCTGGAGCGGCAACGACCGCTCCTGCGTGCTGCGGGTTGCCGGGCCGGGGGGCGCCGTGCTGCTCACCGGTGACCTCGAGCTCGACGGCGAGCAGGCGCTGGTCGCCCGTCTCGGTGCGGCGCTGCACGCGGCGGTGCTGGTGGTCCCGCACCACGGCAGCGCGACCTCCTCGGGGGCGGCCCTGCTCGACGCGGTGCGCCCGCACCACGCGCTGCTCAGCCGCGGCTACCGGAACCGCTTTGCGCTGCCGGCCGCGAGCGTGATCGCCCGCTACCGCGCGCGCGGTGTGGCCATCCACGACACCGCCCTCGACGGCGCGCTGCGGGTGTCGGCATTCCCGGCAAGGGGGATCGAGATCGGACCCGGCGAGCGCCGGCGGCGCCGTCGCTACTGGTCGGCGCGGTAGTCGCGCCTCGGCGCGGTCTGCTAGATTCACCGCCCTGCGTGAGGCGGGAGGAGGAGGCCGCTCGGTGCTGGAACTGATCAAGGCGGGGGGATGGCTGATGGTCCCCATCCTGCTCTGCTCGATCGCGGCCCTCGGGATCATCTGCGAGCGGTTCTGGTCGCTGCAGCGCAAGCGCATCGCCCCTCCCGACCTGGTGATCCGCGTCTGGCACTGGGCCCGCGGCGGGGAGCTCGACGAGGCTCGCGTGCGCCGTCTCGGGCAGGAGTCGCCGCTCGGCCGGATCCTGGTCGCCGCGCTGCGTACCCGCCACCGCGGCCGCGCGGAGATGAAGGAGCACGTCGAGGACGTCGGGCGCCACGTGGTGCACGAGCTCGAGCGCTACCTCGATGGCCTCGGCACCATCGCCGCGGTCACCCCGCTGCTCGGTCTGCTCGGCACCGTGATCGGCATGATCCGGGTCTTCGCCGTGATCACCACCCAGGGGGTCGGCGATCCCGGGGTCCTCGCGGGAGGGATCTCGCAGGCCTTGATCACCACCGCCGCGGGGCTCACCGTGGCCATCCCGAGCCTGTTCTTCTACCGCTACTTCCGCGGCCGGGTCGACGAGCTGGTGGTGACCATGGAGCAGGAGGCGCTCAAGATGATCGAGGCGCTCGACAGCGTCGATGCCCGCCAGCGCGACGAGGGACGGCGGTGAGGCTCGGCCGCGGTCGCCACGAGGCGCCCGAGATCAGCCTCACGGCGCTGATCGACGTGGTCTTCCTGCTGCTCATCTTCTTCATGGTCTCGACGACCTTCGAGCGCGCCTCGCAGCTCAGCATCGAGCTCCCCGAGGCGCAGGTCAGGGACCGCCCCGAGGAGCGCCGTCCGCTCGAGGTCTCGGTCGACGCACGCGGGCGCTTCTACGTCGACGGGCGGGTGCTGGTCAACACCCAGCCCGGGACCCTGCGCCGGGCGCTGCGCGAGGCCAGTGCCGGGCGCGAGAGCCCGGCGCTGGTGATCAGCGCCGATCAGAGCGCCCAGTACCAGGCCGTGATCACCGTGATGGATGTCGCCCGCGAGCTCGGCCTGGTCCGCATCCGCCTGGCCACCCGCCTCAGCGGCGGGCAGTGAGCACGATGCGTGGGGGCGCGGGGCGCGGCGGGACGGGAGGCTGGCGCGAGCGGCTCGAGCGGGCCTGGTATCAGGGAGGCCCCGGCTCGCTGCTGCTGGCCCCGGCCGGCTGGGGCTACGCGGCGCTGATGCGTGCCCGGGCGCTCGGCTACCGCGTCGGGGTGCTCGGCGCGGGGAGGGTGGCGGTGCCGACCGTGGTGATCGGAAACCTGGCCGTGGGGGGCACCGGCAAGACCCCGCTCAGCGTCTGGGTGACCGAGCGGCTCGCGGCGGCAGGCTACCGGCCGGGGCTGGTGTGCCGCGGCTATCGAGGAGCGGCGCGAGACTGGCCGCAAGCGGTCGCGGCCGACGGTGACCCGTACCTGGTCGGCGACGAGGCGGTGCTGCTCGCCCGGCGCACCGGGTGCCCGGTGATCGCCGACCCCGACCGGCTGCGCGCGGCCACCCGGCTGGTCAGCGAGCGCGGCTGTGACGTGGTGGTCAGCGACGACGGGCTGCAGCACCTGGCGCTCGGGCGTGACCTCGAGGTGGTGGTGATCGACGGCGAGCGCCGCCACGGCACCGGGCGGTGCCTGCCCGCCGGGCCGCTGCGCGAGCCGCTCTCGCGGCTCGCGCGCGCCGATCTGGTGGTCGTCAAGGCGCCGGCGGCGCGCGGCGAGATCGAGATGAGGCTGGTTGCAGGGGAGGCGGTAGCGCTCGCCGGGGGCGGGCGGCGTCGCGCGCTCGCCGAGCTGCGCGGGACGCGGGTTCACGCGGTCGCCGGCATCGGCCGGCCGGAGGGGTTCTTCGCGATGCTCGAGGGCCGCGGAATCGAGGTCGAGCGCCACCCCTTCCCTGACCATCACCGTTTTCGGCCCGCCGAGATCACCTTCGGCGACCGGCGCCCGGTGCTGATGACCGAGAAGGATGCGGTGAAGTGCGAGGCCTTCGCCGGGTCCGAGCACTGGTTCGTGCCGGTCGAGGCGGTGCTGCCCGAGGGCTTCGCCGATGCGCTGCTCGCCCTCGTGGGGGAGGCCCGCGAGCGCCTCGCCCGCCCCTCTCGGGCGGGTGCCGCGGCGTGAGCTCGGACAGCCCAGGGTCGCCCGGCGACGGCTTCCACGTCGTCATCCCGGTGCGCTACGCGGCCCGCCGGCTGCCCGGCAAGCCGCTCGCCCCGATCGCCGGGCGGCCGATGATCGAGTGGGTCCATGCCCGGGCGCTCGCCAGCGGCGCCCGGGAGGTGCTGGTGGCGACCGACGACGAGCGCATCGCGGCCGCCTGCCGGGGCTTCGGAGCGCGCGTGCGGATGACCGATGCGGCTCATCCGAGCGGCACCGATCGGGTCGCCGAGGTCGCCGCGCGCGAGGAATGGGGCGAGCAGGCGGTGGTGGTCAACCTGCAGGGCGACGAGCCGCTGATGCCCTCGCGGCTGCTGGCGCAGGCGGCCCGCGCCCTGCTCGAGCGCCCCGGGCACGCGGTGGCCACCCTGTGCACGCCGATCGAGCGCGCCGGCGAGCTCTTCGACCCGGCGGTGGTCAAGGTGGTGCGCGACGTGAACGGCGACGCGCTGTACTTCAGCCGCGCCCCCATCCCCTGGCACCGCGAGGCGTTTGCCGGCGGCCTCGAGGCGCTGCCGGAGGGGTGCCGCTGGTGGCGCCACCTCGGCCTCTACGCCTATCGAGTGGGGTTTCTGCGCCGGCTCGGCGGGCTCGCGCGCTGCCCGCTCGAGGACATCGAGGCGCTCGAGCAGCTGCGCTTTCTGCATGCCGGGGAGCGGATCCATGTCGCCGAGGCCGGCGAGCGACCGCCGCCCGGCGTCGACACGGCCGAGGACCTGGAGCGGGTGCGCCGGGTGCTCGCCGAGGGCGAGGAGGAGGGATGATCAGGGTCCTGTTCGTGTGCATGGGCAACATCTGTCGCTCGCCGATCGCCCAGGCGGTTCTAGAGCGGCGCCTGCGCGAGGAGGGGCTCGACGGGCAGGTCGAGGTCGACTCCGCAGCCACCCATCCCCACCATGTCGGCGACCCGCCCGATCCGCGGGCCTGCGAGGCCGCGGCCCGACGCGGCCTCGAGATCGGGGGGCAGCGCGCCCGGCAGGTCTGCGCCGAGGACTTCGAGCGCTTCGACTTCATCCTGGCGATGGACGAGGACAATCTCCACATGCTGCGCCGGCGCTGTCCCCCGCAGGCGCCGGCCCGCCTCGAGCGGCTGCTTGCCCTGTGCCTGGAGGCGCCGTTCGGGGGCAACGTTCCCGACCCCTACTACGGTGGCCCATCGGGCTTCGACACCGTGATCGATCTGGTCGAGCAGGGGGTCGACGCGCTGCTCGGCGAGCTCCGTGCCCGCCTCGGCGCGCAGGGGGCGGGGGGGCGGTGAGCGGCAACGCGGCCGAGTCGCCAGCGCGGGTCGGGGAGACGCCCGGAGGCCATCGGGCGGTGTTGCGCTTCGCGCGCAACCGGCTGGGGCGAGACTTCGTGGTCGGCGATCTCCACGGGATGTTCCCGGCGCTCGTCCGGCTGCTCGACTCGGTCGGGTTCGACGGGCGCCGTGATCGCCTCTTCTCGGTCGGTGATCTGATCGATCGCGGCCCGCGCTCGGAGCAGGCCCTCGAGTGGCTCGGGCTCGACTGGTTCCACGCCTGCCGAGGCAACCACGAGCAGTTCGTCGTCGACAGCGCCGAGATCCCCATGGAGACCTGGATCGAGAGCAACGGCGGGAGCTGGTGGCTCGATCTCGACGAGCGGCGACGGGCGCGGTTTCGCGCCGCCTTCGCGGCGCTGCCCTTCGCGCTCGAGGTCGAGACCGGGGGCGGTCGGATCGGCGTCGTTCACGCCGACGTGCCGGCCGAGCTCTCCTGGGACGAGTTCACCTGCCGCCTCGAGGAGGGACGCCGCGAGGCGCTGCTCTACGCCCTGTGGTCGCGCCGCCGCCTCCACCAGGGGCTCGAGCGCCCGGTCGGCGGCTCGGTGAGCCGGGTCTACTGCGGGCACACCCCGACCCGGGTGCCGGTTGCGCTCGGCAACGTGCGCTACATCGACACCGGCGCCGCCTACGCGCTCGAGGGCTTCGCCGAGGCACGCCTGACCATGGTCGAGATCGAGCCCGGTCCCGAGCGCGAGCACGCGGTCGCGACGGCCCGGTAGCGGAGCCGGCGGGTCGTCGAGAGAGGGTCGCGGGGCGCCACGCGGGCGGCCAGGGCGCGGGAGGGGGAGCGGGCGCGCCTCGAGGCGCGCTGCCGCCCACCGCCGGGGACCGATGGTGGGGGCGGCTCAGCGCACCCGGTAGATGATCCGACCCTTGCTCAGGTCGTAGGGGGTGAGCTGCACGGTGACCCGGTCCCCGGTGAGGATCCGGATGTAGTGCTTGCGCATCTTGCCCGAGATGTGCGCCGTGACCACGTGACCGTTGTCCAGCTCGACCCGGAACATGGTGTTGGGGAGGGTCTCGATGACCTTCCCGTCCATCTCGATGTGGTCTTCCTTGGCCAATGCGGCTCGAACCTCCTGCTGCAGCAATATCCGGCCCGCGCTTCGGGTGCCGATGAGCAACGCGGGCCACGGTGTAGTTTGCCCGATCCGGGCGGTGCGTGAAAGCGCCGGTCGCGTCCGGCAAGCCGCGCAAGGGGGCGGAGGGGCCAGACCGGTCCGCTCGCCCGCGGCCGGCTCAGCCGAACTCCATCCAGCGCCCGCCGCGGAGCACCTCGAGGGGCCGGAAGGTGCGCTTGTAGCGCATCTTCGCCGAGCCCTCGATCCAGTAGCCGAGATAGAGGTAGGCCAGCCCCTCGCGGCGGGCCCGTGCGATCTGCTCGAGCACCGCGTAGATCCCGAGACCGCGCCTCGCCAGCCGCGGCTCATAGAAGGTGTAGACCGCCGAGAGCCCGTCGGCGACCCGATCGACCACCGCCACCGCCACCGGCTCGCCGGCGAGGCGGAACTCGAGCAGGCGAGCGCCGGGCCACGGGGCGAGCAGGAACTCGGTGTAGTCGCGCACGCTCGGATCGTCCATCCCCGCCCCCGGGTGGCGGGCGGCAAGATAGCGGCGGTAGAGCGAGAAGTGGGCCGGATCGAACTCCAGCGGGCGCTCTCCGACCACCAGGTCGCGGTTGCCCCGCAGGCAGCGGCGCTGCGAGCGCCGCGCCCGGAAGCGGGCCACCGGCACCCGAACCGCGCGGCACTCCGCGCAGCCCTCGCAGTGCGGCCGGTAGATCAGCCGTCCGCTGCGCCGGAAGCCGAGCGCGGCCAGGCGCGGATAGGCCAGGGCGGCCCGCGGCTCGCGCGGGTCGAGCAGCAGGCTGCGCGCCCGGCGCCCGGCAAGGTAGCTGCAGCGGTGCTCGCCCGAGAGCAGCAGCGGCAGGGGAGCCGGCATGGTCTGCTCAGCCCGCATCGAGGTTCCACCCGGGGACCGGCGGCGGCGCCTCGCACCAGCGATCGAGGGCCGCCAGGAAGGCGTGGCGCGGGATGCAGGTGGCCCCGAGGCGCAGCAGGTGCGGGCTCTCGAGCTGGCAGTCGATCAGGGCGAACCCGCGCCCGGTCAGCGCGTGCAGCGCGACCTTGGAGGCGTCGGGCTGGCGATGGAACATCGACTCGCCGAAGAAGACCCGCCCGATCGCGATCCCGTAGAGCCCGCCGACCAGACGGCCGCGGTTCCAGCACTCGATCGAGTGGGCGTGACCGAGCCGGTGCAGGCGCAGGTAGGCGAGGCGCATCTCCTCGGTGATCCAGGTCTCGTCCTGGCCGGGACGGGGGATCCGCGCGCAGGCCGTGATCACCGCCTCGAAGGCGCGGTCGACGGTGACCACGAAGCGCCCGCTGCGCAACGTCCTGCGCAGGCTGCGCGAGCAGTGGAAACGGCGCGGATCGAGCACGCAGCGCGGCTGCGGCGACCACCACAGGATCGGCTGGCCGGCGCTGTACCAGGGGAAGATCCCGTGGCGGTAGGCGTAGAGCAGCCGCTCGGGGGCGAGGTCGCCGCCGAGCGCCACCAGCCCCGAGGGGGTGGCCCGCACCCGCTCGGGATCCGGGAAGGCGCTGGCCGGGTCGCCTGGGGCGAGCAGCGCCGGGCGCATCGCGCAACCCCTCAGCCGGCTCGCCGGAACGGGAGGTGGCGCTCGGCGTCGCGCAGGTAGGCGGCTACCGCCTCGCGCTCCTCGGCGAGGTGGGCGGCGATCGCGCGGCGCAGCCGCGGCGCCGCGATCCAGTGCGCCGACCAGGTCCGGGTGGGGAGGAAGCCGCGGGCCAGCTTGTGCTCGCCCTGGGCCCCGGCGTCGAAGCGCTTCAGGCGCCGCTCGATGCAGATCTCGATGGTCCGGTAGTAGCACATCTCGAAGTGCAGCGCGCGGTGGTACTCGCTGCGTCCCCAGTTGCGCCCGTACAGGGTATCGCTTCCCACCAGGCAGTGCGCGCCGGCGACGTAGCGCCCACCACGCCGGGCGAGCACCAGCAGCAGGGCATCGCCGAGCTCACGCCCGAGGGTCTCGAAGAACTCCAGGGTGAGGCTCGGGTAGCCCCACTTGCGATCGTAGGTCGAGCGGTAGAGCCGATGGTAGGCGTGCCACTGCTCGGGGCTGGCCGCCGTGCCGGCCACCCGCACGATCTCGACCGGCGCGGCGGCCGCCTCGCGCCGCTCGCGCCGTACCTGCTTGCGGTGCTTGGAGTCGAGCATCGCGAGGTAGTCGTCGAAGCTCGCCAGGCCCGGGTTGTGCCAGTGGAACTGGCAGCCGGTGCGCAGCTCGAAGCCGGCCCCGGCGAGCTCGCGGGCCTCCTCCTCGGTGCAGAACAGGAAGTGCAGCGAGGAGCAGCCGAGGGAGGCCGCGAGCTCGCGGGCCGCGCCGGCCAGCGCGGCGCGCGCCGCCGCGGCCCCGGTGTCCGCCGCGACCAGCAGCCGCGGCCCACTGGTCGGGGTGAAGGGCACCGCACCGATCAGCTTCGGGTAGTAGCGCAGCCCGGCGCGCTCGTGGGCCTCGGCCCATGCCCAGTCGAAGACGAACTCGCCGTAGGAGTGGGCCTTGAGGTAGAGCGGCGCGGCGGCCACCAGCCGCTCGCCCTCGCGCACCAGCAGGTGGCAGGGCCACCAGCCGCTGGCCTCGCCGACGCACCCGCAGCGCTCGAGGGCGGCGAGGAACTCATGGCGCAGGAAGGGGTGATCCGGCCCGACGAGCGCGTTCCACTCGCCGGCATCGACCTCGTCGAGGCTGGCGACGGTGGTCGCCCTGAGCCCGCCCAGCGCCGCGCCTCCCTCAGCCGGCCTGCTCGAGGTAGCGCTCGGCGTCGAGCGCGGCCATGCAGCCCGAGCCGGCCGAGGTCACCGCCTGGCGGTAGACCGGGTCGGCGACATCGCCGGCGGCGAACACCCCGGGGACGCTGGTCGCCGTGGCGGCCCCGTCGCGCCCGCCGCGGACCCGCAGGTAGCCGCCGTCCATCTCGAGCTGGCCCTCGAACAGCGCGGTGTTGGGCTGGTGGCCGATGGCGATGAACACCCCCTTGACCTCGACCTCGCACGTCTTGTCGCTGCCGACCTCGCGCAGCCGCACCCCGGTCACCCCGCTCTGGTCGCCGAGCACCTCGTCGAGGACGTGGTTCCAGAGCACCTCGACGCCGCCCTCGGCGCGCTTGGCGAGGAGCTGCTCGGCGAGGATCCGCTCGGCGCGGAAGCGATCCCGGCGGTGAACGACGGTCACCCGCGAGGCGATGTTCGACAGGTAGAGCGCCTCCTCGACCGCGGTGTTGCCACCGCCGATCACTGCCACCGGCGCACCCCGGTAGAAGAAGCCGTCGCAGGTCGCGCAGGCCGAGACCCCTCGCCCCTTGAAGGCCTCCTCGGAGGGCAGCCCGAGGTAGCGGGCGCTCGCCCCGGTGGCCACGATCAGCGCATCGCAGGTGTAGACGCCCTGATCGCCGGTGAGCCGGAACGGGCGGGCGGCGAGGTCGACCGCGTTGATCACGTCGTAGCGAAGCTCGGTGCCGAAGCGCTCGGCATGGCGGCGCATGCGCTCCATGAGCTCCGGACCCTGGACGCCATCGGCATCGCCCGGCCAGTTGTCGACCGCCGTGGTGGTGGTCATCTGGCCACCGACCTCCAGCCCGGTGATCAGCAGCGGGGCCAGGTTGGCCCGGGCAGCGTAGACCGCGGCGGTGTAGCCGGCCGGTCCCGAGCCGAGAATCAACAGGCGTGCATGCTTGGCTTCGCTCATCGCTGCGGGTGCCCTCCGTTGCGGTTGTGGAACTCCTGGAACTGGGGTAGGGTGGCGCGCCGAGAGCGCGAGCCCCAGGCGCCGGGCATCGCGCCGCCCACCCGTCACGGTCGAGACCGGGCCCGAGCGCGCTGCCAGCCGCGCCGCTCGCGGCTCCCGATCGGCGCACACGATGAAGCATGAGGATGGCTTTTGCAACCTCGCCGGCGGGGTCTTGCAGGGCCGCCGGAGGGTTCTCAAATCGCGCTGGACGGGGCGCCTGTTTTCCATAATAATTATTACGTTACGAAATATTCGTAGGAAAGACGTTTAAGATCATGGCGCAGGCGACTCGGGACAAGCCGGGGCTCGGGGTGATGCTGCGCGGCTCGATCGGGCGGGGCACCCGCGAGGGGGTCATGATCCTGCTGGTCGCCCTCGCGCTCTACCTGGTGCTCTCGCTCGCCACCTTCGATCCCGGCGATCCCGGCTGGTCGCACAGCGGTCCGGAGGGCGCCCCGGTGCTCAACCGCGGGGGGATCGTCGGCGCCTGGCTGGCCGACCTGCTGCTCTACCTGTTCGGCTACCTCGCCTACCTGTTCCCGGTAATGCTCGCCTGGAGCGGCTGGGTGGCCTGCCGCACCTCACGGGCGGTGGCGCGCGGGCTCGATGCGGTGGTGGTGGCCTCCCGGGCCTGCGGCTTCGTGCTCACGCTGGGGGCCGGCTGCGGGCTGGCCAGCCTGCACTCGAGCCCGGGGCGGGGGCTGCCGCTCGATGCGGGCGGAGTGCTCGGCGACCTGATCGGCGGGGGGCTGGCCGGGATCGTCAGCCCGCTCGGGGCGACCCTCCTGCTGCTGGCGGTCTTCCTGGCCGGCTTCACCCTGGCCACCGGGGTGTCGTGGCTGCTGGTGATGGATCTCACCGGACGCTACACGCTGCGCGTGCTCGGCTGGGCGATCGGCATGCTGGCCGAGGGCCGCGAGGCCTATCGGGCCCGCAAGGCTCGCAAGGCTCGCGCCGAGACCGTGGCCCGCAAGGCCAGCCGCCGGCGCCGCTCCGGGAAGGGGCCGCGGATCGAGCCCAAGCTCGGCCCGATCACCCCGAGCGCGCGGGTCGAGAAGGAGCGCCAGGTGCCGCTCTTCGAGGAGCCGGCCGGAGAGGGCGGCGGGCTGCCGGCGCTGGCGCTGCTCGACGCCCCCGAGCCACGCGCCGCGCAGCTTGCCCCGGCGGCCCTCGAGGCGGTCTCGCGCCAGGTCGAGATCAAGCTCGCCGACTTCGGGGTCGAGGCCGAGGTGGTGGCCGTCCACCCGGGGCCGGTGATCACCCGCTTCGAGCTCCAGCTCGCCCCCGGCATCAAGGTCAGCCGGGTCAGCAACCTGGCCAAGGACTTGGCCCGCTCGCTGTCGACGACCAGCGTGCGCATCGTCGAGGTGATCCCCGGCAAGTCGGTGATCGGGCTCGAGATCCCCAACGAGACCCGGGAGCTGGTGCGGCTCAGCGAGATCCTGCGCTCGTCGGCCTACGACGAGAGCAAGGCGGCGTTGCCGCTGGCGCTCGGCAAGGACATTGGCGGCAGCCCGGCGGTGGTCAACCTGGCGGCGATGCCCCACCTGCTGGTCGCCGGCACCACCGGCTCGGGCAAGTCGGTGGCCATCAACGCGATGATCCTCAGCCTTCTCTACCGCCACACGCCGCAGACCGTGCGCATGATCATGATCGACCCGAAGATGCTCGAGCTCTCGGTCTACGACGGCATCCCCCACCTGCTCGCCCCGGTGGTCACCGACATGAAGCTGGCGAGCAACGCCCTGCGCTGGTGCGTCGCCGAGATGGAGCGCCGCTACCGGCTGATGTCGGCGCTTGCGGTGCGCAACATCGGCGGCTACAACCGCAGGATTCGCGAGGCGGCCGAGCGCGGCGAGCCGCTGCGCGACCCGCTCTTCGAGCCGACCGGCGCCGAGGGCGAGGAGGCGCCGGCTCTCGAGGCGCTGCCCTTCATCGTGGTGGTGGTCGACGAGCTCGCCGACCTGATGATGGTCACCGGCAAGAAGGTCGAGGAGCTGATCGCGCGCCTCGCCCAGAAGGCGCGCGCCTCGGGCATTCACCTGGTGCTCGCCACCCAGCGCCCCTCGGTCGACGTCATCACCGGCCTGATCAAGGCCAACATCCCGAGCCGGATCGCCTTCCAGGTCTCCTCGCGGGTCGACTCGCGCACCATCCTCGACCAGATCGGCGCCGAGAACCTGCTCGGTCATGGCGACATGCTCTACATCGGCCCCGGCATGGCCACCCCGACCCGCTTCCACGGCGCCTTCGTTGCCGACCAGGAGGTCCAGCGGGTGGTCAAGCGGCTCAAGCGTCAGGGCCCGCCGAGCTACCTCGAGGAGGTGCTCGAGGGCGGGCTCGAGAGCCTGTCGGGCAGCGGCCCCGGGGAGGGCGGCGATGGCGAGGCCGATCCGCTCTACGACGAGGCGGTGCGGATCGTCACCGAGACCCGGCGGGCCTCGATCTCGGGGGTCCAGCGGCGCCTCAAGATCGGCTACAACCGGGCCGCGAGGATGCTCGAGCAGATGGAGGCGAGCGGGGTGGTCGGACCGCTCCAGTCGAACGGGTCGCGCGAGGTGCTCGCGCCCCCTCCGCCGGCCGTGGAGTGAGCGTGGCGGGAGCGCGGCGGCGGGCGGCAGGGCGGATCGCGGCGCTCGCAGCGGCGCTGCTGCTCGCCGCTCCGCTGCCGGCGGCGGCCGCCGCCGGGGAGGGGCCACGAGCCGCTCTCGAGGCCTTCCTGGCCGACCTGCGCACCTTCCAGGCGAGCTTCCGCCAGACCGTCCTCGACGAGGCGTTCCGCGCCGTGGAGCGCAGCGAGGGGACCATCTACCTGGCCCGCCCGGGGCGCTTCCGCTGGGAGTACCGCAGCCCCGACCGGCAGATCATCGTCGGCGACGGCAAGCGGGTCTGGTTCTACGACGCCGAGCTCGAGCAGGTCACCGTGCGCCCCTTCGACGAGGCGCTGGGCAGCACCCCGGCGCTGCTGCTGGTCTCGGACCGGCCGCTCGAGGAGGCCTTCGCGATCCGCGAGGTCGAGACCCGCGGCGGGCTGGCCTGGGTCGAGCTGCGCCCGCGCGCGGCCGACGCCGGGTTCCTGGTGATCCGGGTCGGGCTGCGCGACGGGGCGCTCGCGGCGATGGAGCTGGTCGACGGCTTCAACCAGCTCACCGAGCTGCGCTTCGCGCGGGTGCGGCGCAACCTCGAGCTCGACCCGGCGCTGTTCCGGTTCACGCCGCCGCCCGGAACCGATCTGATCGAGGATCGCTGAGCGCCGGGCGGTGGGCCAGGACGACCTGTTCGCGACCCCTGGGGCCGGCGAGGGCGACCGTCCGCTCGCCGACCGGATGCGCCCGCGCACCCTCGACGAAGTCTGCGGCCAGCGCCACCTGGTCGGGCCGGGCAAGCCGCTGCGGGTGGCCGTCGAGAGCGGGCGGATCCACTCGCTGATCTTCTGGGGCCCGCCGGGCAGCGGCAAGACCACGCTGGGGCGGATGCTCGCCGGGGCGGTCGGGGCGCGCTTCGTGGCCATCTCGGCGGTGCTGAGCGGGGTCAAGGAGATCCGCGAGGCGGTCGCCCTGGCCGAGCGCGAGCGGGCCCGCGGGGCCCCGCCGGTGGTGCTCTTCGTAGACGAGGTCCACCGCTTCAACAAGGCCCAGCAGGACGCCTTCCTGCCGCACATCGAGGACGGCACCGTGGTGCTGGTCGGGGCGACCACCGAGAACCCGTCCTTCGCGCTCAACAACGCGCTGCTCTCGCGCGCCCGGGTCTACGTCCTCGAGGCGCTCGCCGCCGAAGACATCGAGCGCATCCTCGAGGCCGCGCTCGCCGACCCCGAGCGCGGCCTCGGCGGGCGCTACCGGCTCGCGCCCGAGGAGCGCGCCGCGCTGGCGCGCAGCGCCGACGGCGACGCGCGCCGGGCGCTCAACCTGCTCGAGCTCGCCTGCGCCCTCGCCGAGGCCGAGGGCAGCGGGCCCGAGCTCGGCGCGGAGCTCGTCGCCCGGGTGCTGGAGGGCGGCGGCGTGCGGCGCTTCGATCGCGGCGGCGACGTCTTCTACGACCAGATCTCGGCGCTGCACAAGTCGATTCGCGGCTCCGACCCGGATGCCGCCCTGTACTGGCTGGCGCGGATGCTCGACGGCGGCTGCGACCCGGCCTACATCGCCCGGCGGCTGCTGCGGGTGGCCAGCGAGGACGTCGGCAACGCCGACCCGCGGGCCCTGGCCCTGTGTCTCGATGCCTGGAGCACCTTCGAGCGGCTCGGCTCCCCGGAGGGCGAGCTGGCGATCGCCCAGGCCGCCGTCTACCTGGCCGTCGCCCCCAAGAGCGACGCTGTCTACCGGGCCTTCGGCGCGGCCCAGCGCGACGCCCGCGAGCTCGGCTCGCTCGAGGTGCCGGCGCACCTGCGCAACGCCCCGACCGCGCTGCTGCGCGGGCTCGGTCACGGCAGGGGCTACCGCCACGCCCACGACGAGCCCGAGGCCTACGCCGCCGGCGAACGCTACTTCCCTGAAGGGATGGAGGAAAGACGCTATTATGCGCCGCCCGACCGCGGCCTCGAGTCGCGGATCCGGGAGCGCCTCGAGCACCTGCGCGCGCTCGACGAGGCCCATCGCCGCAAGCAAGCAAGGGACTGACGGCCGGCCGCTGGCCGGCGCGGAGACGGAGATGCTCGACCCGACCCTGATCCGGAAGGACCCCGAGGCAGTCGCCCGGCGCCTGGCCGCGCGCGGCTTCGAGCTCGACGTCGAGCGGCTCCGTGCCCTCGAGGCCGAGCGCAAGCGCTTCCAGGTCGCCACCCAGGAGCTGCAGGCCGAGCGCAACGCCCGTTCCAAGGCCATCGGGCAGGCCAAGGCTCGTGGCGAGCCGATCGAGCCGCTGCTCGCCGACGTCGGTCGGCTCGGCGAGGAACTCAAGGCCAGCGAGGCGCGCCTCGCCGAGGTCCAGGCCGAGCTCGACGCGATCCTGCTCGAGGTTCCCAACCTCACCCACGAGAGCGTGCCGCTGGGGGCGAGCGAGGCCGACAACCGCGAGGAGCGGCGCTGGGGCGAGCCGCCGGCCTTCGCCTTCACCCCCGCCCACCACGCCGACCTCGGCGCCCGCCTGGGGATGATGGACTTCGAGGCCGCCGGGCGGCTGGCCGGCAGCCGCTTCGTGACCCTGAGCGGGGCGCTGGCGCGGATGCAGCGGGCCCTGACCCAGTTCATGCTCGATCTGCACACCGGCGAGCACGGCTACACCGAGGTCTACGTTCCGTTCCTGGCCAACCGCGAGACCCTGCAGGGCACCGGCCAGCTCCCCAAGTTCGCCGAGGACCTGTTCCACCTCGAGAGCCCCGACTGGTTCCTGATCCCGACCGCCGAGGTCCCGGTCACCAACCTCGCCCGCGGGCGCCTGTTCGAGCCCGAGGAGCTGCCGCTGCGCTACGTCTGCCACACGCCGTGCTTCCGCAGCGAGGCCGGCTCCTACGGCAAGGACACCCGGGGGATGCTGCGCCAGCACCAGTTCGAGAAGGTCGAGCTGGTCCACGTGGTCTCCCCGGAGCGCTCCTACCAGGCCCTCGAGGAGCTCACCGGCCACGCCGAGACGGTGCTCCAGCGCCTCGGGCTGCCCTACCGGGTGGTCACCCTGTGCACCGGCGACATCGGCTTCGGGGCGGCCAAGACCTACGACATCGAGGTCTGGATGCCGGCCCAGAACCGCTACCGGGAGATCTCCTCGTGCAGCAACTGCGAGGCCTTCCAGGCGCGGCGCATGCGCGCCCGCTGGCGCAACCCGGCCACCGGCCGCCCCGAGCCGGTGCACACCCTGAACGGCTCCGGCCTGGCCGTCGGGCGGACCCTGATCGCGCTGATGGAGAATCTCCAGGAGGCCGACGGCAGCTTTCGCGTGCCCGAGGCGATCCGCCCCTACATGGGCGGCCTCGAGCGGATCTCGCCGCCGTAGCCCGCCGCCCGGGACCAGCGCGGGGCGCGCAAAAGGCGGGCTCTCCCCCAGGGACCTCGCCCCCCCGGGGCTGCGCGAGCGGTCTCAGACAAGGAAAAGCGCCCGGACCCGTGCGGGGTCCGGGCGCTCGTCCCGGGAGGTCAGGCCGGGGAACCGGCTACTCGTCGCCCCCGAAGATCCCGAGGATCTGGAGCAGCGACAGGAACAGGTTGTAGATGGTGATGTAGAGCGTGACCGTCGCCATGATGTAGTTGGTCTCGCCGCCGTGGATGATGGCGCTGGTCTGGAACAGGATCAGCCCCGACATCAGCAGCACGAACATCCCCGAGACCGCCAGCGACAGGGTCGGGATGCCGAAGATCCAGGCCGCCAGCCCGCCGAGGAAGGCGACCAGGATGCCGACGGTGAGGAAACCGCCGAGGAAGCTGAAGTCCTTGCGGCTGGCCAGCGCGTAGCCGGACAGGCCGAGGAAGATCGCCCCGGTTCCGCCGAGGGCCATCATCACCACCTGGCTGCCGTTGGGCAGGACCTTCAGGTACATGCTGATGATCGGCCCGAGGGTCATCCCCATGAAGCCGGTCAGGGCGAAGATCCAGACCAGGCCCATGGCGCTGTTGCGGAAGCGCGTGGTCAGGAACAGGAACAGGAAGTAGCCGCCCAGCGTCAGCAGCGGGTTGAGCGGCGGCATGCGCACGACCATCGCCACGCCTGCGGTCAGCGCGCTGAACAGCAGGGTCGCAGCGAGCAGGGCGTAGGTGTTGCGCAGGACCTTGTTGGTGGCGAGCGCGCTCTCGCGCGGGCGGGCTCGCACAACGGTCGGCTGGATGGTACGCATACGGGCTCTAGACCTCTCTTCTCTTGGTGCCAGGCGATTCTATGGATAAGACTACCGGAATTCGAGGAAGTTTCCACGCCCGGGCTCGTGCCGGGAGGGCGGGAAGGGTATCCGCGCTCGCCGGGGGCGGGTGCCCGTCCGCCGGCCAGATACAGGCGCCGCTCGTGGCGGGCGAGCCGCTACGGCTGGCCGCAGGCGCGAAGGAACTCCATCGAGGCCGGTCGCAGCGCCTCGAGCGGGCGGACCGGGACCGGAGACGGCTCCAGCGCCCGGGCTGGCCCGCATCTCTCACCGATCCACGGCTGCGGTCGCCGATCCATCTG